>CAYMKQ010000107.1:0-5619 GCA_964391175.1 uncultured Gemmatimonadaceae bacterium | reverse complement strand
ATCGCGGACGGGAGCCACGGAAACCGGTGTGATGCCGGTGCGGCCCCGCCACTGTAACGGGCACTAACACGCACTCGTAGCACCACTGGCCACGCGGCCGGGAAGGTGAGTGCGGCGGCCCGAAGCCAGGAGACGACTTTCGTCCGCGCCACTTTCGCAGAACCTCGGGGGAGGTGCTGGTGGCGGCCAGGCGTCTTTGCGACGCGTGCTCGTTGCGGGCATTCCCATGAGAGGAGTGTCCGCTTTTGATTTTCGTAAGACGATCGATCTGTTTCGGGCTCGCGATCGCCTCCCTGCTGGCGGCGTGCAACCCGTCGGGTAGCGGGAAGCTCGCGGGCGAGGACGATTTCGGCGACTCGGTCCGCGTCGGGAAGATTCCGACGCGCATTGTCTCGCTCAACCCGGCGACGACGGAGATTCTCTTCACGCTCGGCGCCGGATCCCGGCTTGTCGGCCGCACGAAGTACGATCTGTGGCCCGACTCTGCCCGATTCATTCCCGCTCTGGGTGACGGCATCCGTCCAAACGTGGAGGTCGTTCTCGGAACACGCCCCGACCTCGTGATTCTTTATGCCAGCGAGGACAACCGCGCCGCGGCCGGCCGCTTCCGCGCAGCAGGCGTTAACACTCTTTCGCTCAAGATCGACCATATCTCGGATTTCCGTCGATCCACGGCGCTTCTTGGCGCGATCGTCGGCGATTCGGCGCGCGCGAAGATCGTCACCGATTCGGTCTACAGGAGTCTCGAGCGCGTCCGATCGGCTACCGCCAATCTTCGGCGTCCCACTGTCTTCTGGCATGTGTGGGATGCGCCGCTCATCACGATCGGCGGGGGAAGCTTCATGAACGAGCTGGTGGATATCGCGGGCGCGCGAAACGTGTACGCCGACATCGAGGGCCCGTCGGAATCGATCTCACTCGAAGACGTGGCGAAGCGAAATCCGGACTTCATCCTCGCCGGCCCGATCGGCGCCTCGCAGATCGGAAACGATCCCCGCTGGAAGATCGTCCGCGCAGCGCGTGAGGGAAGAGTTCTCGTCGTCGATACGCTCCTCGTCGCGCGACCGTCGGTGCGACTGGGCGAGGCGGCAGTGTCGCTGGCGCGCCTGCTCCATCCGGGCGTCGTCCGCTGAAGCGCTTTCGCGGGTGGTACTGGGTCGCGCTCGTCGGAGCCCTCATCGTGATCGCGATGATCGCCGTCGCGAGGGGAGCGGTATCTCTTTCGATCGCGGCGGTGATCGATGCGCTTCGCGGGAGGGGCGACGCGACCGCGATTGCGATCGTGCGCGACTTGAGACTGCCACGCGTGCTGCTTGGCGCGCTAGTCGGCGCTGGACTTGGCGCGAGCGGCGCGGCTCTACAGGGCGCGCTGAGGAATCCGCTCGCGGAGCCGTATCTGCTCGGTGTGTCGGGTGGGGCGGCGGTGGGGGCGGTGATCGCATTTGCATTCGGGGTGGCAAGTGACGCGATCATCACGCTGGCGGCCTTCCTCGGCGGAATTGCCGCAGTCTTCGTCGCCCTCGGCGTGGCTCGCGTGGGCGGGCGCGGCGTACGCGCCGATGTACGGACCCTCCTCATCGCCGGTGTGATCGTGGGAGCGTTCGCCAATGCGGCGATAATGGTCGCGCTGGCGAGCGCAGAGCCGAACACGGTTCGCGGCGCGCTGTGGTGGATGATGGGCTCGGCGGCTGACGCCACCTGGGCACGCGTCGTGTGGCTGGCGGTGAGCATCCTCGCTGCCGGCGGCGCGCTGGTCTACTGGGCGCGCGAGATCGACGTCCTCTCGCTCGGCGAGGATACCGCGGCTTCACTTGGCGTCGACGCGGAGCGGTCCGGTCGGCGCGTGTTTCTCCTCGCCGCGCTTCTCGCGGCCGCTACGGTGGCGGCGGCGGGATTGATCGGATTCGTCGGTCTGATCGTTCCTCACATTGCGCGGCGTCTCGGACTCCGCGCTCACCGGCCGCTCGTTGTTGCGGCCGCGATCATCGGGGCGACGCTCGTCGTCGCGGCGGACCTCGCGGCGCGCACCGTGGCCGCTCCAACCGAGCTTCCGCTCGGTGCGATTACCGCGCTTCTCGGTGTTCCGTTCTTTCTCGTTCAATTGAGACGGGCAGCGTGATAGGCTTCTCCGAGGTAGTTGTCAGATACACTGGAACGGGCAGGAACGCCGTCGACGGCGTGAGCTTCGCGGTTCCGCGAGGCCGTCTCACCGCGCTCGCTGGTCCGAACGGATCCGGGAAGAGCTCGCTCGTGCGGGCTCTGCTCCGCCGCGCTGACGTATCCGCGGGTCTGATTACGATAGACACGCGTGATGTGAAGGAACTTTCGCATTCGGAGCTCGCGATCAGCGTCGCTGTCGTTCCCCAGCGCGAGGAGACGACGTTTCCCGTGCAGGTGCGCGAATACGTCGCCCTTGGCCGCTATCCCCATCTCGGGTTATGGAAGACGGCCTCCGCGTCAGATGAAACCGCGGTGGAGGAAGCACTGGCGCAAGCGGACGTCGAATCGCTCGCGGATCGGGACACCGATGCGCTCTCGGGCGGCGAATGGCAGCGTGTCCGCATCGCCCGTGCTCTCGCTCAGAAAGCGCCCGCTCTCGTTCTTGACGAGCCGACCACTTTTCTCGACGTCGCGCACGAGATGGCGATCTTCGAGCTGCTGCATTCTCTCGCACGGTCCGGACTCGCCGTGCTGCTCGTCAGTCATCAGCTGAATCTCGTCGCCCGGTTCGCGGACACCATTGTGCTTCTGCACGAGGGACGAGTGGCCACGAGCGGCTCGCCGACCGAGGTGATGCGTGCTGACAGGCTGGAGTCGATCTATGGATGGCCGCTGGTGATCAGCCGCGACCCGGCCGTTGGGGCGCCGGCGCTTGTTCCCCTTCGGCGACCGCGGACTCTGTGACAGGTATAAGGACTACCACCGAGAACTGCAAAGCTGCCAGCTATCAGCGGCCAGCTGTCCGCTGCCGGCTTCACTGCGTCTTCCTGGAGGATCTGACATGAAATCGCTCCTTATGGCTATGGTCGCAATCACCCTCGTCCTCAGTGCCACTTCGGTCGAGGCACAGGAGAAGGACACCACGCAACTGGGAACCGTGGTCGTGTCCGCCTCCAAGATTCCGAAACCGGCGAGCACGCTCACGCAGCCGGTAACGGTGATATCGGGAGAGGAGCTTCGTGCGCGCGGGGTCGCACGCGTCTCCGATGCGCTGCGGGAAGTGCCCGGCGCTTCGATCGTCCAGAGCGGCTCGTTTGGCGCCGTGACGTCGCTCTTTCTTCGCGGCGGCGAGAGCCGGTACACCAAGGTGCTCATCGATGGCGTGCCTGTGAACGCGCCGGGAGGGTTCTTCGATTTCAGCCATCTCACCACGGACAACATCGAACGGATCGAGATCGTGCGCGGCCCCTCGAGCGTTCTCTATGGCGCGGATGCGGTGACTGGAACGGTCCAGATCTTCACGAGGAGGGGCGCCGGCCGACCGCGGCTGTCGCTGGCGGCGCGCGGCGGAACGTACCGGTCGCTGGATGCGAGCGCGGAGGCGAGCGCTTCGAACGACCGCGGGGCGTTCTCGCTCGGTGCGGCGCGTCACTCCACAGACGGCATCCTGCCGTTCAACAATCAATACCAGAACGGAACTCTGAGCACGGCGCTGAGGCTGGGGCAGGGCAGCTCGGGCGACGCGGCGATCTCAGCCCGATACACCGCCGCGGAGTTTCATTATCCCACGGACTACACCGGTCAACCGGTCGACAGCAACGCCTATCGCGTGCAGCATCGCCTCACCGTAGCGCTGGACGCGGGCCGCAACCTGGGCCAATCGGTTCAGGCGCGGCTTCTCGCCGGAAACAACGACGTGTCGGATCTCACCGAAACCATCGCCGTACCATTCGGCGGGACGACGCCGCAGCACTTCGCTTTCAGGTCCCGCGGGTATCGTCGGAACGCCGAGGGAAGAGTCACGTTTTTCATCCCGGAGTACGCGACGCTCACGATGGGCGCGACGTACGAACGGGAGCACGAGAACAGCTCGAACGCGTCCGGCGATGTCGGTGGCCCGTCCGTGCAGACCGATTCCTTCGACGCCTCGCGTCGGAACGTCGCGTACTACTCGGAGATATTGGGGACGCTGACGGGCAGGTTGTCGTATACGCTCAGTGGGCGAGTGGACGACAACTCCGATTACGATCGCTTCAGCACGTACAGAATCGGGGCGAACGCACTCCTGGTGTCCGGACTCAGATTGCGCGCCTCGCTCAGCACCGCTTTCAACGCGCCCGCGTTCAATCAGCTCCGTCCGACGCTGTACACGCTCGGTAGTCCGAACCTGCGCCCCGAGAGAATCCGCTCCGCGGAGATCGGACTCGTGACCACTCTTCGCGCGGATGCCGTCCGGTTGAGCGGAAGCTATTTCAACCAGCGCTTCGCCGAGCTCATTCAATACGTGAACGGCGGCCCGCCGACGTTCAAGGGAAGCTACGCGAATCTCACGAGCGCGTCCGCGAACGGGTACGAAGCGGAGCTACAGGTCGCACCCGGCCCGCGTTGGCGCGGAAGTGCGAGCTACACCGTGGTCAATCCGCGCGTCGTCCAGATATCCCCGGGCTATTCGGGAGGCGATCGGGCCGGTGACGCGCTGATCAGGCGTCCGAGCCACTCTGGAAGTGTCGTGGCCGCATTCACTGGTGGGTCAGGCCTCAGCTTGAGCGGCGCAGTCAGCTTCGTCGGAAAGCGGCCCGACACGGATTTCGCCCAGTTTCCGTCACCACGGGTGACGCTTCCTGCCTACACGAAGGCCGACCTGTCAGCCGAGTACCCTCTGACCTCGGCGGCGCGGGGCGGCCTCACGCTCAACGCCCGGGTCGAGAATCTGTTCGACAGGCAATACGAGGAGGTGCTCAACTTTTCGGCTCCGGGTCGCGTTCTGTTCGTGGGCGCGCGAGCGACCGCGCTTTTTTAGGTTCATCCGGGAATTCCGGAAAGAACTCTTTCTCAAACCCAAACTGAGAACTGCCAGGCTGCCAGCGACCAGCTGAAAGCTGTCAGCCCCCAGCTTTACGACGCCGGGACGTTTCGTGTCGCCGACTCCGTTGGTCTCGTTGGATTCTTGAGGCGGCGTAGCAAGCCATGGAGCATCATTCTCACCTCAACCACCTGACTAGAAATTGACAGATACTCACCTGTAGAGATGGCGTGAATATCCCGGGCCGCCATCAGATGGTACTCGAGCTCCGAGGCGGAGCCGAGTGCGATTCGGAGGAAACGCGCAAAGGCGGCCTCAGAGTTTTGCTCCCGCCCCTCGACGATATTCGCCGGGATGGACATCGCCGCCCGAATGATTTGACTCCGGAACGACGCGTACTGAGTACCGCGAATGCGGGTAGCTGAACGATGAGCGTTGAGTGCCAGAGCGTGCGCCTTTCGCCACACCTGAAGCTTCTTGTAGTCGCTCATATCCGAGTCTGCTGTCGGGAGTGACCCGGTCCGCCATCATTCCCGCCAGGCGCTAACCCTTTCCGCCGGTCAAGCGGGTTGGCTCCGAGTAGTGAAGTCCGGGTGTAGTGAGCTGGCAGCGGACAGCGGGTAGCAGGTAGCTGGCAGCCTTGCTCTTCTCAGTGT
>CAYMKQ010000106.1:3931-5641 GCA_964391175.1 uncultured Gemmatimonadaceae bacterium | reverse complement strand
GCGCCAGCTCCGCTGGCACTCGCCCGTCTCCTGGTCGCTCGCTGAAGATCGCTGACGCAGCACCCCCACCCTGACTCCCTCTCGGGATTCCCGCCCGTGAGATCAACTCGGCGATCCCTCACGCGAGCGCGGGTGCGGGGATGCCGCGCAACCTTCGGTTGCGCGCCCGCGGTCGCGATACTGTAGAGGAGAGGCTGGGTGTTCGCGCAGGCTGCGTTGCGCGTAGCAAGAGACCGCGCAGTTGTAGTTTGCGGGCTCGCAGCGTGTAAGCGCTTAGCGGCCGAAGCGGACACCCAGCCTCGACCCCGACAGAGATCTCTAGACGAGGCCGAGAAAGCCGGAAGGTTGCGCGCCGAAGCCAGGGAAAATGCGATCGAGAGAGCGCGCGCCGAGGTGATCCGACACGATCTCGGCGAAGACGGAGCGGAAATCGGTCGTGAGCGCGAGGTCGCGTCCCTCGTAAAGCTGCTCCTGCTCGAGGCCCGGCCACTTGCCGTGCACCTTGCCGCCCTTCACATGTCCGCCGAGCACGAACAGTGCTCCCGCGTGGCCGTGATCGGTGCCGCGGTTGCCATTCTCCCTCGCCATCCGGCCGAACTCCGACATGGTGAGAATCACGACGTCGTCCATCTTGTCGCCGAGGTCGGTGACGAGGGCGCTGATGGAGCGAGCGAAGTCGTCGAAACGCTGTGCCAGCTGGCCCGTCGACGATCCCTGGTTCACGTGCGTATCCCATCCGCCGATGTCGGCGAAGGCGATCTCGAGTCCGACGTTCGCCTTGACGAGCTGCGCGATCTGAAGCAGCCGCTGGCCGAACTGCGATCTCGGATACTCGGCGCCATTCCGCGGCAGGTATTTCCGCGGATTTGCCGCGCGGAGCATCTTCACCGCATCGAACATCTCGGCCCCGGTGCCGTGCACCAGATCCGCCGACCCCGTTCTATACAGCGCTTCCAGCCGCTCGGCGGAGCTCCCCGTCGCGCGCACCGTGAACTCGTCGATGTTGTTCATCGCCACGGTGGGCGAGGGGCCTTCCAGTACGCGCGGCGTCTGCGGAGTCAGCGACACCGCGCGGAACGGCGTCTTCGCGAGATTGCACTCGTCGCAGGTTCCCTTCACGGCGAGATAGCGATTGAGCCAGCCGTCCGTCGTGCCCTTCACATCGGGCGTGCCGGTCTCCATGTAGTCCTGCGCGTCGAAGTGCGAGCGCGTCGTACTTGGACTTCCTACCGCGTGGACCGGCGCGAGAAGCCCGCGATCGTACAGCGGCTTGAGCGGCGCAAGCGAAGGGTGAAGGCCGAAGAACCCATCGAGGTCGATCGCCGCACCCGTGACGGAGCGCGATGGCTGTGGGATCGCGATCGAAGGTCGCATCGCGTAATACGCTCTCTCGCCGTGCGGAACGATCATGTTGAGGGCATCGGCTGCTCCGCGCTGGAAGAGACAGATGAGAACCTTGCCATTCGGCGCCTTCGACAGCTCCATCCCGAATGTCGTGCGGCGGAGGAAGCTCGGGCTCAATCCCATCGTCACCAGTGCCAGCGCGCCCGACTTCACGAATGCTCTGCGTTCCATATGAGGTGTCCTCCTAACGCCGCTGGAATTCTGGTGATCCTAGCGCGAGCCCGAGGATCTGCGGGAGTCCCGTGAGCGGGGGAATGTTTCCGATCGCTCGCCCCTGCATTGCGGCGCGTCTGCCGCCGGCGTTCT
>CAYMKQ010000106.1:0-3831 GCA_964391175.1 uncultured Gemmatimonadaceae bacterium | reverse complement strand
CTTTGCCAGCAACGGATGCTCACCGGACATCAGGACGGCGCGCGTATCCGGCGACACCATCCCGTTGAGTATCGCGGACACGACGGCATCCACCTGCTTCTCGCGCGGCGCCGATCGGACCGTGTCGAGCGCCGGTAGCGCTCTGATGGTGATGCCGGGAAGGCGTCCCGCTCCCGCCGCCATTCCGAAGTTGATGCGATTGAGAATCGCGCCAGTGTTCATCCACGACTCACCCGTCTCAGGCCATCCGTTGGGCGCCTGGTGTCCGAAGATCGGCTGGCCGAGGTAGGCGACAACCTGCGCGGTGCGCGGAGTGCTGTCCGGTTGCGCGTTGAGCGCGCGCATCGCGCTCACCACTACCTCGAACGGCGACTTTACCTTGCCGCGGAACGCCTGCCGCGAGTAGAACTCGGGCGAAGTGACGACGGCGCGCACTACTTCGCGGATGTCACCGTTTGTCCTGAGAAAAACCTGCGTTGCGCGGTCGATTAACGCCTTGGGAGGCGTGTCGCTCACGAAGCGCCGGGCGAGCTTGGTGGCGATGAAGCGCGCGGTGACCGGGCTGCGCGCCAGGATGTCGAGCACGTCTTCGCCATCCTGCATGCCGCGACCCGCCGGGAGTTTGTGGCCGAGGACGATCTTCTCACCCGCGTCGTGAACCCGTGGACGAAAGATGAATCCCCCACCCTGCTGCGGCTGGCGAATCGTCCAGCCCGTAAAGGCGCGGGCGACGTCGATCACGTCCTGCTGGGTGTATCCGCCGTCTACGCCCAGGGTGTGGAGCTCGAGCAGCTCGCGGCCGTAGTTCTCGTTGAGCCTGTCGGCCATGCTGCGCGCGTTGTCGAGATAGAACAGCATGGCCGGACTCTTCGCCACCGCGCCGAGCAGTTCGTGGAATTTCCCGAGCGCGCGGGGACGAACGACGTCCCTGTCGAACTCAGCCAGGTAGTACGGCTCGGGTGCCCCCTTCTGCGCGAAGATGCTGAAATGGTTTTCCCAGAAATCGGTGAGCACTTCCTGAAGCTGCCGCTCGCTTCCGACGGCACGCGCGACGCGGGACGACTGTAGCTGTGTCACCACCTGGCGCGTGAGGTTGAAACGCTGCTGCATCTCGCGGCGCATCTCCATGCTGTCGGCAGTGCTGAGCGCGCGTGAGCTGTCGGCTCTGTCGCGCCTGACCTCGCGGCGCTCACGCTGCTGCTCGGCATATTGGCGGAGCAGGTCGTTCTGATCCCGATTAATGGTGGGATACCGGGCGACGAACGCGTCCATCGCCGAATCGTCTATCCGCTCGGGCTTGAGCTGCTGGTCGATCCACTTGTCGAGACCGATCGCGCGAACCCTGAGCACATCGCCCGGTTTTGCTCCGAAGGTCAGTCGGCTGAGCGCGTGGATTATCTGCTGGTCGGCAGGGAGCTCGCGTACATCCGCGCTCGCGACGACAGCACTGGTCGCTGTCGAAGTTGTCGCCACCTGTGCGGCGAGGCTGGTGGACGCGGCGAGCCAAAGGGCCGTTACGACCGCAAACATTTTTTTCGTTGGCATGTTCATTTCACTCCTGTTTCTGTGCGGTAGACGCGTGTCCGCCGACGATGTTAACAGGCCGCCAACCTTCCAGGCGTTTCCGTTATCTGATTATGTGTTGCCAGTATCCGCCGATCATGCACCGTCAGGGATACGGCCCGGACCTCGCGGCAGACTGAGCGTGAATGTGCTCCCTTCGCCAAGAGCGCTCTTGACCGTCAGGTCACCGTCCATGGCGCGCGCGAGTTCGCGGCTGATAGCGAGGCCCAACCCGGTTCCGCCGCTCGCACGAGTCTGCGACGCCTCGACCTGTACAAACGCTTCGAACACCGCTTCGAGCTTGTCGGTGGGAATACCAACACCGGTGTCCTGTACACGGAGGCAGATCTTGTCTGCCGCCGGTGCCACTGTGATCCTCACGGTGCCGCCTGCAGCAGTGAATTTGACCGCGTTGGAGAGAAGATTGAGCACGATCTGTTTGACGCGCTCGCGATCCGCGTGAAAGAGAAGGGTCGGATCACCTGACTCCACTTCCAGTCGCAGCTCGCTCGCTCGGATCTGTGGCTCGATCATTGAGTACGCGCTCTCGACCACCGTCTGCACCGGTACCATGTCCAGATTCAGCACGAACTGACCTGATTCCATCTTGGCAAGGTCCAGAAGTTCATTCACCAGCTGAAGAAGGTGCGTCTGGTTGTGCCGTATCCGCGCGATGTATTTGCGCTGTTCGTCGGTCAGTGGGCCGCGAATCCCCTCTTCGAGCAGGGCGGCGTACCCACCGATCGCGCCCAGCGGCGTACGCAGCTCATGGCTGATCATGTTCAGGAAACGACTCTTTGCCTCATTGGCCGCCTGAGCTGTCCGCCTCGCCTCGTCCGCCTCAGCTCGCGCTCGATCGCGTTCCCGGAGCGAGGCTTCTGTCATCGCGAGAGATTGCGCAAGCGCTTCCATCTTCGCTTCCAACGCCTCCTTCGTGCGGATGAGCTCCTGCTCCGCGCGCTGGCGCGCCAGAACAATACTCGTGGCGTTCTGCAGCGCCACGGAATGCAGCAACTTATCCTCGTCGTGATCCATGCTTTAAACGCCAGCTATCAGTTCCGCAGCGAGGGCAGTGCCCCGCACACGCGCTTGAATCTTTGCGAAGGCTGTATCGCGACTCGTTGACGTATCATCGCTGAACGGCGCGAAGCCACAGTCGTCAGTTGTTCCCAGCTGCTCGATGGGAATGTATTTCGCCGCTTCGATGACTCGGTCCCGGACCTCCTCGGCGGTGTCGACGCGCGGGTCTATCGGCGAGATGACGCCGACAAAGATGCGCCGATCCGGCTTCATGTACTGGCGGATGGCCTTCAGCACCCGCACGCGATCCCTTTCGCCGGCGAGCGCAATGCAGAAATAGCCGACGTTCAGTTCGAATAGTCTCGGCAACAATTCGGCATAATCGACGTCCGCGCTGTGGGTCGAATCGCGGTCGCTGCCGGGGCAGGTATGCACACCGATGAGTTTGCGCTCCTCGGCGGAAAATCGCGACAGGGCGAGATTATTCAGATCGACGAAGCTGCTGAGCAGTTGCCCGGACGGATCGATCTTCATCGCCAGCCGCGCTTCGGTGAAGTCGATCTGAACCTTGAACGCGCCTTTTCGCAGACAACGGCGGATCTCGTTTTCGTGCTCGCGCAGCAAATCTTCGATGAATTCATCGCGCGAATAGCCGGGAATCTCATCAGCGGGGTACATCAGGCTCAGCGCCGAGGGGGAGATCACAGCCTGCTTGAGCGGCCGGTGTGCGTACCGTAGCGCTACATCCAAGTAGCTGTCCGCATACCGCTTATATCGGAACGGGCCCCGCGTCAGCCGCGGCATACGGCGCGTATGGCCGGCCGCAAAAGGAATCTTGAATCCGTCCGGGGCAGTGTTCGACAGTCCATGTACGGAGTACGTCCAGAAATTCTGGTATTTCCTCTGTTCACCGTCAGTGATGACGGGAGACCCGGTGGCCTCGAACCGCTCAATTGTGTCCCGTACGGCCGCGTCGTAGAGCGGATCGAGGTTGGGGTCCGTAATACTTCCCGTAGCGACTGCCTCGATCAACGGTATCGGTCTCGGGATGCTGCCGATCGGCTCCGTGGGGATTGTCATGTTTCGATTCTCGCCGGCAATCGGTCGCCTTCTATCAGCAAAGAAAGAACCCTAACCGCACCCTCATGTTAGCTCAAGGGTGGGTGCATGGTCGTGTGCCCGTTGCAGTCACGAAAGCAGCTTCGGCGGGATCCGACCTTCATGGAGGTCGATCTCTGCTTGGGTGGG
>CAYMKQ010000105.1:3297-5676 GCA_964391175.1 uncultured Gemmatimonadaceae bacterium | reverse complement strand
GGAGCTGGCGCTCGCGTAGTTCGGCTCCGCCCGAGCGAGCGTCGCCGCCGAAGAGAACACCCTCGCCGACCCAAACACGAGATGCAATCGAAGCGCGCCCGCAACCCGCGCGAGATGCCCGACGAGCCGAGAGCAGTACCCGGCGCTACGATCCAGACAGACCGAGATCGGCCGAGCGCGCCTGCATAGCGCCGATCACGAAGGTTATGTGCTCGTCGAGGTCGACGCCCAGCTCATTAGCGCCATTGATCACATCCTCCCTGCTCACACCGCGCGCGAACGCCTTGTCCTTCATCTTCTTCCGCACCGATCTCGCGTCCACTTCGTGGACGCTCTTGCTCGGACGTACGAGCGCGGTCGCAGTGACGAGCCCGGTCAGCTCGTCGACGGCGAAGAGCGTCTTCGCCATCCGGCTCTCTCTCGGGGTGTTCGTGTAGTGCGCGTGACCGAGGATCGCCTGGAGAATGTCTTCGGGGTAACCCTTCGCTCGAAGGATCCTGACTCCTTCGGATGGATGCTGCTCGGTAGGCGAGTGCGCCTCGTTGGGGAAACGCTCGTAGTCGAAGTCATGGAGAAGTCCGGTAATTCCCCAGCGATCTTCATCCTCGCCGAATTTGGCCGCGTAAGCACGCATCGCTCCTTCCACCGAGAGCATGTGCTTGCGCAGGGACTCACTCACCGTGTACTCCTGCATGAGGGCGAGCGCGTCGTCCCTCGAGGGAAGTTGCTGTGGCATGTCGGTCAATAATCTATGAGGCTCTGCCTGCGGTCGTACGCTAACCAGCGCAATCCGGGTTTATGGTGGCCTGCGCTCCTTCAATGCCACATGTAATTTCTCGTAAAGTTACTGTCCGCTCTCTTCCCAGGCGAAGACACCTAATGCACGTCAAGCACCTCGAGTGCTCTTTCTGCCATCGCGAGTACGAAGCGAAGCGGCTGCACAACGTCTGCACCGAATGTGGCAAGCCGCTGCTCGTGAGATACGATCTCCAGAGGATCGCCAAGTTCATCACCAAACCGGCGCTCTTCACGCGGAGTCCCAGTCTCTGGCGCTATCGCGAAGTGCTTCCCGTCCGCCGGGAGGACAACATCGTATCCCTCGGCGAGGGCTGGACTCCGCTCCTGCACGCGAAATCGCTGGGCGCATCTCTGGGGATGCGCGAGCTGTACGTGAAGGACGAGTCTCTCAATCCGACGCAGAGCTTCAAGGCGCGCGGGATGGCCGTAGCGGTATCGATGGCCAAGGAGCTGGGCGCGCGGAAGCTTGCCGCGCCTTCCGCGGGCAACGCGGCCGGCGCGCTCGCGGCCTACTGCGCCCGTGCCGGACTCGAGGCGTTTCTCTTCATGCCGCGCGACACTCCCCGCGCGAACGTGATCGAGTGCGAGGTGGCGGGCGCGCACGTGACGCTGATCGACGGTCTCATTACAGACTGCGGCGCCGAGGTGGCGCGTCGCAGGGAGGCTGAAGGATGGTTCGACGTCTCCACTCTGAAGGAACCCTACCGCGTCGAGGGAAAGAAAACGCTCGGCTATGAAATCGCCGAGCAGGCGGCGTGGACGCTGCCGGATGTGATCATCTGTCCGACCGGCGGTGGCACCGGACTGGTCGGGATGTGGAAAGCGTTCGACGAGATGCAGCAGCTCGGATGGATCAGCGAGAAGCGACCGCGCATGATCTCGGTGCAGGCGGCGGGATGTGCGCCGATCGTGCGCGCGTTCGAGAAGGGCGAGCGGTTCGCGGAAGAAATTCTGAATGCGGCGACGGTCGCATCGGGACTCCGGGTTCCGAAAGCGATCGGCGACTTCCTGATCCTCGACGCGCTGCGCGAGTCGGGCGGCACCGCCATCGCCGTGACCGATGAAGAGCTGATCGACGGCGCGAGGGAGATGGCGCGAGTCGAAGGAATCTTCGCCGCACCGGAGGGAGGCGCATGTCTGCCGGCGCTGAAGAAGCTGCTGGAGAAGGGTGAGATAGACAGGAGCGAAAAAGTTGTACTCCTCAATACGGGCTCAGGGGTGAAGTATCTCGACGCGTTCGCTCCGAAAAAGACGAGAGCGCGTACGCCGTAGCTACCTGAGTCCCAGCAGCTTGTGCGTCTGAAGGCTCAGCCTCCAGCGGGGGTTGCGCAGGCAGTACTCGATGGCGCCCGCGGTGTTTTGCGCCACGGCAGGTCCGTCCATGGGTTGCAGGAAAAAGTGGCCGAAGTCGAGGTGCTCGAACTCTTCGGGCATCGCGTTGTCCTGCGGGTACACGAGCTTCAGCTCGCTGCCTCTCTTCTGCACCATCGGCGCGCCCGCTTTCGGGCTCACACAGATCCAGTCGAGCGATGAGGGCGCCGGCCGGGTCCCGTTCGTCTCGATTGCGACCTCGAACCCCCG
>CAYMKQ010000105.1:0-3197 GCA_964391175.1 uncultured Gemmatimonadaceae bacterium | reverse complement strand
GCGATGAGGGCGCCGGCCGGGTCCCGTTCGTCTCGATTGCGACCTCGAACCCCCGCTCGTGGAGCGCCGAGATCAGATCCTCGTCGAGCTGGAGGAGCGGCTCGCCGCCTGTGCATACCACGTATCGCCGTCCCCCCCCTGGGGAACCCGCGGATCCGGGCGATCCTGGAGAGTCTTCGTCGCGTCCGGTCTCACCCTTCCCCCGGCCTCCCTGCCAGCACCGCGCGACCGCGTCCGCAAGCTCATTCGCGCTCGCGAACCTGCCGCCGTCCGGTCCCGTACCCACGAAATCGGTGTCGCAGAACTGACATACTGCCCGCGCGCGATCTTCCTCCCGCCCTGTCCAGAGGTTGCACCCCGCAAACCGGCAGAAGACCGCGGCGCGGCCACTCTGCGCACCCTCTCCCTGGAGCGTGTAGAAGATCTCTTTGACCGTGTAGCTCACCTCACCTCACCTCACCTCACCTGCACCGGAGCTCGCCCCGCTCCGCGCCGTGGCATACACTATCGGATCGTCCACCCCCGCCTCCGCGAAACCTCTGCGACGCAGCTGGCACGCATCGCACCTCCCGCACGCCTCGCCGCCCGGCGCGGGATCGTAACAGCTCGTCGTCTCCGAATAGTCGACACCGAGAGACGCGCCGAGCGCGATGATCTGCGCTTTGCTGAGCGAGATGAGCGGCGTACGAATCCGGAGGCGAGTGCTCCCCTCTACCGCCGCGCGAGTCGCCAGATTGGCCATCCGCTCGAATGCTTCAATGTACTCCGGCCGGCAGTCGGGATAGCCGCTGTAGTCGAGCGCGTTCACGCCAATGAAGATGTCCGCGGCGCCGATCACTTCGGCGAGGGCCAGCGCATACGACAGGAAGATGGTATTCCGGGCGGGGACGTATGTGAGCGGTATCTGCTTCGCCGCGGCCGATGACGAAGCAAGATCCCGATCCTTGGGGACCGGAATGTCCGCGGTCAGCGCGGATCCGCCGAAGAGGGTAAGGTCGATTTCGACCAGGTGGTGCTGGATTGCGCCCGAGCGGCGGGCGATCTTTTCGGCTGCATCGATCTCGCCGGCATGTCGCTGGCCGTAGTTGAAGGTCAGCGTGTGAACAGCAAAGCCTTCGTTCCCCGCCACAGCCAGAACCGTGGTCGAATCGAGCCCGCCGCTGAGCAGCACTACGGCGGGCGAGTCCGATGGAATCACTGGGAAACGCGAACGGGAGGTCGAGCGGGAGCGGGCAGGCACGGGATTTTCCTCGGGACTCGAACGGCGACAGATCCGAAAGATACTTCATGCCGGAGCCGGCACGTACGCGTAACAAGGAGCGGATGTGAGTATCGCGAGAAGGCTTTATATGGTCGGCATGCTGGCGATTGGCGCATGTACGACGGGCATGCAGCGAGGCGACGGCGGCCCGACGACCGCGGCGATTACCGCGGAGGACCTGAGGACACGGCTCTACGCATTCGCCCATGATTCCATGATGGGGCGGCAGTTCGGCACCGAGGGAGACATCAAGGGAACGCAGTACATAGCCAACGAGCTCGCAAGAATCGGCGTTCGGCCGGGCGGTGACGGCGGAACATATTTCCAGACCGTCCCGGCGTTCCGCGTCTCGATGGCGCCATCCGCGCAGCTCTTTCTCGACGGCGCCCCACTCGGCTATGGCACCGACTACATCACCACCCTTCCGGCGACGGGGCGCGCGCTGCCACTGGGCGACGTCGAGGTGATCTATGCCGGCGACCTGTCCGATACGACGACGCTCATCTCACCGGATCAGGCGGCGGGGAAAATAGTGCTCTTCACCGCGCGTCCGCCCTTCAGCGGCAATCCGAACGCCATTCTCGCGCGCTACGCGCGCGCGGCGGCGCTGATGACCGCGGGCAATCCTCGAGCGGTCCGCCCGTTTTCCATCACCACGGTGACCGATACCACTCCGAGCCGCCTCAACATCACCGTGTCGCCGGCGCTCGCCTCACGCCTGCTTGGCGGCGAGCTCACGACGTTGCGTCCCGGAACCGCGGGCCGTCGCCTGCGCTTTTCATCCACAGGATTCACACGCACGCCTGTTCCGGCCCGAAATGTGGTTGGGATCATTCCGGGAACGGACCCCGCGCTTCGGGGACAGTACGTGGCTCTCGGAGCGCACCCGGATCACATCGGCGTGCGGTTCGCTGGTGCGCTCGATCATGACTCGCTTCGCACGTTCAACACGATGGCGCAGAGAATCGTCGAAGCGCACACCGGCTCCACACCGGGAAATCCTGGAAGCGGTCTCACTCCCGCCGAGCGTGCATCGATGCGGGTAAATGTCGACAGCCTCCGACGCCTCCGCCCCGCCCGGAGGGACTCGATCTATAACGGCGCGGATGACGACGGCTCCGGCTCGGTCGCCGCTCTGGAGATCGCCGAGGCGTTCGCAAAATCGGCAAGACCGCGGCGGTCGCTCCTCTTCGTCTGGCACACCGGCGAGGAGGGAGGGCTTCGCGGCTCCCGCTACTTCGCCGACAATCCAACCGTTCCGCGCGACTCGATCGTCGCGCAGCTCAACATGGACATGATGGGGAGAGGAGGATCTGCAGACATCCGCGGTGGCGGGCCGGACTACCTCCAGCTGGTGGGATCGCGGCGCCTTTCGAAGGAGCTCGGCGACCTCGTCGAAGCGGTGAACAGTGCGGCGTCGCGACCGCTCAGATTCGACTACGCACTCGATGCGAACGGGCATCCGGAACGCATCTACTGCCGCAGCGATCATGTCCACTACGCGCGCTATGGCATCCCCGTCACGTTCTTCACCGCCGGTCTGCACATGGATTACCACCAGCTCACCGACGAGCCGCAGTACATCGACTACGAGCACCTGCGGAGAAACACGCAGCTCGTGCACGATGTGGCAATGAGAGTCGGAAATCTCGATCACCGCGTAGTGGTCGACAAGCCAAAGCCGAACCCAAACGCGGCCTGCGTCCAATAAGGGACAGATCGGGGGCGATTACGGGGGATTCAAGTTTTGAGGTGACAGTGTTGAGTTGTCAGTGTGTCAGTGGTTGTCAGTTTGTGGTAGTTAGACTGACAACCACTGTAAACTGGCCAACTAACCAACTGTCAACTCACTAATTGGATCCCGCCAGTCTTGTCCGGTAGCTAGTTGGTGTCGGAACCGTTAGCCGCGGACAGAGACTCTACCTGCACTGCTTCC
>CAYMKQ010000104.1:0-5695 GCA_964391175.1 uncultured Gemmatimonadaceae bacterium | reverse complement strand
TGCCTTCTTGGCCTGCTCCTGCCCGATCACGTACTGGTCCAGAACGTCCTTGATCTCCTGCGGGGCAGGGACCTGCGTAATGGCTTCAGCTACTTCCCGCTCCTCGTCCTCCGCCAGAATCTCGTTGCAGAGCGCGATGCATTCATTGCAGATGTAAACAGACGGTCCCGAGATGAACTTCCGGACGGAGTCTTTCGACTTTCCGCAGAACGAGCAGCGAAGATGTTTCTCTTGCGACATGAATCGACCGGGAAACGGGGAGGGATGCCGGCAGCGATTCCGGGCACCCGGGCCTGCCTAAAGATACCTAACAGCCGATGCGAAAACGGTCAAGCGAACGGTCTGAGACGAGGACTCGTGAAGAAATTCACAAGTAACACCGCGATGATGCCCGGGAAGAGCCGGCCCGGGCGCGGGGATGGCCGGGAAGAGCTGGCCCGGGCGCGGGATGCCTATGCCTTCTTCAGTGCCTCCTCCATCTCGCCACGGTACGAGATGACGTTGTCGATCATCCCGTATTCCTTTGCTTCCTCGGCCGACATGAACCGGTCGCGGTCCGTGTCGCGCTCGATTCGCTCGACGGGCTGCCCCGTGTGCTTGGCCATCAGCTTGTTCATCTGGGATCGGAGATGGAGGATCTCCTTCGCCTGGATCTCGATGTCCGATGCCGTTCCGCCGCCGCCACCCTGTGACGGCTGGTGGATCATGATGCGGGAGTGCGGGAGTGCGGACCGCTTTCCCGGCCGACCCGCCGCGAGGAGGAACGCCCCCATGCTGGCCGCGAGGCCCATGCAGTTCGTGTTCACCGGCGACTTGAGGAACTGCATCGTGTCGTAGATCGCGAGACCCGCCGAAACGCTTCCGCCGGGTGAGTTGATGTAGATGTGGATATCGCGCTCGGGATTGTCCGACTCGAGGAAGAGGAGCTGGGCAATGACGACGTTCGCCACGTCGTCGTTGATCGGCGTACCGAGAAAGATGATCCGGTCCATGAGGAGCCGGGAAAAGACGTCGTAGGTGCGCTCACCGCGGCTCGAGCGCTCGATGACGTAGGGCGTGTAGATCGTCGGCATGGGCTCTTCTTCTTCCTTTCGTTTAGGCATTTGTCAGAATGTCGTTCCTGTCCATGAGCCACCTGAAGACCTTGTCTTCCGTGATGCTGCGCTCCATCTCCTTCAGGCGTCCGCTCTTCTCGAGCTGCGCGTAGATCTGTCCGGGGTTCATCCCGCGCTTCTCCGCCTGCTCCGCGATTCGGTCGTCCAGATCCTTTTCAGTCGCGGCGAGGCCCTCCTTCTCGGCGATCGTCTCGATCACCAGGTCGCGCCTGACCTGCCTCTCCGCCATCGAGCGGAACTCTCCGGCGAACTGTTCGCGCTGGGGCTCGGGAACCTTGTAGGCTTCGGCGTAGTTCTGAACGAACTGCTGCACCCAGCTCTTGGGGACGTCGAAGCTGTTGGCGGAGATGATCTGATCGATGAGCTGCTGTCTCACGCCCGCCTCGATCTCGTGCTGCGCGTGCCGCTCCATGTCGGCGCGGACGGCGGCTCTCAGCGCATCCAGCGACTCGAAGTCGCCCACTTCCCGGGCGAATGCGTCGTCTAGCGGCGGCGCTGACTTCCGCTTCACCTCGTTCACGGTGATGCGCACCTTCTTCGTCTGCCCGCGCTGTGCTTCGTCCGGAAAATCGTCCGGCCACTTGACGGGTCGGTCGACGGTCTGGCCGGGAGCGGCTTCCATGATCAGAGCTTCGATGCCCGGAATTGCCTGCCCTCCCCCTAGAACGAGGGGATAGCTCTTTCCTTCCGCGCTGGCGGCGTCGGCGCCTGCCTCACCGGTCGCGATCTGCACGTTCACCATGTCTCCCGGCAGCGGCTTCTCGTTCACCGGGGTCCAGGTCGCCTTCTCGTCCCGGATCTGCTCGAGCTGCTGGTTGAGCTGATCGTCGGAGACGGTGAGCGGCGACTTCTCGATTCTGAACCCGCTTGTTCGCGCGAGCTCGATGGTCGGCCTGACCTCGAGATGAAGCTCGAACGTGAGCGGCTTGCCCTCCTCGAACTTCAGATCGTGAACGTGTGGCTGCGCGGCGACCTTGATGCTCTCCTGCTCGATGAATTCCTGGTAAGCCTCTCGCACCAGAGACTCGAGCGCCTCCTGGCGGATGGCGTCGCCAAACTTCTTTCGCACGACCATCGCGGGAGCCTTGCCCGGGCGAAACCCCGGGAGTCTCACCGTCGAGGCATATCTGCGGGCCGCTTTGTCCTCGGCATCCTTCACTGCCTCGGCGGGAACCGAAACCTGAATGTGGCGCTCGACCCCCTCGGACGCGCGCGGCGTGAACTCGATCTTCATGCCGGAATATAACCGAGGAGCGAAGGGTCCGACCGCTTCAGTTGGGCTTGGCTGGAATCCTGCCGATGCTGAAATGGATATGGCGAAGAGAGCGGCAGTGCCGCTCGCGGATCTCGCGAGCTCGATCCGTGGCGCCGGCATCGGGCTGGGGCTGATCTCGTCCCAGGATCGATGGCTGGATGCCAACGAGCATCTCTGCCGGCTCGTCGGCTACACGCGTGAGGAGCTGCTCCGGCTCGGACGCGCCGACACGACCCACCCCGACGATGTTGCCGAGGAAACGGCGCAGCTCGAACGGGTCCGCCGCGGAAAGGCGGCGTCGGTGCAGATCGAACAGCGCTATCGCGGAAAGACTGGCGGTTTCATCTGGGTCAATGTGACCGCCGCGCGCAACGATTCCCGGAAGAAGGGCGCGGGGGATCTGCTGCTGGTTGTCCAGGATGCCAGCGCACGCCGGGAAACGCTGAAGGGCCTGGGAGTTCAGCATCTCGTCAGCCGCCTCATCGTCGAGGCGAAGCCGGGAGACGAGACCATTCCCCGCGTCCTCGCGGAAGTCGCCACCGCACTCGGATGGAGCTACGCCGCATTCTGGGAGAAGAACCCGGGAACCAGCGGGATCCGCGCGGTTCACACCTGGAGCCGCTCCGGAAGTGAAATGGGCGCGTTCGATCGAGTGACTCGCAAAACTGTCTTTGCCTTGGGAGAGGGGATTGCCGGCCGCGCCTGGGAGCTCGGTCGTCCGTTCTGGGAAAGCGACATGACCACGCCCGGGACTTACCCGCGGTCGGAGGCCGCGAGCAAGGTCGGGCTGCACTCGGCTTTCGCTTTTCCCATCAGGACGTCGGACAGATTCTTCGGAGTGATGGAGTTCTTCGGCGAGGACGTTCTGCCGCCGGACCGCACGATGCTCGACGCAGCCGAGGGAGTCGGCTACCAGCTCGGCGAGTTTCTCGAGCGCGGCCGCGCGACGGCCGCCGAGCGCGAGAGCCAGGCGCTGAGGTCGTCGATCGTGGACACCGCGCTCGACTGCATCATCACCATCGATCACACCAGTGTCATCACGGAGTTCAACCCGGCGGCGGAGGCGACGTTCAGGTACAGGAGACCGGATGTTATCGGCAGACCGATGGTCGATCTCATCATCCCGCCGTCCTACAGGGAAGCGCATCTGCGCGGCATGAAGCGCTACCTCGCGACGGGCGAGGCTCACGTGCTGGGAAGACGATTCGAGATCACCGCCATGAGGTCGGATGGATCGGAATTTCCGGTCGAGCTCGCGATCGTTCGCGTGCCGCTCGAGGGTCCTCCGTTTTTCACAGCCTATCTCAGGGATCTGACCGAGCGGAAGAAGCTGGAGTCGGAGCAAAACTTTCTTCTCAAGGCGAGCGAGCAGCTCGCGGCCTCCCTCGATTACGAGGCGACGATCGCGTCGATCGCGAACCTCGCCGTGCCGGACATCGCCGACTGGTGCGCGGTCGACGTCGTCGACAAGGACGGCACCATCCGCAGGGTGGCCGTGGCGCACCAGGACCCGGCGAAGATCGCGCTCGTTCAGGAGCTGCAGGATAAATACCCCAGCGATCCGAATGCGCGGTTCGGAACTCCCGAGGTTCTCAGAACCGGCGAGCCGGAGCTCGCGTCGGAGATCCCGGATTCGCTGTTGCGGCAGGCGGCGCGGAGCGAAGAGCATCTCGCGGCCATTCAGAACCTGGGCCTGAGGTCGTATCTGATCGTGCCGCTTCGCTCCCGGGGAGCGACGTTCGGCACGCTCAATCTGGTCTACGCCGAATCCGGCCGGCGCTTCGAGAAGCGTGATCTCCAGCTCGCTTCCGAGCTTGCGCGGAGAATCGGCTCCGCCATCGAGAATGCCCGGCTTCTTCAGGACAGCGAGGAGGCGCGATTCGAGCTGGAGCAGCAGGCGGCGGAGATGGAGATCCAGGCAACGGAGATGGAGCAGACGCAGGAGCAGATGGAGATTACCAACCAGGAGCTCCAGGCGGTCAACCAGCAGCTGCGGGAGAAGACGCGCGAGGTCCGCACGGCGCTCGAGCAGGCGGAAGAAGCGAATCGTGCAAAGTCCGACTTCCTGGCGGCGGTGTCGCACGAGCTCCGAACGCCGCTGAATGCGATCAGCGGATATACCGAGCTGCTCAGCATGGGCATCAGGGGGCCGGTAACCGAAGCGCAGAAGGCGGACCTCGATCGCATCAACAGGAGCCAGTCGCACCTGCTCGGGATCATCAACGACATCCTCAAGTTCGCCAAGCTGGAATCGGGTCAGCTCGAGATGACGGTCGAGGAATTTCCGGTGGATGGGGCACTTGCCTCACTGGAGGAGCTGATACGGCCGCAGCTCGATGCGAAGAGAATCACTTATCGCTTCGAGAGGGGTGACGAGACGGTGAAGGTCCGATCGGACCGCGACCGCTTTCAGCAGATCATTCTCAACCTGCTGGGGAACGCGGTGAAATTCACCGCGGACGGCGGTACGATCACCGTCAGATGGGAGCTTCATGGTGAACAG
This sequence comes from uncultured Gemmatimonadaceae bacterium, assembly GCA_964391175.1. Classification (GTDB taxonomy): domain Bacteria; phylum Gemmatimonadota; class Gemmatimonadetes; order Gemmatimonadales; family Gemmatimonadaceae; genus UBA4720. Next base: position 822 of record CAYMKQ010000104.1, on the reverse strand, counting down.
TTGCTGACCCACGTCTCCGACACCGGAATCGGAATCGCCCCAGAGCAGCTCGAGCGGATCTTCGACCCTTTCGTCCAGGTCGAATCGGGCACGACCCGGACCTCGCAAGGGGTCGGCCTCGGGCTGGCGATCGGCCAGGACATGGCCAGGCAGATGCGCGGGGACATCACCGTAGTGAGCGAAGAGGGGAAGGGCTCGACCTTTACGCTGGCCCTCCCGCGAGGCGCATGAAACGCAGCGAGGCGGCACCGCTATTGCTTTGAATGAGAGCAGACAATTCGCCTCAAATAAACGGACACTTGCGCGGAGAACGACTATGGAGCTCAATACCCTCAAAGACCTTTACATCGAGGAACTCAAGGACCTCTACAGCGCCGAGAAGCAGCTGACGAAGGCCCTCCCCAAGATGGCAAAGGCCGCAACAGACAAGCAGCTGCAGCAGGCCTTCAGGAATCACCTGAGGGAGACCGCCGAACATGTAGCCCGCCTGGAGCGGATCTGTAAGAATCTGGGGGTCAGCCCGCGCGGCAAGAAATGCGTCGGGATGGAAGGGCTGATCGAGGAAGGGAACGAGCTGATCCAGGAAAAACCGGACGAAGGCGTGCTCGATGCGGGGCTGATCTCGAAGGCGCAGCACGTGGAGCATTACGAGATGGCCGGCTACGGTACCGTGCGCACCTACGCGCGACAGCTGGGCTACGACGACCAGGCCGAGCTTCTTCAGCAGACGCTCGACGAAGAGGGGAAGGCCGACCACCTGCTGACCGCGCTCGCTGAATCGGGCATCAACGTCGAAGCGCAAGCGTAGGACTGCGCGCGACG
>CAYMKQ010000103.1:0-5860 GCA_964391175.1 uncultured Gemmatimonadaceae bacterium | reverse complement strand
CCCTCGCAACTCGCGGCCATGCCTCTGTCCTCTCGCATCTGTGTCGTTCTAGGTTTAAACCGACCCACTACTGGCCGGCTTCCTGCATTGCCGCTCGAGCGCCGCTGCGGCTAACTTTGACCACTCTATGAGACCAATCCGAGTTCTCGTCGCCAAGCCCGGACTCGACGGACACGATCGGGGCGCCAAAGTCGTGGCCGCCGCGCTCCGTGACGCGGGAATGGAAGTCATCTACACGGGTCTGCACCAGACTCCCGAAATGATCGCGACAGCGGCCATACAGGAAGACGTCGACGTGATTGGTCTCTCCATCCTGAGCGGCGCGCACATGACCCTCATTCCGAGAGTGAAGGAGCTCGTTCGCGCCCAGGGAAGGGACGATATCCTGATCACCGGCGGTGGAATCATCCCGAAGGAGGACGTGGATGCGCTGCAGAGCCAGGGTGTGGGCCGGCTCTTTGGACCCGGGACTCCCACCGGCGAGCTGATCGCGTACATCAAGGAGTGGTTCAAGGCGCGCGAACAGCAGGAAGCCTAGTGCCCCCTACTCCCAGCCCCGCTCGCACCTCCAGCAATCGCCTGCGCGAGCTGAGTGCCGAGGTGCGCGCGCTCGAGGAGAAGCTGCGGGAAGCCGGCGGCGCGAAGAAGCTTCAGAAGCTGCATGAGCAGGGCAAGCTCTCGGCTCGCGAGCGGATCGAGCTGCTCCGCGATCCGGGCACGAGCATGCTCGAGATCGGCCTGCTCGTCGCCTACGACCAATACGAAGGACAGGCCCCCGCCGCGGGTGTGGTGACGGCGGTAATTCGCGTTCACGGCCGCGAAGTCGTCGTCGTCGCGAACGACGCCACCGTCAAGGCCGGATCGTGGTGGCCCGAAACGATCAGAAAGATTCTGCGCGCGCAGGAGATTGCGATGCGCTGCCGCATTCCAATCGTGTATCTCGTCGACTCGGCCGGGGTGAATCTGCCGTATCAGGGAGGAGTGTTCCCCGGACAGTACGGCGCGGCGAGGATCTTCTACTACAACTCGATCATGCGTCGCTATCTGCACGTGCCCCAGATCGCCGCTGTAATGGGGCAGTGCATCGCCGGGGGCGCTTACCTGCCCGCCCTGTCGGACGTGATCCTGATGGTCAAGGGAACCTCCTTCATGGGTCTGGGTGGGCCCAACCTCGTGAAAGGCGCCACCGGCCAGGTTGTCGATTCGGAGACGCTGGGCGGAGCATCGACGCACACGGAGATCAGTGGCGTTGCGCATTACGCGCTCGACAACGACGAGGCGTGCGTCGCCAAGATACGCGACCTGATAGAGCGCCTGCCGGGCCCTCAGCGCGCCACTGAAGTAGCGATATTCGCGAGCGAGGCGCACGTCGCGAAGGACGGCACGGCCTCAAAGCACAAGACAAAACCCGGCAAGGACTCGAAGCAGACCGAGGATCTGTACGACCTGCTCCCCAGTGACCATCGAATGTCCTACGACATGCACGCGGTCCTGCGCGCAGTTCTGGACAAGGGTGAGGTAGACGAATTCCAGGCGTCGCTGGCGAAGGAAATGATCTGCGGCGACGCGCGCATCGATGGCATCACCGTCGGCGTCATCGCGAATCAACGCGGACTGATCAAGGGACGCGAGGGTGAGAAGCCGCGATTCGGCGGGATCGTCTATGCGGAAAGCGCTGAGAAGGTCGCTTACTTCATCGACCGCTGTGACAGGCAGAGAATTCCGCTTCTGTTCGTGCAGGATGTGTCGGGCTTCATGGTCGGAACCGAGGCGGAGCAGGAAGGAATCATCCGCGCCGGCGCTCGTTTCGTCGAGGCGATGGCAACCGCCCGTGTTCCCAAGATCGTGCTCACGGTGAACCATGCCTCCGGGGCCGGCTACTACGCGATGGCGGGCCAGGGCTTCGATCCCGATTTCATCCTGAGCTGGCCCACCGGGCGGATGGCGGTGATGGAAGGAGAATCCGCGATCCAGGCGGTGCACGGTCCGGCGCTCGAGGCGGCGAAGAAGAGCGGAAGATCTCCGGATGCGGAGGTCGTGGCTGCGGTCGAAGAGATGCGCTCCGACTACGAGCACCAGCTCGACGCCCGCTACGCGGCGGCTCGCGGCTACGTCGATGCGATCGTCTACCCGGAGACCACTCGCGAGCTGCTCGCCCTCGCCTTGAGGGCGGCGATGAACAATCCTGGCCCCCACCTCGGTCCCTTCGTCCTGCCTCCCCACCTCGGCGAGTCAAGTTGAAAAAAGTCGTACGCGTCGCGGCCGGTCAGGGATTCTGGGGGGATGACCTCGACGCTCCACGGCGGCAGGTCGAGGGTGGTCCGGTGGATTACCTCATGCTGGACTATCTGGCCGAAGTCACGATGTCGATCCTTCAGAAGCAGAAGGAGCGGGACCCGTCTCTTGGCTACGCGCGCGATTTTGTCGGCGCGATAGAGAGCGTGCTCCCGGCGGTGCTCGATCGTGGAGTCAGAGTGATCGCCAATGCCGGCGGAGTGAATCCTCCCGCCTGTGCAGCTGCCGTGAAGGCGAGCGACAAGCGTGGTGGACGCGGCAAGCTCCGCATTGGCGTCGTGACTGGCGACGATCTTCTGGCGCGACTCGACGACCTGATCGACGCCGGTCATTCGCTCGACAACATGGAGACGGGCGAGCCGCTTGCAACGGTTCGTGATCGCGTTCTCTCGGCGAACGCCTATATCGGCTCTGAGCCGATCGTCGAAGCGTTGGAGGCCGGCGCGAACATAGTCATTACGGGGCGCTCGACTGATACCGCGCTCACGATGGCGCCGCTGCGCTACGAGTTCGGCTGGCGAGTGGATAGCTGGGATCAGCTCGCGGCCGGAATCGTCGCGGGGCACATCATCGAGTGCGGTGCCCAGTGCTCGGGCGGCAACTGTCTTCATGACTGGAGATCAATCCCGGACCTCGCGAACGTCGGGTATCCTCTCGTCGAAGCGACGCCGCATGGAAAGTTCGTGGTGACGAAACATCCTGGCACGGGAGGGCGGGTCTCGGTGCCGACCATCACCGAGCAGCTCGTCTACGAGATGGGGGATCCGACGTCGTACATTACGCCAGACGTGATCGCCGATTTCACCACGATCCGTCTTGAGCAGGACGGAGCAGATCGCGTGAGCGTGTCGGGCATCAAGGGCAGGCCGCCCACCGACAAGCTCAAGGTCTCGGTGGCGTATCGCGCAGGCTTCAAGGCCGTCGGGACGCTCGTGTACGCGTGGCCCGACGCGCTCGACAAGGCGAAGCTGGCCGACCGAATCCTGCGTGAGCGCCTCGACAGACTCGGTCTGAGATTCGATCACACGCTCACCGAGTTCGTCGGAGCATCCGCGACGCATGGAAAACTGTCCGGAGACCAGAGCAACGCCCCGGAAGTCCAGCTCCGTTTTGGGGTGCGCGGTCAGGACAAGGCCGCGGTCGAGCGCTTCACCCGTGAGATCGCGCCGCTGGTTCTGAATGGACCGCCCAGCGTGACGGGATTTGCGGGCGGGCGGCCGAAAGTGGAAGAGATCGTGGCGTACTGGCCGGCGCTCGTCGACAAGCGCGTCGTGAAGACCAGGGTGGACATCGTTTCGTGAGAGTCCGTCTTGTCGACATCGCTCACGCGCGCTCGGGGGACAAGGGCGACACCGCGAACGTCGGGGTCATCGCGCTACAGCCGCGGTGGTACGAAGTCCTCGCGAAATTCGTCACCCGCGAAAAGGTGGCGGCTCATTTCGACGGGATGATCCAGGGCGAAGTCGACCGTTACGAGCTTCCCAACCTGAGCGCGCTGAACTTCCTTCTGCACGGCGCTCTGGATGGGGGTGGCACACTCTCGCTCAAGACCGACGCGCAGGGGAAGGTCTACTCGACCGCTCTCCTGCGCATGGTCATCGAGGTTCCCGACTCCGAAGCGAAGAAGCTCCAGCTTCCGGCGGCGAAATGAATCACGTCAGAATGAGCGCAGCCGGCCCGATCGGAAGAATCACGCTGGCGAGGCCCGCGAAGAAGAACGCGCTGGACCGCACCACGGCGGACGAGCTGGCACAGGCTCTCTTTGCCCTCAGCGAATCGCCGGTAAGCGTGGTCGCCATCGACGCCGACGGTCCGGACTTCTGCGCGGGGGCGGATCTCGAGGCCCTTGAGAAGATGCTCGATTCTCCCCGCCAGGACCACATCGAAGACGCGAAAGCGCTGGGACACGTGTTCCACACCATTCGCAGGATGGACAAACCGGTCGTGGCGCTGGTCAAGGGTCGCGCGTTCGCCGGCGGCGCGGGGCTCGCCTCCGCCTGCGACATTGTGCTCGCGCACGAAGACGCGCGCTTCGCGTATCCCGAGGTCAGCATCGGCTTCGTGCCGGCGATGGTGATGACCATGCTGCGCCGATCCGTGGGAGAGAAGCACGCCTTCGATCTGGTGAGCACAGGTCGGGTGTTGACGGCCGACGAGGCGGAGAAGCTCGGACTGGTCTCCAGGGTTTTCTCGAACGCGGAGTTCGATCGCGCGTCGAAGGCTCTGCTCGAGCAGCTTGCCGCGGCACCCTCTTCCGCCATGGCCGCCACCAAGATGCTTTTCTACAAGCTCGACTCTCTTGGATTTCTTGACGGCATCTCCGCGGGAATCGTCGCCAACGCCGATGCGCGCTCGACGTCCGAGTACCGCGAAGGACTGAAGCGCTTCATCAATCGCAAGAAGGAGTGATGGGTCTCTTTACGTCCGCCAAGCTCGCTCTCGCTCTCATCGCCGCGATTCTGCTCGGCTGGGGAATCCGGAACGACGACAGCGCGCTGCGGTGGGCGGGGATGGCGTTTCTCCTCATCGCGCTGGCTCTGCGTTTCTTTCAGCCGAAGCGACGCAGTTGACGCCCCCACGTCCCACCACGATCGTCGACGCGCCGCGCCTGTCGCGGAAGCTGGGTGTCGAGCTGGTACTCGCGAGTGAGACTCTTCAGTACACGGGCAGCTTCAAGTTCCGCGCAGCCTACAACGTCGCTTCCCATGTTCAGCAGGCCCACATCATCACCGCTTCGTCCGGCAATTTCGGGCAGGCAATCGCGTATGCATGCTCGCTGTTCGGGAAGCGGTGCACCGTAGTCATGCCCGCCACCGCTCCGGGAATCAAGGTGGATGCGGTGCGTGAGTATGGCGCGGAGGTCGACCTCGTGGACGTGAAGGTGAAGGGAAGACTCGAGCGGCTCGCGGAGCTGGCTCGAGAATTTCCCGATGCGTATGTCGCGAGCCCCTACGACGACCCCCTGGTGATAGAGGGAAACGCGGGGCTCGCGGAGGAGCTGTTCGCGCTGGGACTCGACCTCGATTTCATCATCGCGCCGATCGGCGGGGGCGGCCTCACCTCGGGGCTTGTCGCCGCCGTCAAGCGCAGCGGAAGGAACATCCAGGTCCTTGCGGCCGAGCCGACGCTGGCGAACGATGCGGCGGAGTCCTTCCGGGCGGGGCACATTGTGTCGCATTCCGAGGAGTCGGCGACAATCGCCGATGGCGCCCGCATGCTTCGCCTCGGAGACAGGAACTGGGAAATACTGAGCGACGGGCTCGCGGGAGTGATCGAAGTCTCCGAAGAGCAGATCAAGGAAGGCGTCCGGCTGCTGTTCCTGCTCGCCAATCTCAAGGCCGAGCCGACCGGTGCGCTGGCCATCGGAGCAGTGCTGGCTGACTTGCCGAGGTTCAAGGGAAAACGTGTCTGCTGCGTGATCAGCGGAGGCAACGCCGACCCGGCGACTTATGCCGAGCTCGTCGCGGGAACCTGAGGGCGCCCTCGAGGGCCATCGGGAATGCGTCGCAATGATTCCGGCCGCGACCACGCATGAGTGCGATGCGTAGCGCTCCGCTAGCTTTCG
>CAYMKQ010000102.1:4284-6012 GCA_964391175.1 uncultured Gemmatimonadaceae bacterium | reverse complement strand
TTGCTTTCCAGGTGTCCTGAATGAACACGGCGAGGTCGTGCTGCGGAATCACCTGCGTTCCCGCCTCTTCCACCGAAAGTCCGCCGACGCCGGCCTGCTGCAGGTAGAAGAGTACGGGACCCGAGATCGTCGTTGCCGGCGGACACGTACCGTTGTTGCTGGTGACGACGACGACGCCGAGTGCGTTACTGCATTCGACGTATCCGTTGCCGTTGGCGACGTAGTTCATGAACCCGTTCACCGAGTTGAAGATGAACCTTCCGTTCGCAAAGCCGACGAATGTCTGGTGCTCGGCCGTGCTGTTCCACTCGAAGCCGGTCTTGAAGAGGTGATTGCCGCGGATCCAGGAGATGTTGTCGAGCGCCTGAATGCGGGTGTCGTAGGATTTCACCGGGATGAAGAAGGGCATTCCGAAGCGGAAGCCCGAGGCGAAATCCATCCCCGTGTCGGGGAACGGCCGGGTCTGCCCGGGAATCTGCGGCCCCGAGTAAGCTCGCGGCCTGTCCTCGCGCGCGAGCTGGAAGCGGAACTCGTTGTCGATCGTGTTGGTGAGGTGCGACACGAGGCTGCCGTTCACGGCGTGCGAATAATCCCGCTCAATGGCGTTGGCGCTGCGCCCCCAGGTGTCGACGTCGAAGGTGCCGTTCTCCTGACGCGAATTCGTGTAGTTGTACTTGAGCGACGCGTTGTGGACCGGGTTGATGAGCCAGTCGAACTTTATGAACCCGACCTGCGCGTCGTTGGTGCGCTCGATCAGGCCGAAGTCCTGCGCCAGTGCTCCGCCGAAGGCGGTGGCGAGATAATTTGTAAGCGCGGTGAGCTCCGCGCTCGCGGGGCGGGTCTTCTGCTTGGTCTCGTTGTACGCCTGCTGATCGTAGGCGAGGAAGTAGAAGAACTTGTCCTTTACGATCGGCCCGCCGAGGGTGAGGCCGAACTGGTGCTGGCGGAAGTCGGGCTCGAGTCTCAGGTTCGCGTGCGTCGCGTCGGATGAGAGCCCGCCGTCCTTGCCGAAGTAATGCAGCGATCCGTGCATGTCGTTGGTGCCGCTCTTGGTGATGACGTTGACGAACCCGCCGCTCGAGCGCCCGAACTCGGGGTTGGCGCCCTGCGAGACGACAACCATCTCGCGCACGGCGTCGAGGTTGAAGGTGAAGGCTGGCCGCTGTCCGCCGCGCTGCTCGCCGAAGAAGGGATTGTTGAAGTCGGCGCCATCGACGGAGACGTTGTTGTGGATGCCGCGCTGTCCGCCGACACTGATGACGTCACCGTCGGGCCCCTGAGTGATGGCGACGTTGGGCGTGAGGGTGGTGAGGTTGAGATAGTTGCGCCCGTTGTTGGGAAGACCGGTGACGACTGCCGCCGGCAGCTGCGTCGCCGCGGCAGTCTTGGTTTGATCGATCGTTGGGCTCTGCGCCAGAACGGTGACGCCGGCGAGCGTGGTCGCCGCGCGTGCGAGGACGAGCGGAACCTCGAGCGTCTGTCCGAGGTTGACCTGGAGGTTGGATTTGAGCGCCGGGTTATAGCCGACGGCTCGTGCTGTCACTTGATAATTACCGACTGGCAGAAGCGTGGCGACGAAGACGCCGGCCTCGGTCGATCTGACGGAGCGGGTGAAATTGGTCTCGGTATTTCGGATGGTGACGGTGGCCGAGACCGGACGGCCGCTCGGGTCGGCGGTGGTGCCGCGGAGGATGCCGGTGGTGGCCTGGGCCTGGGCGTGGAGTCGGG
>CAYMKQ010000102.1:1739-4184 GCA_964391175.1 uncultured Gemmatimonadaceae bacterium | reverse complement strand
ACTGCGAGGGCGAGAGCAGATGGTCCCAGCAGGGACGAGAGAACGCGCCACTTCATAGAGGAATCCCCAGCAATGAGTAAGGTCGCTGATCTCGAAGAGACTGGCATCAGTCTCTTTGACAGTGGCACCAACGTAACGCTCCAGGTCATTCCTGGCGACCTTCTGTTACATGGAATTATCGTGGCGGGAATTGATGCAAATGTTTGGCGATCGCTCGGGCGGACTCGAGGGGGCTTTGCTCGGTGGTATCGATCACGAGCTCCGGCGGTGGCATCTGCGGGCGGTCGAAGGTGCCCGCCGCGTCGAGCTTGCGATACTTATAGACATCGCGGAGCTTGCCGAACCGCTCGCGCGGCTCGGAGGCGATGCGCTTCTCGAGCTCCGCGTTAGAGCAGCGGAGCTCGATGAAGTGAAGCGATCCGCCACCGGCGTTGACGCGTTTCTGAAGCGACGGGATGAAATCGTCAGTGACCGTAGCTTCGGGCGCGAACGTCATGATGACTCCCCCGGATCGCGCCTTGAGGACCCCGTCGATCGCGAGATGCCAGAGCCTCTCCCGCAGCGCGACGAACGCCGGCGTGCCGAAGGGGAACAGCGAGGTCGTGAGGTCCACTACCGCGTGGTTGTGCAGCAGGCTGTACCCCGTTTCGGCAGTAAGGTATTCGCCGACGGTGAGCTTGCCGACGCCCGGGCGGCCGAAGAGGAAGATGACCTGGGTAGTCATGTTCACCTAAATTAGGCCTGCCGTCTTCGAGCGATCAATGGGGACCAGGCGGCCACATGCGGCCGGCCGACCCGCTATGTGACTTTTGACGGATCTCCCCGCCCTTCCTACATTCGTCCTCACCCATGACCTTTCCAGCCCAGCGCATTCGCGAGCTACTCGGTCCGACCTACACGATCGATCGCGAGCTCGGGCGTGGCGGGATGGCCACGGTCTATCTCGCCCAGGACTCCAAGCACGACCGCGTGGTCGCGCTCAAGGTGCTGCATCCCGATCTGGCGGCGTCACTCGGGCCGGACCGGTTCCTTCGTGAGATCAAAGTCGCCGCGCGGCTCAATCATCCCCACATTCTGCCGCTCTTCGATTCGGGTGAAGTGGAGGGACTCCTCTACTATGTAATGCCGTATGTCGAGGGCGAGTCCCTTCGCGAGAGACTCGATCGCGAGCAGCAGCTCCCCATCGACGAGGCGCTGCACCACGCCCGCGCAATCGCGTCGGCGCTCGACTACGCCCACCGGCAGAACGTTCTGCACCGCGACATCAAGCCCGAGAACGTGATGCTGTACGAGGGCGAGCCGATGGTGATGGACTTCGGCATCGCCAAGGCGCTGAGCGCGGCCGGTTCCGATCTCCACACACTTACGCAGACGGGGATGATGGTGGGGACTCCCGCCTACGTGAGCCCCGAGCAGGCTGCCGGCGAGACGGAGCTGGACGGTAGGAGCGACCAGTACAGCCTCGCCTGCGTTCTCTACGAGATGCTCGCTGGGGAGCGGCCATTCAGCGGACCGACCGCCCGTGCGGTTCTTTCAAAGCGCTTCACCGAGACGCCCAAGCCCATACGACAGGTGCGCAGGAGCGTGCCGGAGAGCGTGGAGCGCGCACTGACGAAGGCGATGTCCACCGCCGTCACCGACCGCTACACCACCTCCGCCATTTTCGCCAGGGCGCTGGGCTCGAGCGGCCTCGAGACCCCCACCGATACGCAGACGATGCCGCAGCAGGCGGTGTCGGCGGCCAAGTCCGTCGCGGTGCTGCCCTTCGCCAACATGAGCGCGGACCCTGACAACGAGTACTTCACGGACGGGATGGCCGAGGAGATCATCAACGCGCTGACGAAGATTCAGTCACTGCGCGTGGCGTCCCGCACTTCGTCGTTCGCGTTCAAGGGAAAAAACGAGGACATCGGAGACATCGGCCGAAAGCTCAAGGTCTCGACCGTCCTCGAGGGAAGTGTCCGGAAGATGGGGAACAAGCTGCGTATTACGGCGCAGCTCGTGAACGTCGCCGACGGATACCACCTCTGGTCGGAAAGGTACGACCGCGAGCTGGAGGATGTGTTTGCGATTCAGGACGACATCGCACAGGCGATCGTCAAGGCCCTGCGTGTGATCCTCACCGAAGGCGAGAAGAAGGCGATCGAAAAGGCGCGAACGGTCAATGTCCAGGCGTACGACTATTATCTCCGCGGCCGGCAGTACATCCATCAATGGAGGCGCAAGAGCGTAGAATACGCCCGGCAGATGTTCAATCGCGCGATCGAGATCGATCCGGAATATGCGCTTGCGCACGCGGGAGTGGCCGACTCCTGCTCGATACTCTACACGTACTGGGACGCGCGCGAGTTCAACCTGCGGCAGGCGGAGATCGCCAGCAGCAAGGCGCTGGAGCTGGAGCCGGATCTCGCCGAGGCTCATGTCGCCCGCGGCATCGCGGTTTCG
>CAYMKQ010000102.1:0-1639 GCA_964391175.1 uncultured Gemmatimonadaceae bacterium | reverse complement strand
CGATACGCGAAACACCCCGGTTCAAGGCCATCGCGCAGGCGATGTGAAGATCGACCCTACGCGGAGTGATTCGGCGGAAGGCGTCGGCTAGCCGGCTTTTGACGCATAGGCGAGGATCGCCCAGTAGTGAGAGAAGCTCCCGGCCATGACGAAGAGATGCCAGATCTCGTGAGATCCAAAGATTCGCGGTTGCGCACCCGTCGTCGCTCTAGGCCACTCCATTGCGAATAGCACGGCGCCGAGGCTGTAGAACAATCCTCCGGCCAGGAGCCAGAGAAAGAATCCGGGCGGTGCTGCCGCGAGCAGCGGTCGAACCATGAGCACCCCAATCCATCCCATCCCGAGGTATAACCCCGTCGACAGCCAGGTTGGCGCGTGCATCCACGCGATCTTCTGCACCGTGCCGATGGCGGCGAGCGCCCACACCGCGATGAGAAGTCCGAGGCCCAGTCGCCCCCGAAGCAGCAGCAGGCAGACTGGCGTGTAGGTGCCGGCGATGAGGACGTATATCATCACGTGGTCAATGCGCCGCAGGTGCGCGATGCCTCGTTCGGAGAGCCTGAAGGAGTGATAGAACGCGCTCGCGCTGTACATCGCGACGAGGCTGCCCCCGAAAATGGAAAAGGCTACGACTTGTCGGGCGCTGTCGTGCCCGATCGCTACCGCGAGCAATACCAGGAGGCCAATCACCGACAGCACTGCGCCGACGGAGTGCGTCAGCGCGTTGACGGGCTCACGAATTAAGTGTCGCATTCCTATAATGATGCGTGTTGTGCAATCCATCAGCGAGGGAGTGGCCGTTGCACTTTGATAGCCGATTAGCTATCATATATCCATGGCACGTGCCCTGTCGGCCGCTAACCTCCTCTCCGATGCCCGGGCCCGCTCGGGAATGTCGCAGCGTGAGCTGGCTCGCAAGGCGCGGACGGCCCAGTCGGTCGTCGCACGAATTGAGCTGGCCGAGACCAGCCCGTCGTGGGTGACCCTCAACCGGCTGCTGAAAGCCGCCGGGTTCCGTCTCGCGGCCGGTCTGAAGAGGATTGACGTGGATCCAGCGCTTCTCGACGACGTTCGGCGCATTCTCCGGCTCACGCCCGAAGAGAGACTCAGCGAGGTAGGCAACGTGAACCGCTTCATCGCGGCCGCGCGCCGTGTCTGAGATCGCGCCTTTCGACCCCGAGCGCCTGATCCGGGCGCTGAGCCGCCACCGCGTACGGTTCGTGCTGATTGGAGCCCTCGCCGCGCGGCTGTATGGCTTCCCGCGGCTGACCGCCGACGCCGATATCACGCCCGCCAGCGACAGACCGAACCTGGACCGTCTGGCGGCCGCCTTGAAAGACCTCGACGCAAAGGTCTATACGGAATCCGTTCCCGAGGGGCTCGCATTCGACCGCTCGGCGGCCGCGCTCGGCCGCGCAAAAACCTGGAATCTGGTCACCGGTGCGGGGCGGCTGGACATCGCTTTCGTGCCGGCGGGTACGAAAGGATACGAGGACCTGGCTCGTGGGGCAGAGCGGTTCGAGGCGTTTGGCGTTCACTTCCTTGCGGCGTCGCTCGACGACATCATACGTTCGAAGGAAGCTACCGGCCGCGCGCAGGACGAGGATGATGTGATAATCCTGCGGGCGTTGAAGCGTGT
>CAYMKQ010000101.1:0-6067 GCA_964391175.1 uncultured Gemmatimonadaceae bacterium | reverse complement strand
GCTCCTGTTGACCTCGCTTCGTGTCACCCCTATCGTGAACCCCGTAGTGCGGCGCATCATTCGGCGGCCTATCACCAGGAGGTATGACATGCATCCCAATCGAGGATTTTTGACGGCAGCGGCAACGATGTTGATCGCGGGGTCCATCGACGCGCAGGCACCGGCGGGGACATCCCCAGCGGAGGGTTACAACATCCACGTGCTCGCACCCCATATGGTTGACGGTCGAGCGATGGGACCCTACCACCATTACTGCAAGGTTCTTGCGAGCGACCCGCAGATCGTGTGTCTGATCTATGAGTCGACAGACCCGAATGCGATGCTGGTGCAAGTCGAGTACATCATGGCGAAATCGCTTACTCGTCCACGCGTGTCGCGCTCAGACTGGAACAAGTACTGGCACGATCACACGGTCGAGATTGCGGGCGGCCGCGTTCAGGTACTCGACCTCCCGCCAGACAAAGCCAAGGAGGTCGCGGACCTCGTCTCGACGACGGATGGACTGATCTACCACGTTTATGTCAGGAATGGATTGCCGACCGGGAAGTCGAGTGTAGCGCAGGCAGTTGGGCATCGACCGCTCAGCCCTGCTGCATACCGTGCTTCTGGCGGCAGATAAATCAGCCGCCGCCCGCATCCGCCGAATAGGAAGAGCCGCGATCAGATGTCGCGGCTCTTCCCGTATCAGGTCCGAACCGGCTCCGTAAACTCTTCTCGTCCTACCTGAAGCCTATCGTTCCTGCGGATTATTGTGGGTATTCGGGAGTGACCTGTACCTCTCCATCAACAGATCCTGCCTCGTCTTCTCGGGGTACTCTCGCCCGCGTATGAACACGCGCTCGACGCGTGTAGAGAACTCGAAGGGATCACCGCTCCATACGACGACATTGCCATCACGACCGGTCTGGAGCGACCCGATGCGATCCGAGACGCCGAAGAGCTCCGCCGGCGCGAGCGTGACCGCGCGGAGCGCGTCGTCCCAGCTCATTCCGTACGCAACCGCATTTCCCGCTTCCTGCTTGAGGTTGCGCACGTTGAACGCCTCTTCGTCACCGCCTCCCGCGTTACCGATGAGTGTGACGGCCACGCCCGCTCTCCTGAGGAGCGCCGCATTCTCCTGGCGCTGTCCCAGCGCGGCGAAACCGGCCGGGATGTTGTTCATGGCGCCAGTAAGAACCGGAATGCGCGCGGCGGCAATCCTGTCCGCCATCATCCAGGCCTCTGCGCCCCCGCCGATCATGATCTTGAGATTGAATTCCCGCGCCAAGCGCATCGCGGCGTCGATATCCGAAGCGCGATCCACCGTGATCAAGAGCGGCAATCTTCCCTCGACCACCGGAATCATCGCTTCCAGATCAAGTCTGCTCGCCGCGAAGTCGCGCGTCTCCGCACGCTCGAAGGCGGTCCTCCGGGTCTGAAAAAACTTCGTGTCTTCCAGCAGCTCGCGGAGCTTGACGATGAGCTCCCCTCGCGAGCTGACTCCCGCCGACCCGGCGTCACCGATTTCGGCTACCATGGCGACGGGGGCCTTGATGATCATGTCCGTCGTCGTGCCGGGGACGACGTTCAGCAGCGCGGCCTGTCCCGACACCAGTCCCCCAGCGGGAAGAACGGCGATCGTCGTGATTCCCTCGTTCCGGGCGGGGGCCAGCATGACCGAGTTCGGATTCAGTCCATCCCACACCGTGAACGCCGCGGCTATGTTGTCCTTGCCGCGCGCACTCATGTCGCGCGTGTTGCCGACCTGACCGACTTCGATCACTCCGAGCTGTGTGGACGAGTTGATGAAGCCTGGAGTCACCCACTTGCCCGTGGCATCTATACGCTGCGCATCGGCCGGAATAGGGACGTTGCTGCCGACGGCGGTGATCTTCCCGGCCGTGATGATCACGGTGCCGCCTTCGATCGGGGGTCCGCTGACGGGATAGACCTTCCCGCCGGTGATGGCGATTGTTTGGGCGCCCAGCGGTAATGCGGCAGTGAGCACGATCGCGCAACAGGTGAAAAGGCGCGCGACTGGTTTGGTCAGATATGATTTCATCGCTTAATCCCGGTTGAACGGTACGAAACCGAGCTCGAAATCCGTGCGCCACTGCTGTGACGGATCGGAGCGGTCATACAGCATTGCGCCATCGACCCAGACCTTTTCCGGACGCGCGTAGACGCTGAACGGATTCGCCGACCAGAGCACGACATCCGCGGCCTTGCCGGGCTCCAGCGATCCGATCCGGTCATCGAGACCGAGCGCCCAGGCGGGATTCATGGTCACCCACTTGATCGCCTGCTCCTCGGTCACCGGGAGGCCGATAGCGATTCCGGCGGCGATCGCTTTCGCCGCTTCCTGAGTCAGACGCTGTGATCCTGACGCATCGTCGGAATGGACGATGGCCCGCGCACCGGCGCGATCTACCAGCGCCAGGTTGGCCTTGACCGCGTCCAGCGCCTCCATCTTGAAACTTCCCCAGTCGGCCCAGATCGACGCGGCGATTCCTTCGCGCGCGAGCAGATCGGCGAGCTTGTACGCTTCGACTCCATGGTGGAAGGAGCGGATTTTGTACCCGAACTCCCTGGCGATGTCGATCATCTGCGCCATCTCGTCGGCGCGATAACAGTGGTTGTGCACGAGGATGTTGCCGCGCAGCACTTCAGCCAGAGTCTCGTTGCCGAGGTCACGAGCGGGCGGATCGCCCTTGTGATCGGCGTTCCATTTGTCCCATTTGCGGCGGTAGCCTTCCGCGGCAATCCACGCCGAGCGATAGCCGGCGACGTTGCCCATCCGCGTCGAAGGTCCGCGGCTCTGATAAACTCTCTTGGGGTTTTCACCACATGCCATCTTCAGGCCGTACCTGGCACCGGGGAATTTCATTCCCTGCACGGTGCGGGAAGGAACGACCTTGAGTACGACGCTGCGCCCGCCGATCAGATTCGCCGAGCCGGGGAGCACCTGAATCGTGGTCACGCCGCCGGCGAGATTGCGGGGGAACTGCGGATCCTGCGGCCAGACGGAATGTTCCGCCCAGACGTGGGGAGTGCTCGGATTCGTCGCTTCGTTCCCATCGCTCAGCGCGTTGCCTCCCGGTGAGGCATAGACGC
Source organism: uncultured Gemmatimonadaceae bacterium (assembly GCA_964391175.1). Lineage (GTDB taxonomy): Bacteria > Gemmatimonadota > Gemmatimonadetes > Gemmatimonadales > Gemmatimonadaceae > UBA4720. The sequence continues at coordinate 2,974 of CAYMKQ010000101.1, read as the reverse complement.
CCAGATGCGAGTGATCGTCGATGATTCCCGGGGTCACGTATTTGCCGGCGCCGTCGATCACGAGCGCGTCAGCGGGTGTATTAACACTCTGTCCGACGGCGGCGACCTTCCCGTTCTGGAGCAGAATCGCTCCGTTCCGGATCAACGGCCCGGCGGCGGTGAAAATGTTCACGTTGCGAATCACCGTCGTGTGCGACGGGAATGGGGCGTACGTACTGGGGAACGGATCCGCGTTGGGAATCGAGCTCCCCCCGCGGCCAACGGCACCACTCGAGTCTGCCGGCGACGGTGTGCCCGACCGCGACATCGGCGCACAGGCTGCGCCTCCCGCGATCGCGAAAAAAAGAAAAGCACGCATGAGAAGGATATTCCTCCGGAAATTGACTGGTGGAGGAAGTAAACTAGCGCGGTTACCGCGTAGGCGCCGTGAGCTCTCCAATGCGGTCGGTACAAATGGCGTCCACACCGATGGATCGCAGATGATCCCACTGTGCGGGATCGTTCGCCGTCCAGGCGATCACTCTCGCGCCCAGCGCGTGGGCGTCTCTGACGAGATCCGCGTCGATGTAATCCACATGTTGCCACAGGTCCTCCGCTCCGGTCGCGACGAGTGACGCAACGGGATCAATATGGCGCGCGACCTGTAGCACACCGCAGCGAATCGCTGGAAAGATGCTCTTCACCGTCCTCGCGATACGGTGGTCGAAGGAGTGTACCGCGCAATCCGCGTCCGACCCGCGAATGCATCGCACGACCAGGGGCTCGATGTTCGGCGCCTTGATCTCGACGTAGATCGCGGCGCGCGCGGCTACCGCCTCGAGCACCTCGGCGAGAGTAGGGATTGGAATGCCGGGCGCCAGCGGGCGTCGCTTCACTTCGCTCGCGGAGAGATCCGCGATTCTGGCGCCGGAACGCCGCGGCATGTCTCCCGCGTGGAGAACTGGATCGTGATGAACTACAACCATCCCATCGCTGGTTGCGTGAACGTCGAGCTCGATTCCGTCAGCTCCGAGCTCGATCGCGCGGAGAAAGGCCGGAATGGAATTCTCGGGCAGGGAGTCGTGAGCCCCGCGGTGAGAGATCGTCGCTGGGACTGGGCGGCGTGGAGTCAGGCCTTCCTCGATAGTGGTAGCATTGCTCTATGAGCGCGAAGCTATGAGACCATGTCACAGCGGTCAATCGGCCTTAACGGCGTGGCTCCAGCGGCGTCTACCGGTTGAGGCTCCATGACTCTACGACCGGAAGGCAGGCCAGAAGAGACGGATGTGGAGCTGATCGATCGCTGGAAGGCGGGCGACACGCGCGCGGCGACGAAGCTGGTGGGTAGGCACTCCGAGGCGCTGGCGCGGTTTGCCGTCAGCTCGGGTGAGCGAGATGGTATCGAGGAGCTGGTACAGGACACGTTTGTGCGGGCGTTCGCGTCGCTCGATTCGTTTCGCGGAGAGAGCTCGCTCAGAACGTGGCTCTTCACGATCGAGCGACGGTTGATGCTCGATCGGAGACGAGCGGAACGGAGGAGTCGCGAGACAGTTCCGGTGGAAGAGTCCGATCACGTAAGCGAATACGGCGCGCTCGATTCGCTGATTGCGGAAGAGGCGCAGGAGAGAGTCAGGTTGTCGCTGGAGGCGCTCTCTCCGACTCAGCGAGAGGTGTTCACGCTGAGGGTCCAGCAGGGACTGTCCTACAGGGAGATCGCCGCGGTAGTGGACAGCACGGAAGGAGCAGCGCGGGTTCACTATCACAACGCGCTACGTACGGTAAAGGAGTTTCTGAAAGATGAATGAGTGCATTGAGAGCGAGATCCAGGCGATGCTGCCGGAGATGCTGCACGACACGCTGACTCCCGCGGAAACATCGCGGGTCGAGGCGCACGTCGCGCGGTGCGAGGAATGTGAAGAGGATCTGGAGGTACTGCGCAAGGTGAAGCGATCGACGGTGTTCACGCCATCGATCGACATCGACAAGATCATCCGCCGGATTCCTCCTTACCAGATCATCACACCCCCGCTCGAGCGTCCCGTCGAGCATCCCGTGGAGCATCCCCTCGAGCGGCCGAGAATCGCTTCGTGGCTCGCCGCGGCGAGTCTCGTTCTCGTGGCAGTTGTCGGAGGCTCTATGCTGCTGGTGCGAAGTGATTCGCGCGAGCCGACGACCGCTGCGACGATCACTTCGCAGCCGGCCATTGTGATTCCCGCTCCGGAGATCGCGAACGCCGGATCGCGCACGCCTGCGCTTGCGCTTGCTTCGGGAGTCGAAGAGCTAAGCGATGGCAGTCTCGTCCAGCTCATGAGCGAGATGAATGGCTTTGACGCGCTTCCCGCCACGGACCCCGAGCCGGTGCTCGCTGTGGACACCACGGACGGTTTCAACCAGGATTGACACGATGAGACGAGCACTTGGACTCCTGGCCTTCGCGCTTGTGATCTCGCCGGTCGCGGTCCCCGCCCAACAGCCGCCGAACCCGGCCGGGCGTGACCGCGCGGCACTCGAGCAGCAGCTTCGCGAGCGAACCGCGCAGGTGACGCGTGAACGGCTGGGTCTTTCCGACGCTCAGATGGAGCAGCTCCAGCAGATCAACCAGCGCTTTGCTCCGCAGTTGAGTCAGCTGGCCATCCAGGAGCGCGAGACCAGACGCGAGCTCCGCCGGGAGATGATGGCCGACAAGTCCGCCAACCAGCAGCACGTTAGCGACCTGCTCGATACTGCGCTGCGCATCCAGAAGCAGCGCGTCGCGTTGATCGAGACCGAGCAGAAGGAGCTCGCGAGATTTCTCACTCCGCTCCAGCGCGCGCGCTACATCGCGCTACAGGCCCAGTTCCGGGCGCGGGCGGAGCAGCTCGCGCGTCAGAACCCGCGCCTGAGACCGCGAAGGCGCTAAATTCCGGCTGTGCCCGGGTGGCGGAATCGGTAGACGCAGGGGACTCAAAATCCCCCGGCCTATGGCCTTACGAGTTCGAGTCTCGTCTCGGGTATT
>CAYMKQ010000100.1:4992-6262 GCA_964391175.1 uncultured Gemmatimonadaceae bacterium | reverse complement strand
GGGCCAGTCCGCACTGGAGGAAGCGGCTTAGAACGATCCTCGTAAGGCCGCAGCGTCCATTCGAAGAAGGTCCACGTGCGGTTCCACGAGTCGATCTGGGCCGGCGAATCCACTCGCTCGAGCGTCACCGGATCCACTCGCCGGCTGAACGCGTGTCCAACCGATCTGCCCCAGGGTGCCGGATTCACGTAGATCTTGGTTTCGGCGAGATCGGGCTTGAGGGCACGCAGGGTGTACACCATCTGCTGGTCTTCCACGTAATTCACGTCCTCGTCATTCGTCGCGACGTGAACCAGCATCGGCACCTTGAGATTCGCGGCGTGGAAGACGGGCGAGCGCCGGATGTACTCCTCCCGCTTCTCGAATGGGAGGCCGAGGATTCCCTCCTCTGCCGCGAAGCCACGCTGGTAGCCGGGCCCCTTGTAGGAGAGACGAAAGACGAGATTTGTCACCGGAACGATCGCGGCCCCCGCCTTGAAGGGCTGGTCCTCCCCCCGAAAAAGCGTGTGCGCCGTGATGAAACCGCCGTGACTCCATCCCATGATCCCGAGCCGCTCCATGTCGACATAGGCCAGAGTCTTGAGGTAGTCGACGGCGGAGATAACGTCATCGACCTCCTTCCCGCCGTAATCGATGGCCTCGTAATGCGCAGCGCCGTGACCGGTGCTGCCACGGTAGTCGGGAGTGATGACGACGTAGCCGCGCTGCACCGCCTCGCGCACGAAGGGAAACAGCGTCGTTCCCCAATCACCGTGAACTCCGCCGTGCACCCAGACCATTGCCGCATGGCCTGCCGGCCCACGCTTGCTAAGGGGCGCGAACAGGTAAGCGGGGATCGTCATACCGTCAACGCGACTCCGATAGGTGACTTTGCGGAACTCCATGACGCCGGCGCTGCGGGCGGCGTAAACGCTATCGGTGACGTGCTTCTGCGCGAGCTGTCGCGCGTAATCACCCTTCGGAAGGTCGGCCGGCCGGTTGCTCACGTAGAGGAGCGCGGCGCGGGCGGAGTCCATGCTGACGGTGCGGCCGGGTGCGGCTCGAGGGACGGGGACGCGCGGCGTATCCTGCGCTGCCGCACGAGCGGTGTCGACGGCGACGAGGCAGACGGCCTGTGCGGCGCAAAAGAGGCTGTGGCGAAAGAATGTGTGCATGGTCTCTTGATCCTGGTACAGATGGCACGATGGTGGAAACGCTGGTCCGGCAAAGCCAGGTCCTGAGGCAAAGATATCGCCCTGTCAGGACTGCGCCAGCGGCGCGCGAAGCAGCG
>CAYMKQ010000100.1:0-4892 GCA_964391175.1 uncultured Gemmatimonadaceae bacterium | reverse complement strand
ATGAGGTGCCAGGTTGCCCACTTGCGTTCCGCCTTTACCGCTTTCACTTTGGCAAAGTCCCTTTCACATTGGCGGCTTCCTCTGCCGCCCTCACGGAGGTTCGATGCCCCGCGTGTTCCGCGCTCTCGTCGTCCTGCTCCTCGCAGTGGCCCCTTTCTGCTACTCTTCCGCGCACGCGCAGGGCGTCATCTCGGGCGCTCCTGGGCGCATCACCGGAGTTGTGCTCGACTCTGCGTCCGGCCGCCCGCTCGGCGGAGTACAGATCGCGATCTCCGGCACGCGTCTCGGTGCCACAACGAACGACGCCGGCCGCTTCACCATCGCTGGCGTCGCCCCAGGCACGTACACGCTCGAGACACGACGCGTTGGCTATCGGGCACGGCGCATCTCCAACGTGAGCGTCACCGAGGGCGGCAGCGCGGAAGTCGAGATCCGACTCGTGCCGATCGCGCTCACGCTCGAAGCGGTGGTCACGACAGGTCTTGTGGATCCGACAAGTGGCACACGCGTACCCTTCACGGTCGGACGCGTGGATGCGGAGAATGCTCCCGTTCCCGCGACGAACGCGGTGGAGACCATTCAGGGGAAAATCGCGGGCGTCACGGTGATGCCGAGCGGGCAGCCGGGAAGCGGCACCAACATCCTCCTCCGCTCGCCGACGAGCATCAGCAAGTCGACTTCTCCCCTCATCGTAGTGGATGGCGTGATCCTGAGTCAGTCATTCGACGCCTCGACAGCCGATCTCGAGTCCCTCGACATCGAGAGTGTCGAGGTGGTGAAGGGGGCGGCCGCCGCCTCGCTCTACGGCTCCCGCGCTGCGTCCGGCGTAATCCAGATCCGCACGCGGCGCGCCAGCAACCTCGCCGACGGGACCACCGCCATCACCGTGCGCTCGGAGGTTGGGTCCAACGCGCTCGCCGGCAAGATCGATTGGGCGCGCAACCACTACTACCGGACCAATGCGGCTGGAGAATATGTGGACACTCTCGGCAAGGTAGTGCCGCGTGCGGATCGCGTGGACAAACCCATTTACGCCCGCTTTCAGGACACGCCTTACCGAGATCCGGTTTACGACCAGGTCGATCGCTTCTTCAAGCCCGGGCAGTTCTACAAGAATTCCGCCACTGTGTCGCAGAACGCCGGGCGCACCAACTGGCTGCTATCCCTCGTCAACACACGTGAGGATGGGGTCGTGCTCAACAGCGGTGCATATGATCAAACAAACGTCAGACTGAACCTCGATCACCGGCTCCGGGAAAATCTCCAACTCTCGTTCAGTGGCTACCACAACCGCTCCAATCGGAAGAATCTTTACGGCGACACTTTCTTCGACCTGATCAATCAGGCGCCCGATATCGACCTCCGCGTTCCTGACCCCGACGGCACTCCCTACATCTTCCAGGGCGATCCCGCGGGTCGTGAGGAAAATCCACTGTACGTGCTGGCGACCGAGGAGAACGCGCGCCGGCGCTCGCGCACGCAGGGTAACATCGGGGCGCGCTTCGCACCGTTCGAGTGGCTAAGCCTGGACGGCAACGTGAGCTACGACCGCTCAGACCGGCGGACCAACTTCTTTCTCGATCAGGGAATCAAGACAGAGGGGTTCGGCACCGGCGGGGTGGGAGAGATCTCGCAGACAACGGGCACGACCGATGCCATCAATGCCGCCTTCAGCACCAACCTGCTCGGCCGTGTGGGCGGACTTACACTGCGCTCCACGCTTCGCGCCTTGATGCAGCGGGAGAGCAACCAGGTGACGACGGCTGAGGGCAACACCTTCTCCACACCCGGAGTGCGGAGCCTCAGCAACGCGCAGCAGCGGTTCGTCAGCTCCACGCTTGAGGAGATTCGGTCCACTGGCTACGCTGCTACGGCCGCCGCCGACTACAATGGCCGCTACATTCTCGACGGGCTCGTGCGGCGCGACGGCAGCTCGCTGTTCGGCCCATTGGAGCGGTGGAAAGTATACAACCGTGTGAGTGGTGCCTATCGGGTGGCGGAGGAGCCTTGGTGGCCGATCGCGTCGATCACGGAACTCAAGCTCCGCGCCTCGCGAGGGACGGCCGGTGGTCGGCCGGACTTTGACGACCAGTTCGAGACCTTCGAGTTTCTGGATGGCGGCGGGCTCCAAAAGTCGACGCTCGGCAACAAATTCCTCAAGCCGGAGCACGCGACCGAGACCGAGCTCGGCGTCGATATGATCTTCCGCGAACGCTACTCGCTGCAGCTCTCGTACGCGCGCAACCGTGTGGTCGACCAGCTCGTGCAGATTCCGCTCGCCGGCTTTTACGGCTACACCTCCCAGTGGCAGAATGCGGGCACAGTCGAGGGGAACACGGTCGAGGGCACGATCGAGGCACAGATTATCCGCCGTCCCGCGATCAGCTGGCGCATGGGGCTGGTCGCCGACCGGTCGCGCAACAGGATTACCGAATTCAATCGCTCCTGCTTCTCCACAAACACAATCGGCTTCCGATGCGCCGGCGAAACGCTGGGCGCGATGTACGGCTTCCGCTTCATCCGCTCGCCGGACGAGCTGCCGGCCGGCGCGCAGGCGCGCGCCTCGGAATTTCAGCCGAACAGCGACGGACTTCTCGTCTGGGTCGGACCCGGCAACGATCCAACTCAGGGAGAGACGAGCCAGTTATGGGGTAAGTCGGCCACGATCGGCACCGCGCCTTACAAGTGGGGGATGCCGATTACCCTGCGTGATGCCAGCGGCAGCGCCTCAGTGGTAAAGATCGGCGATGGCAATCCAGACTTCCACTTCGGCGTTTCCAACAACGTCACCTGGCACGACCTCAGCTTCTACGCGCTGGTCGATGCGCAAAGAGGGGGAAACGTCTACAACCAAACCAACCAGCGCATGTACCAGTGGGGGCGCAGCGCGGACGTTGACCAGGCCGGCAAGCCGCAGGAGCTCAAGAAGCCGGTGGATTATTACGTCGCACTCTACGCAGCCAACGATCCAACCGACTACTTCGTGGAGCCGGGCGGCTACGTAAAGCTGCGCGAGATGTCGGTGCGCTATCGATTGGGCTCGCGCCTACTCGGCCCACTCACGCGATTTGGTGCGCGCGGTGTCACGCTCGGTATCGTCGGACGCAATCTGCTCACGTTCACCGATTACAAGGGCTACGATCCCGAGGTGAGCGACTCCGATTTCCCCACGACGATCAAGCTCGACAGTTTCGGCTATCCGCGATATCGCACGTTCACCGGCAGCATCCAGATCGAGTTCTAACCCATGAAAACTCCCATGATTGCACGCAAGCTGTTCCTCGGCTCGGGACTCCTGGTTGTCGCCGGCGCGTGTCAGGACCTCGCCGTCAGCAACCCCAATGAGCCGGACAGAGCGCGGGCCACCCAGCAGCCGGTGTCGGCCGAATCGTTTGTCTCGAGCTCGTTCCGCACCTGGTGGCCAGTCGCCGGCCACGACGATTATCCGTCGTGGGCTTTCTCCACGATGGCAAACGAGATCACCTCGGGCTTCGCCGATTTCGGCCAGCTCGAGCTCTCCGCGGAGCCGCGGGCGGCGTGGAACAACAGCCCGGTGAATGCCCGCTCTGAGGTGACCGAGATTCCTTGGTACGGGCTCTATAGCACCATCTCCTCGGTGAATGACGCGCTTATTGCCATTGACAAGGGACTCGTGGTAGTGGATCCCACCCGCACCGCGCGCACTCGAGTCGTAGGGAAGTTCATGCAAGGAGTCTCACACGCGCATCTGGCGTTGTACTTCGATTCGGCCTTCGTAGTGGATGAGAAGCTGCAGCTCGATACCATCACTGTACCGCAGCTCCACCCGTACAGCGAGGTGTCGAGCGCGGCCATCGCGCAGCTCGATTCGGCAATCGCCGTTGCGCAGCGTGGGCCTAACTTCACCCTGCCCGTCGACTCCTGGCTGTTTCAGGCGATGACGCGTGATGAGCTGATTCGCCTCGCGAATTCATACGTCGCTCGCACCCTGGCCTACACGCCCCGTACGCGCGCCGAGCGAGCCGCGGTAGACTGGGCCGAGGTGATCAAGCGGGTTGATGCAGGGATCGTCACCGATTTCGCGCCGGTCGCGCAGACAGACATCCTGTGGGATGATTGGAAGCGACTGATAGCGCGAGTGCGCAGCGGGCCACCGAGCGATTTCGGGCGGCCGAGCTACTGGGTGCTCGGCCCGGCTGACTCGACTAACGGATTCGTGAACTGGGTGGCTACACCCGTCGCGAATCGCGTGGCGTTCCAGATCCGCACCCAGGACCGCCGCATTCAGGGCACAACCGGTCCCACCTCGGTCGGGAAGTATGTCGGATATAACGCATCGAACATCGGCGCGGCGTCGCGCGGCACCTACCGCTACTCGCACTACTACTACAAGCGGAACGGCACCGGCATCACATGGTTCACCGGCCCTCAACCCGCCCTGACGGTGACCGAGATGAATCTGCTCAAAGCCGAGGCGCTGATCAGGCTCGGCCGCGCGGCGGAGGCAGTGCCGCTCATTAACGCGTCACGGGTTACCAGCGGCGAGCTGCCTCCCGTTACGATCGACGGCCCGCCCGATCAGGCGGGGTGCGTCCCCCGCAAGCTGGATGGGCGCTGCGGAAGCCTGTGGGATGCGCTTCGCTACGAGAAGCGCATCGAGGGGTTGGGCAATAACGGTGTGGTCGCATTCTTCGACGCTCGAGGCTGGCAAACGCTGCCGGCGAATACGGTCGTGCAGCTTCCGGTGCCGGGCCGCGAGCTCGCGGTGCTACAGCGCCCGCTGTACTCGTATGGTGGACCAGGAGGAGATGGGAGCGCGCCTACGCCGGATCCTGAGCAGTGCCCGGTTGCGCTTGCGCGCTGTCCGTAGGACGGGGCAGCGAGGGAGCTGGCAGCGTAAACCTACGCTGCCA
>CAYMKQ010000099.1:4777-6269 GCA_964391175.1 uncultured Gemmatimonadaceae bacterium | reverse complement strand
AAAAAGTCCATCAAGCGTCCGATTCTTGCCGACGCGCGCTACGATAGCCAGACTGTCTCGAAGTTCATCAACGCCATTATGTATCAGGGCAAGAAGTCGACGGCGGAGCGCATCTTCTACGGCGCGATGGACATCGTCGAGAACAAGACCAGCCAGCCCGGCGTCACGATCTTCAAGCAGGCTCTTACTAACCTCAAGCCCGCTGTCGAAGTCAAGAGCCGTCGTGTCGGTGGCGCGACTTATCAGGTGCCAGTGGAGGTTCGCCCAGACCGCCGCACCGCGCTCGCCATGCGCTGGCTCATCACTTTCTCACGCGGCCGGAACGAAAAGTCGATGGCCGAGAAGCTGGCCGCCGAAGTGATCGCCGCCAGCAAGGGCGAAGGCAACGCCGTGAAGAAAAAGGAAGACACGCACAGGATGGCCGAAGCGAACAAGGCGTTCGCGCATTATCGCTGGTAGGCGAGCTCAACCCTTCGGCTTTCTCGCGCGCTCTCCCTGGCGCCGCTCCGTCACTTCCCGCGCTTTCCTGCGACGCTCGGCGGATGTCGCGATGACGGCAAGTGAGAGCTCGATCAAGCCGTACACGAGCGCAACCAGTGCCAGCAGCGATGCTACCGCGAACACTCTCGTCATCGCCGCCGACAGCCCTGCCGCGATCACGGCGTAGCTCGATGCCCCAACTACGATTGCCGAGACCACCGTAATGAAAACGGCGATCGGAATCGACATGCCCCGATCTACCGCTGGAAGTGTTGCGGGCGGCTGTTCGACCGAAGTCGAAGGCTCAGTCATTGGTGGTTGGATTGTTCATCGACAGTGCATACGCAGCCATCAGCATGATGCTTCGCGCGGCGATGACTCGCAAGGCCGCTCGCGCGTCTATGATACGTGACCGCGAAGAATCTCCGGCTTGCCGCAGTGGCGCTGCTCGCCATCTATGGATTGTTCTGCCTTCTTAGCCCCGACACCGGGCGACTCCTGGACGGCGTGGACCTCGCGATACACGAGTCGGGACACCTGGTCTTCTCGCCATTTGGCGAGATATTCACGGCGCTCGGCGGAACCCTGTTCCAGCTCATCATCCCCGCGACATTCGTCGTCTATTTCTGGCGCCGGAGAGATCGCTACGCCGCCGCCTTCGCTCTCTGGTGGGTCGCACAGAACCTCTGGAACATCTCTGTTTACATCGGCGACGCGCGCGCGCAGAACCTTCCGCTGGTCGGTGGCGGTGAGCACGACTGGACCTACCTGCTGGGGCAAGCGGGGTGGCTTGCGCGGGACGTGGCTCTCGCTCAGGCGGTGCACGTCACTGGTGTCGCGATCTACCTCATCGCGCTGGGATTGGCGGCGGCGAGCGCGTCCCGGCAGCCCGTCCGCCAGGCGACGCTCGAGTTGGCCTAAGTCCCCCAGGGACCGACGCTTGCGAGGTTCCGTCCTCGAGGGCATCTTCGCATAATCCACAGAAGCTCTGACAGTCAGCGGAGCTGCATGA
>CAYMKQ010000099.1:2794-4677 GCA_964391175.1 uncultured Gemmatimonadaceae bacterium | reverse complement strand
GGAGCTGCATGAAATGATACGATTTGCGATCCCGGCGTGTCTCATTGCGCTGCTGACCGCGGGGTCGTGCTCCCGGATTTCGACTGGGCCTCTTCCGCCCGGGGAGTGGGGTGGTCAACACATCGGCCTCACCGTCCTCGATCGGGGAGCAACGCTCGAGTACGACTGTGCCAGCGGAACGATCGATGAGCCGCTGTCTGTCGATTCGCGAGGGGATTTCGCGGCGGTGGGGACTCATACCCGAGGTCACGGCGGTCCTGTTTTCATAGACGAGGTTCCCGATCGTCATCCGGCGCGGTACGTCGGCTCGATGGATGGCAAAACAATGACGCTTACAGTTACGTTGTCTGATAGCGGCGAACGGCTCGGCACCTACACCCTTGTTCGGGGGGCCTCTCCAGCGGTGGTCAAATGCCTCTAGGCAGTCACGTGTAGTATCGAGGAAGCATGAAATACCCAGAAGTCCGCAACTATCTGGACGGCTCTTTCGTCGGCAGCGAGCGCCCCTTCCTCGAAGTGCACAACCCGAGCGACGGCAGTGTCATCTCGCGGGTCCCACTCTCGACGCACGATGACATCGATGCGGCGGTCGCCAGCGCCACCAAGGCGTTCCCCGGATGGTCCGCGACGCCGATCAAGGAGCGCGCCCAGATCTTCTACCGCTACAAGGCACTGCTCGAGAAGAACATCGACGAGCTGGCCTCGCTGATAACCGAGGAGAACGGCAAGGTCGCGAGCGAAGCCCGGGCTGAGATCCTGAAGTCGGCCGAGCTGTGCGAGTTCGCCTGCTCGCTGCCGCAGATCACGCCGGGAGAAGTGCTCGAGGTGAGCCGCGGTGTGGAGTGCCGGATCGAGCGGTTCCCGCTTGGGGTCGTCGCGGCGATCACGCCCTTCAACTTCCCGAACATGGTTCCGAACTGGTCGATTCCCAACGCGATCACGCTCGGAAACTGCCTCATCCTCAAGCCGTCGGAGCTCGTTCCGCTCAGCGCTGGCAGAATCGCCGAGCTGCTCAAGGAAGCGGGGCTGCCCGAAGGCGTTCTGCAGATCGTTCACGGTGGGAAGGAAGCCGTCGAGGCGATCTGCGACCACCCCGGAATCTCCGCGATCAGCTTCGTCGGATCGACCAAGATCGCGAAGGTCGTCTACCGGCGCTCGACCGCGACGCTGAAGCGCTGTCTCGCTCTCGGTGGCGCGAAGAATCACCTGATCGTGATGCCCGACGCCGACAAGGAGATGACGGCGAGCAACGTCGTCGCCTCGATGTCCGGATGCGCGGGCCAGCGCTGCATGGCCGCGTCGGTGATGGTCGCGGTGTCGACGACCGACCACATCATCGAACGGATGGTCGAGCACGCGCGCGCCATCGTTCCAGGACGCGATATCGGCCCGGTGATCTCGGCCGCCGCCAGGCAGCGCATCGAGACCTACATCGCCGAAGCCGAAGCGGCCGGCGCGAAAGTGCTGGTGGATGGCAGACGCGCCGTGGTGAAGGGGGGAGGGAAGGAGAAGGGATATTTCATCGGCCCGACGATCATAGACCACGTCACGCCCGACATGCGAATCGCGCAGGACGAAGTCTTCGGACCGGTTCTCGTGATCATCCGTGCCCGCGACGTCGATGAAGCGCTCAAGGTCGAGAACGCATCGCCGTACGGCAACGCCGCATCCGTTTTCACGGAGAGCGGCGGGACCGCGCGTTACGTCATGGAGCACGCGAGCGCGGGCATGGTCGGAGTGAACGTGGGCGTCCCGGTTCCGCGCGAGCCATTCTCCTTCGGGGGATGGAACGACTCGAAGTTCGGCGTTGGCGACATCACCGGCCGGGGATCGATCGAGTTCTGGACGCAATCGAAGAAGATGACCACGAAGTGGAACAAGGA
>CAYMKQ010000099.1:0-2694 GCA_964391175.1 uncultured Gemmatimonadaceae bacterium | reverse complement strand
GGAGGCTGTATGACCGTGGATCGATCGGTAACATTCACCGGGATCAAGTTCGAGAACCCGTTCCTGCTCTCCTCGGCGCCTCCGACGGAATCGGAGAGCAACATCCTGCGCGCGTTCGAGAGCGGCTGGGGCGGTGTGGTCACGAAGACGATCGGCCTGCACCCGGTGGTCAACGTCTACGGCGCGAAGGCGAAGTTCATGCGCACCTCTGCCGAGGACGCGAACGTATCCATGAAAAAACGGGCTGGCGCTGCCTTGCACTCGTCGTGGAACTGGGAGCTCATCTCCGACAAGACTCTCGACTGGTGGGCGCCGCGGATTCGCCGCATCAAGGAGGCATACCCGAACCGCGTGCTTATCGCATCGATCATGGCCGGCTCGGGGAACGACAAGGAGCTGAGGCACTGGCAGGAATTGGCCGAAACTGCACAGGGAGAGGGAGCGGACGGGCTCGAGCTCAACTTCTCGTGTCCGCATATGGACCGTCGCGATATGGGCTCGAACATCGGCAAGGATCAGGGGCTCTGCTCGGTAGTCACTGAGGCGGTGAAAGAGGTCGCCAAGGTTCCCGTTTGGTGCAAGCTCACTCCGGCCACCGCTGACATCGTCGTCGAAGCGGGGGCGTGCTTCCGCGGCGGGGCGGATGCGATCGTGTCATCGAACACTTTTCCTTCGCTGCCTCCGATCGATCCGGAGACGCTGGAGTTCGAGATCAACGTCGACGGATTCGTTTCGAGCGGCGGGCTGGGCGGCCCCGCGATTCTGCCGCAGTCGCTCGCAAAAATGGCCCAGCTCACCAAGGCGTTCCCTGACAGGAGCTTCTCGGGAATAGGCGGTGTCTCGGATTTCTCGCAGGCGATCTCGTACTTCCTGCTTGGATGCGGCACCGTCCAGGTCTGCACGGCGGCGATGCTCGACCAGGCGGTCGGGCCCAACGTCATCAAGCGCCTGCTCGCGGGACTCGATCGCTTTCTCGAGCAGCACGCCGCAGATGGCTGGAAGCGGATCGAGGATTTCCGCGGCATCCGCCGCGACCGGATCGTGCTCCAGTCGGAGATCCGGCGCCCGGCGACCGCGGATTACCACTCCGGCTATGAGACTGTCGAGGGATACGCGGCTCCGTCGCCAGATGAAATCGCGGTGCGCGCATGAGGGGCGGTGAGTTGACTCGGCATTTCTGGCGGAGGGGAACTGCAAGGGCGTGCGTCGTGCGTTTACCGTTTTTCCGTTCTCCGTTTGTCCGTTTGGGTTTTCAGTCACGGATCAACGGGCCACGGATTAACGGTCAACGCATCACGCGTCCGTCACGTCCAAAGGTAGAACTATGACCGCGGTCAGGGATACTTTAGCGCCAACGGCCCGCTCCCAACTCCGCATGCCTTCGTGTGACCACGTGCCGCGTCCCTACACCGGACCGTCGCGACAGGAAGTTCTCGCGATGAGACGGAAGTACACGAATCCGGCGGTGTTCACCATCTACGGGGAGCCGCTCCTCATCGTCGAGGGGTACATGCAGTACCTCTTCGACGAGACCGGCCGCCGGTATCTGGACATGTTCGCCGGCATCGTGACCGTGTCCTGCGGTCACTGCCACCCGAAAATCGTCGCGGCGATCAGCAAGCAGGCGGAGACGCTCCAGCACGCAACCACCATCTACCTGCACCCGAACTTCCCGCTGCTGGCGAAGAAGCTCGCTTCCAAGATGCCCAAGGGGCTGGACGTCACCTACTTCGTGAATTCCGGGAGCGAAGCGAACGACCTCGCGATAACGATGGCTCGGCTCTACACCGGCAACACCGACGTCGTCGCGCTGCGAAATGGCTACCACGGCGGATCGCCCACAGCGATGGGACTCACGTCGCACAACACATGGAAATACCCACTGCCTGGAGCGACGGCCATTCACCACGCTGTGTGTCCGGATCCGTACCGGAGCTCCTTCTCCGGTACGCCCGAAGAGATCGCTACAAAGAGCGCGGAAGACATTCTTGGCATCATCCGCTACTCGACGCCGGGGAAGATTGCCGCTTTCATCGCCGAGCCGATTCAGGGTGTCGGCGGCGCGACGCACGGAGCGCCCAACTATTTGCGCGAGGCGTACCGAATCACGCGCGAGCACGGCGGGCTCTGCATCGCCGACGAGGTGCAGACTGGATTCGGCAGGACCGGCGATCACTACTGGGGCTTCGAGAATTTCGGCGTCATCCCCGATTTCGTCACCATGGCGAAGGGAATCGGCAATGGCGTACCGCTTGGCGCCGTCACGACGCGGATGGACTTCGCCGAGAAGCTGACGCAGCGGATTCACTTCAACACGTTTGGCGGGAACCCCGTCTGCATGGCGGCCGGCCTCGCGGTTCTCGACGTCATCGACGAAGATGGCCTCCAGGAGAACTCGCGTGTCCTCGGGAAGCGATTGAAGGATGGATTGAAGGGTTTGATGAAGCAGCATCAGCTGATTGGGGACGTGCGCGGCATGGGACTCATGCTGGGCGTCGAGCTGGTGCGCGATCGGAAGACCAAGGAGCCGGCGAAGAAAGAAACGCTCGCCGTCCTCGAGGCCGCGCGGGAGATGGGCGTGCTGATCGGCAAGGGCGGGCTCGATGGCAATGTGCTTCGCATCAAGCCACCCATGTGCATCACCGCCGAGGATGCGGACTTTACTCTCGATGTGATCCATCGCGCGCTTCTGGC
>CAYMKQ010000098.1:1411-6389 GCA_964391175.1 uncultured Gemmatimonadaceae bacterium | reverse complement strand
CGAAGCTCGCCGATGTCGATCTTTTTCATTCGCAGCATCGCTTCCATTGCCCGCTGCGCTCCAGCCGACTTCTCGTCCTTGAACATCTCGTCCATGAAGTTCGGGACGACCTGCCACGAGGCGCCAAATCGGTCTTTCAGCCAGCCGCACTGCTGCGCCTTCGGGTCACCACCTGCCGACAGTTTTTCCCAGTAGTAGTCGATCTCTTCCTGCGTCGCGCAGTTCACCTGAAACGAAATAGCCTCGTTGAACTTGAATACCGGCCCGCCGTTGAGCGCGGTGAACGTCTGCCCGTCGAGCTCGAAGGCGACCACCATCACCGATCCGGCCGGCCGGTGATGCGTTTCGAACCCCGTGTCGCCATACCGGGTGATCAGCGTGATCCGGGAGTTCTTGAAGATCCCGGTATAGAATCGGGCAGCCTCCTCGGCCTCATCCGCGAACCACAGGCAGGGGCTGATTCTCTGAGTTATCGCCATGATCTCTCCTCGAGGCTGAACGGCCAACTGTTGGTGCTCCAGGACCAGAGCAGGAACGCCAGGCACCCCAGGGCCAGCACGCCCACGCCGAACAGTATCACCCTTAGCTGCGTGGTGGCGAAGACGAAGATCCACCCCAGCACCGCCACCAGCGCCGGGAGCGGATAGAGCCACATGCGGTAGGGGCGCGGCATGTCCGGTGCGTGCCGGCGCAGTAGCATCAGGCCGAAGGCCTGTCCCATGAACTGCACCAGGATGCGGGTGACGATCAGCGCGTCAATGACCGTGCCCAGCGAGAAGAAGCCCGCCACGATCGAGATCGCCCCCAGCACGAGCAGCGAGATGTAGGGGAAGTCCTTCGTCGGGTGCAGCCGGCCGAACGCGCGGAAGAAGTAGCCGCTTTGCGCCGCCGCAAAGGGGATGCGCGAGTACCCCAGCAGCAGCGCGAACACAGACCCGAACGCGGTCCAGAGCACCAGCAGCGTGAAGATCGTTGCCACGCGCGAGCCGTAGATCTTCTGCATGAAGACCGAGACGACGAAGCTCGACTCCGGGTGCGCGGCGGCCGGCACGAACTCGCGCCACGGCACCGTACCGATGATCGAAAGGTTGATCCCGATGTAGATGGCGGCCACCGCGGCGGTGCTGATCAGAATCGAGCGCGGGATGACGTGCCCTGGGTCGCGCACCTCGTCGCCGATATAGCAGACGTTGTAATAGCCCAGGTAGTCGTAGATCCCGATGCGCGCGGCAGCGCCCAGCCCGAGGAAAAAGCCCAACGAGAAGTTGAACGCGCCCGGCGGAAAATCGAAGGCGATACGCGGATCGAAGTGCATGGAGCCCGTGACGATCACCGCAAGTACCGTGACCAGCGTGCCGACCCAGAGCGAGATCGTGATCCTGGCGATCGAGTGGATGCGACGGTACAGCAGCGCGATGTTGACCAGCCCCACAACCGTAACGAGCACAATCGTGTCGGTGCGCGTCATTCCCTTCCAGATGTAGCTCGTGTAAGCGGCGAAGCCGATGTACCCGGAGGCGATCTCGAGCGGCCCACTGAGCATGAACTGCCAGACGAACAGGAACGCCATCAGCCGCCCGAACCGCTCACGCCCAAACGCCTCGCGCAGGTAGTGGAACGAGCCGCCCGACCCCGGCATCGCCGCGCCCAACTCGCTCCATACCATCCCGTCGCAGATCACGATGACGAGCGCCACGATCCAACCCAGCATGGCCTGCGGGCCGCCCAGCGCCGACATGAGCAGCGGGATCGTGATGAACGGTCCCACGCCTATCATGTTGGTCATGTTCAACGCCGTCGCGGGCAGGAGGCTGAAGCGGCGGATTAGGCGGGGCTGCTCGAGCGAAGCGCCAGTGTCGCCCGGCGGCGTGGTCGGCGGGCTCATCAGTGGGGCGGGGCGAATCCTATCGTCGTTTCCGCCAAGCTACGACGCAAGAATGAAAGCTCCGAATCCGATCATGACCAAACCCGCGACGCGCGCAATGCCGGCTCCGGTGCGTCCGAACTTCTCCGCGAGAATGAACGCCGTCAGAGCCGCTACCCAGGCAAGGTT
Source organism: uncultured Gemmatimonadaceae bacterium (assembly GCA_964391175.1). Taxonomy (GTDB): domain Bacteria; phylum Gemmatimonadota; class Gemmatimonadetes; order Gemmatimonadales; family Gemmatimonadaceae; genus UBA4720. The sequence continues at coordinate 4,336 of CAYMKQ010000098.1, read as the reverse complement.
CATTACGCCGACGACGAAAAGGACCAACATCAGCGCCCAGCAGCAGCCGAGGCAATATGCGCCGTGCCGAATTCCCATCTGGAATGCTCCCGTGGGACCATCTCGCCAATTGCCGAGGAGAAATCCCAGCGGACTCTGGCATTGCCGCAGACAGGCGCCTTTCGCCGGCGTCAGCTGATACGCACCGGCGCCCATCAGAATTACGCCGGCGAGACCCGAGCTAGTCACAGCCATGCTCGACGACAACCACACGGCCTGGTGCAATCCCCACTGTGCGAGCGCCGCGGCTGCGCTGAATGCCACCCACACCGTGACATAGCCCAGGCCGAACAGCATCCCCTTGGTCGGCGCGCCTCCTTCGTCGCGCCTGGTCTGCATTTCGGTGAACAACAGCAGTACCGGTGCGGCAGCGACAGTCATCATGCCGACCATCATCACGGCCCACATTGCGAAGGTGAAAAGTAAATCACGAGCGCCCCACGGCGCGTCGATCGCCATTCCCATCTTCGCCATCATTGTCTCCGATGCCGCGGAAGACGCCATGTGATGATTGAGCTGGATCAGATACGCCCAGGCAAGGGCGCTGATGAGAAGAATGCAGCTCGCGATTATTCTCCGGTCGTGGGAGACGATGCCCGCGACCGCTGACTTGCTAGGCACTTCGCCAGCCGAACGGCGCGTACTGTCCGTTGTTCTTTCCGCTCGTGTCGTCCCAGTTCAGCCCGAGCGCATCGACATGGCTCTTCATTGCGTGGGCAAGCGCAATGCGATCCGACGCTGGATGTCCCGTGTTGGACAGCTCGAGGGGCTCGGTGTTGTTGGGATTGAGTCCCATCGCCGCTTCCGCGGCCATGTCCAGAAGCTTCGCAGCGGTCACTGACCATTTCGCGCCCGCTCGATCAAACCGGATCGGTGCCGATTCCACGCCGAGGAACTTTCCTATGAGACCAGACAACGCTGCCATGGGCCCACCGGCGGATCCGCTCGCGATGGCGGTGATCGCATCACGCTGCTCGGCGGTGGCGCGGTCGTCGATGATGAGACCGACGGACCAGTTCCCCTTTCCCATCGGTCCTGGTGTCAGGCCCAGCACGATGAATCCGAGACCTTTAAGCGAAGTGGAGCCGAAGGTTCCACGCTCGATCTGGAACGCCATTGCAAATGTGCATGTGCCCTTCGTCGGCTCTACCGCCATCTGCTGCAGAATGCACGGGCAGACGTAGTCGCAGCTGCACGTCTCGTAGTACTGTCCGCTCGCGTTCCATGACGGTGCTGTCATTGCCGGCTCTCGCGGATCAAAGGGTGAAGACCATGCGTGATCCCAGAGTATACTCATCTTATCGCTCGCCGCCAGCGGAACTTCAGCTCGTTCGGACAAGCTCCGCCTATGGGAGCGTTGAGTTGCTCACGAACGCCAGTCGCTTTCCATCCGGCGACCACGACGGGACGTTGATCGTTCCCTGGCCGCCGTACACGTACGCGATCACTCGCGCCGGTCCGCCACCGACTGGCATCACTCGAAGCAGCACGTGCTTGTAGAATGGATGATCGTCGGCGGCAACGTCCGGCGGAAAGGCGAGGTACGCGATCCACTTGCCATCCGGCGAGATGTGCGGGAACCAGTTGTTGAAGCCGTCGTTCGTGACCTGCTGCTGAGCGCTCCCATCGGGTCGCATCCGCCAGATCTGCATCCGTCCGCTGCGCGACGAGTTAAAGTAGATGTACGCGCCGTCCGGCGTGAACTCCGGCCCGTCGTCCAGTCCCGGCGCAGAGGTGAGCCGGGTTTCGTGACCACCTGTGATGGGAATTTTATAAACGTCCAACTCGGTGCCTCGAATCCCCGTGTACACCAGCCAGCGACCGTCGGGCGACCAGCCATGCAGGTATGAGGGTCCTTTCGCCGTCACGCGCGTTGGCGTGCCGCCGGTTGCCGGCAGCGTGTAGATGATCGAGGCGCCGCTGTCCTCCGCCGCGTGATGACTGATGCCCATCATCCGGCCGTCGAACGACAGGACGTGATCGTTGTTGTTGCGCGTCGCGAACCCCGTGTTGATCACCTCGGCCGAGCGTGCTGAGAGATCAAAGCTGTAAAGGCGGCCCTCCTGTGCGTAGATCAGCGCCTTTCCGTCGCCAGTCCAGTTCGGCGCCTGAAATGATCCGCGGTACTGATGCACGATCGTCGCGTTCCCGGTCGTGACGTCAAGGATCTCGAGGTTGCTGCCGAGGTAATCGCGATAGGCGACGAAATCGCGCGTTGGAGGCGTCGTAATGCGCACGTTGCTGAACGCGGCCCGCTCGACGACGGTGTCGTTGTGCGCGCACACGAAGAGGCCGACGTACACCGTATCGGGGAGCGACACGCCGGCGAGTTCCTGCGTGACGAGGGTGTCGCCAAATCGCGCGACCGACATGACGTAGACGCTGTCGCGCCGTTCGAGCTGGATCACCGCGTCCAGGTCCGGCAGGCTGGCGCGCGACTTGGCTTCCTCGGTGGTCCCGCCGGTCGTCCGACGGAACTGGAGCGACATGAGTCCGTCGCCATGCAAGGCCGCGGTCACGTGCGCGCTGTTGGTCGCAAGCGACGGACGAATGGTCCAGCCGATCTTCCGATGTTGCTCGACTCCAGCGCCGATGAAGCGCGCGCGCGTGGCGAGAATGAAGTTGCCCGTCATCCGCTTCCATACGAAATGAAATTCGTCGCGGTCGTCCCACATGTTCTGACCCGAGCCGGCAACCAGATACGCTTGGTGCGGCGAGTCGTATGAGGCGGATCCTGAACCTCTTCCGCGACCGACGTCCGTTTGCGCGTCGAAGATGCCGACCGGGCTTTGGGCACCAACGACCTCGCTGAACAATGCGAGGCTCAGCGCGTGCGTGAGAATGCCGCAGAAGGTGGGAATGCGCATGGGAGGTCGCGGTCTAACG
>CAYMKQ010000098.1:0-1311 GCA_964391175.1 uncultured Gemmatimonadaceae bacterium | reverse complement strand
ACGCCCTAGGTCAGGTGCAAGCATGTCAAAAATTGCGCGCCCAGGGCGCCACAAGCGAGGAGGCCGCCGCGGGCAAGGTGCCCGGTGGAAGTGTTTACAAAAGTGGCCCAAGAACCCACGGCCTGCCTCCGCTAGCTTTGTACGCATGCCGAACAACAAAGGAACAATCGCGATTCTCACCGGCGGCGGCGACGTCCCGGGCCTCAATCCGGCGATCAGGGCGATCACGATCCGCGCGCTGCGCGAAGGCTACCGCGTTATCGGCATTCGGCGCGGTTGGGCGGGAGTCGTCGACTACAACCGGGACGACGGCACCGACAACTCCGAAAACGTGCAGGAGCTCTCGGAGGCCATCGTGAATCGCGCCGGCCGCACCGGCGGCACTTTCCTCCACACCTCTCGAACGCGGCCAAGCCACCTGCCACGCGCGCGCGTGCCGGCGCATCTCACCGGCTACGACGAGCCGATCAACGACGTCACCAAGGACGTGCTCCAGAACCTCGAGCACATCGGAGTCGACGTACTGATTCCGATCGGAGGCGACGACACGCTCAGCTACGGCAAACGCCTGCACGATGAAGGGGTACACGTCGTCGCCATCCCGAAGACGATGGACAACGACGTGTACGGCACCGATTACTGCATCGGCTTCAGTACCTGCGTCACGCGCACGATCGAGCTCACGCACCGGCTGCGCACCTCGGCCGGGTCCCACGAGCGCTTTCTCGTCATCGAGGTCTTCGGCAGATACTCCGGCTTCACGGCGCTCCTGCCGACGATGGCCGGTGCGGCCGACCGCTGCCTCATCCCCGAGTACGCGGCCGACGTCGAGCATCTGACCGAGCTGATGACCTACGACCACAAGAGGAATCCCAGTAAGTACTCGGTGGCGCTCGTATCGGAGGGAGCACACCTCAGGACGCAGGAAGGGATGAGCTTCGAGAGCGAAGAGAGGGACATGTTCGGACACCGCAAGCTCGGCGGCATCGGTGACAAGGTCGCCTCGGCGCTCAAGGAGTACTCACCCAGGTACAACAACGGCCGCCGGATCGACGTCGTCAGTCAGCGGCTAGGGTATCTCGTTCGCTCGGGCGATCCGGATGCGCTCGACTCGATCGTGCCGATGGCGTTCGGCAATCTGGCGCTCGACCTGATCCTGAAGAAGCAATTCGGCCGTCTCGTAAGCGTCCACCGGGGCTTTTACGACAGCGTTCCGATCACGAGCGTGACGTCGGAGAAGAAAATCGTCAACGTCACGAAGTACTACAACACGGAGCGCTTGCGGCCGATCTACGAGTTCGACGGCGCACC
>CAYMKQ010000097.1:0-6579 GCA_964391175.1 uncultured Gemmatimonadaceae bacterium | reverse complement strand
GCTCCGCCCGAGCGAGCGTCGCCGCAGAGCAGGACTCCCTCCGGCGCACCGACGCAGATGCAAGGAGCCGCGCCAAGGCCTCACCTGATCGCTGACGTCGAAAAAGACGCGAGTGACGTGAAAGAAGATCGGCGAGCGCGGCGGGAAGGGCGTAGGTGAGCAGATCGGGCCCCGTGTGCAAGACCTGGCTTGGGAGGCGTCTCCAGATAGACCATCTTCCATCCGAGCCACATACATGGCCACATACATGAAAGCCTCCCCACTGCTGATCGTCACTTCCTCGTTGGTTCTCTTCGCCACGGCCGGCCTCGTCGCCTGCGGGCGTGATTCATCGTCCGGTAAGGACGCGAGCGCCACAGACGGTGTTGCCTTCCCGGCCCCTGCGCCTCCTGGCGGAGGGTTTTCGGGTCGCGGCACGGTCGCCGGCGAGGCGGATTTCTCGGGAAACCAGGCGAGGCGCGCCGAGGAGAAGATCGGGTCTCAGGCGGTGGGGATGATAGGCACATCCGCCGCCGCTCCCGAGCGGCCTTCCGGTGCGGACCCGCTCCAGAACATCAGCCAGATCAATCTGGCCGGGACGTCGATGGTGATCCGAGTGGGCCAGGCGTTCATCGAGGTAGAGGAGCTCGATCCGGCGATCCTAAAGGTGCGGCAGCTCGCCGTACAGGTCGGCGGTTACATCGCCAACTCCTCCATCAGCGGAGGCCGCGACCAGATCCGTCAGGCGACGTTCGAGCTCAAGATTCCGTCGGCGAAATACGATCAGGCGGTTGGATCACTCTCGACCATCGGAAAGGTCGAGACGGTCACTTCGAGCGCGCAGGATGTCGGTGAGGAGTTCGTCGACATCACCGCCCGCGTGACCAACGCCCGCAGGCTCGAGGAGCGGCTTATCAGCCTCCTCGCGAACAGAACGGGAAAGCTGGACGAGGTTCTGCGCGTGGAGCGCGAGCTCGCTCGCGTTCGTGAGGAGATCGAGCGTTACGAGGGGAGGCTGCGCTACCTGAGCTCCCGGGTGGCGATGAGCACGCTCGCCATCACGATCCACGAGCCGGCTCCCATCCTCGGCACCAACCCCGGCGAGAATCCGATTGGTGCCGCGCTCCGCCGCGCCTGGAGAAATTTCCTCGCGCTCATCGCCGGCTCGATCGCGGCGCTCGGGGTGCTGATTCCGTTGGCTGCGCTCGTCTTTGCGGGGTGGGTCGCGTACCGGAGGTGGAGGAAAAACAGAAGCGCGTGACGAACGGAAAGCGGAGAAGTGCCTTCCCCTTCGCTAGCGAGCAAAATCCCGATTGTACCACCAGATGGCTCGCGAAAGCGCCGCGTAGGCTGCGTTGAGGTGTTGCGCCCCCCAAAGCATCGTGCCTATCCCGCCGATGACGAGGATTGGTGTGGCCGCGTTGTTGGAGCTGTTGCTCGAGGCGACGAGTCCTACGCCGAATGTCAGCGCGCCAACGGCGCTGGCGATTGCGCCCGGCCGGTGGCTGGCTTTGAACAGTCTCGCCTCGGACTCCGCGCGTGCGGATCCGGCGACCGTTTTCTCGACGTTCGCTGTCCTGAAGACCCCTACCCTTCCCACGATCGGACCTTCGGCTCCGCGCACAATCTGGAGATTCCCCCAATGCGACTCGAGCCGGAGCGCGCGGGAATCGTAGGTGCTATCCGGTTCCGCGCGCGCAATGACGGGCTCCGACGCGGGCGCTACGGCATCTCCCGACTTTGACCCCACGACCGTCCGCTCGCCCTTCTCCGACTGCGCGGACGCGGGCACCGATCCCAGAATAGCGATCGAGGCCGCAAGGCAAAGTGCCAGGATGAGTTTGGACATGACGATCCCCCTGATAGGCCAGTCGATGTGCGCTCGGCCGGTACGGTCCGGCCGAGCGTGAGGTGTGGTTTGCGTCCGCTCAAGTCCTGCGCGGCCGCTGTTCCATCGACTGTTACGCCGAGAAAGTCGTCACTGGGGCTTACTGGCCAAGTCGCGGTTATACCACCAGATGGATCTGGCCAGGGCGGTGAACGCTTTGTTGAGTTGTACACCGCCGTAGGCCATCAGGAATGTCCCGGCAGCGACCGCAGTCCACGCGGAGATCGAGACAACGGCGTCGAGATCATCCATACGCGCCACTCCCCCTCCAACCCCCCATGCGACGATGCCGACAGCCAGCACCGTGGAGCCTCGGTTGTAGCTCCGGTTGAACTCTTTTGCCTCCCGCACCGCGTTCGGGGAAGCAGCGACTGCGCCGGCGAGGTCGAGTCCGCGAGACCCGCCGATCTTTCCCAAAACCGTTCCGTCGCGACCGCGAACGAGGAGGCGCTTCCCCCAATGATTCTCGACTCGAAGGGCCTCAGCGTCGTACTGGGTTGGTTCGTTCTGCTCCTGACCTTCCATTGTTGTCGCCCCCCCAACCAGAACGCAGCTCCCGAGGCAAGCCGCGAGCAAGAATCGCCACATCGCTCTCTTCCTCCTCTTAACGGTAAACAATCGTCGCCCGCCCGTTCAGCTTGGTGCCTTCCATTATGACGTGCGTGTTGCCGGGGTAATAGTACCCAGCGCTCTCCTGCGGCACGGCAGCGCCGACGAAATCATCATTCGTCTTCAGCCAGGCACCCGGATTCGCGAACAGAGTAGCCAGAAAAGCTCCGGCGATTACGGGCAACTGGGCGCCGGGTATAATCTTGAGGGCAACGGTGCCGGTCGCAGCCGCAGTGGACTTGATGAGGTTGATAAGAGGGTCGTTGTCGAGCTTGAGGACGCATGGTGTATCGTCGTCCTCCCAGAAGAGGACGTGGAATCCCTCGTTGAACTTGTTGATGAAGGCCGTCGTTTCGTATGCGGAGAAGAGCATTACCCTGCCTTCCCAGAAGCCGCCGTTCTGATCGAAAACCTTCCGGTAATCGTACGCATGCTCGCCGGCGCAGGAGAGGTCTTCACCGTATCTCGGATTGCTCTGGTTTGTCGGACCCTGAATATGGACTTCGATCTCCGAATCCCCGCGGGTCCACGGCTCCTTGAGGTCGAGAATCCGGGAGAACTCGAGATACAATCCAGGTGGCACGGTTGGCGAAGTTCCCCCGCCCCCATCGCCACCGCCACATTCGCCGCACTCCATGAGATTGCTGGGTCGAAAGCTGACGGGCACCAAAGTACCGACCGCTTGGCCGTTCCGGTCGTTGATGTTCCTCGAGCCCATGGGCATCGGCCGATCGAAGCGCGTTTCCGAAGCCACGATCGACAGTGTCGGTTGCGCGGGTGCCGTCGACGCATCCACCTTCACTTCCTGACCGCCACCGTTGAATGCCACGATCGGCTCGTCCTCTTCGAGTTGTACGGCGACGAGGAGCTCTCCGTCCCCGACCCAGCTCTCGCGATGCTTGCGGACGGGCATGTAAAGCTCGAGAGATCGAATCTGATCCAGCGTGGTCAGAACGGCGTCAGTCGACCGATCACCTGCGTCCGCCATTCTTTCCAGCAGCTCCTTTCCATCGGCACTGCGAAGGTACCTGCGCAGCTCCAGCTTGTGCTCCCTGAAGCGTGCCGCACGTAGATCCTTTTTCAGGCGATGACGCATCTGCCTGTCATCCAGCGACATGGCGACAAGCCGGCCGATTCTCGACAGCGCCGCGCGTTCATCGGGCGAGCGCGTCGCCTCGCCGGATTGCACCTCCCCCAAGCTCGTGCTGGGCGCGACGACGCGGTCCGCGGCATCCGTACAGGCGACCAGTGCCGCGACGAATACAAGTCCCGCGAGCCTGCCGCGATAGTGTTGCTTCATAGTTCCCTCCTCGAAGAGTCGTGCGATTAGGTGACACGCGCACGCTAGCGGGGCCGTGAGGAGAAACCGTAACCCGCAAACCGCTTATGAGATCACTTCGCTTCACGTTTGCGCCGGCGCCGGACGCGGGGCGACAAAAGCCATGAGCACCGCCGCCACCAACGCCAGCGTCGCGCCAAACACGAACGCGCTCGGCGCTCCCGCGCGATCCCAGATCGCGCCGAAAATGAGCGACGCCGGGAGCGCGCCCAATCCGATCGCGAGATTGTACCAGCCGAACGCCGAGCCGCGTCGCGCGCGCGGGACGATATCCGCCACGAGGGCCTTCTCGGTTCCCTCGGTCATGCCGTAGAAGATCCCGTAGACGGCGAATAGGGCCCACGCGTGCCACGCGGCGGTCGCCCGGCCGAAGGCGAAGTAAACCGCGGCGTAAAGCAGCCACCCGCCGACGATGAGCGGCTTGCGCCCCAGGCTGTCCGAGAGATGTCCTCCGTAGGTTCCGGTCGCCGCCTTCACCAGGTTGAGCAGCGCCCACAGAATCGGCGCCAGCGCGAGCGGCACTCCCAGCTGGTGCGCGCGCAGGAGCAGAAACGCATCCGTTGAATTTCCAAGGGTGAAGAGAAGAATCACGACGAGATAGGCCCAGAAGCGACGCGAGAGTCGTGTCGATACGTCGGCGCCACCGGAGGCGCCACCGGAGGGCGCGGCAACTCTGTCGCCCGTTCCGGTGCGAGGCACTTCGCGCACGACGATGACGAGAACGACGACAGCCACCAGCGCGGGAATCGATGCGAGCCAGAACACATTCCGTATCGCCTGCTCGTCGCGCGGTATCAATCCCTTCGTTCCCTCGAGGGACTGAACTCCCTGAATCTTGAGGAAGAGAAAAGCGATGAGAGGTCCGAGGACCGCTCCGGCGTTGTCGGCGGCGGCGTGGAAGCCGAACGCACGCCCCCGCGCCTCCGGGTGCGCGGAATCCGCGAGCAGCGCGTCCCGCGGCGCGGTGCGGATGCCCTTGCCGACGCGGTCGGTGACTCGGATCGCGAGTACCTGAGTCGCGGTCTGGGCCAGCGCCGTGAATGGACGAACGAACGAGGCGATGGCGTAGCCGGCGACGACGAGCGGCTTCCTGCGCCCGATTTTATCGGACCACCAGCCGGTGACCACCTTGAGGAGCGACGCCGTGGATTCCGCCGCGCCCTCGATCGCCCCGATGAAGCTGGCGTTGGCGCCCAGCACGCCGGCGAGGAAAACGGGGAGGAGCGGGTAGATCATCTCGGTCGAGACGTCGGTGAAGAAGCTCACCGCGCCTAGTCCGAGCACGTTGCGACCGAGCTTCGGCCGCGGCTTCGGTTCCGTTGCCGGTGCTACGATGCGTGCACTTCCGAGTGATCGCCCACCGTCACCTCTCCCTTGAGTCCATCCACGATCGTGTCGTCACCGATCAGCGAATTCCGCAGAACCGAGCGGCTGATCTTCGCCTTCGAGCCGATGATCGAGTGGCTCACTTCCGTGTCCTCGAGCACCGAGCCGGCGCCGATCGAGACGTTGGGGCCAACCTTTGACTTCTTCAAAGTGACGCCGTCCTCGATATAGACCGGGTCGATGATCGTCGAATCGCCCGCATCCTTCGGGCGGCGCGCGCGGCCGCGGGTGAGCATGGCCTGGTTGGTCTCGAGCATCGTCTCGATCTTCCCGGCGTCGTACCACCCCTCGACGTCCACGACACGGATCTTCGCGCCCTTCTCGATCATGTACTGAAAGGCGTCGGTGAGAAAATATTCGCCCTGGTTCTTCGGCTGCCTGAGGACGTGGTCGATCCCTTCGTAGAGCAGCTTCCAGTTCCTGATGTAGTAGAGTCCGATGTTCGCTCTCTTGGAGATCGGCGTCTTCGGCTTCTCGACGATCTTCGTCATGTTGCCGTCCTTGTCGGTGACCACGACCCCGAATCTCTGGTAGTCCTCCACCTCCTTGACCCAGATGATTCCGTCGGCGTCGACGCTTTTCACCCTGGAGAGATCGGCATCGAATATCGTGTCGACGAAGATAATCAGGACGGGCTGGTCTACATATTCTCTCGCCAGGGCGACAGCGCCGGCAGTGCCGTCCTGGATTTTCTGCTCGATGAAGACGGCCGGGACGTCCATCTCGGCGCGTGCGAATTGTTCGACCTTCTCCTTGAGATGGCCTGTGATGTAGATCACCTGCTCGACGTTCCCGAGCTTCTTCAGCTCGTCGAGCACGTAGGACATCACCGGCTTGCCGGCCACCTTCATCATCGGCTTGGGCGTCAGGTGCGTGTGCGGGCGGAGGCGCGTTCCCTTGCCGGCCAGCGGAATTATCACTTTCATGGAGCGCTCGTTCCCTCTCTGCCGTACTTGTCGCTGAGGCGCACGACGTCGTCGAGCTCGGGAGTCGATACTTCCAGCACGTCGCAATCGGTCAGCGCGACCATCTGATGGATCGTGCCGGGCGTGATCCTGAATGATTCGCCGAGCCTGAGCTGGACATCCTCGAGCAGCTCCGGAGCATCCCCGCCCTTCTGGACGCGGTAGACGATCTCTCCGGAGAGCAAATGGATGGTCTCGTCCTTCGTGTTATGGTATTGCACGGAGAGCTCGTGTCCCGCGTTGATGTGCAGGATCTTGCCGACGTATCTGTCCGACCGCGCCCAGATCGTCTCGTGGCCCCAGGGCTTCGGCACGGTGACGACCTTGACACGGCCCATCTCGCCCCGGCCGGCCTCTTTCTTTTTCGACATGCATAAATATCTACCGTGACGTCCGTCGGAGCCAACCGGACC
>CAYMKQ010000096.1:0-7243 GCA_964391175.1 uncultured Gemmatimonadaceae bacterium | reverse complement strand
CTCCGCTCGTTCCACTTCAGGATCCCATCGATCGTATTCACGGCGACCGAGTGATAGGTTGGACGCGCGCGCCTGTAGATGTCCACGGCCATGGCGCGTCCCCAATCCGTTTTGGCCAGATCCGTATAGAGCGGCGAGAGAAACTTGCGCCTGCCCTGGGACGTCAGGAAGTTCTCGAGCGCGGGGAAGGCGGGCTCGTAACGATTCGCGATCGCAATCTTCAGCCAGGCGAAGAGAATCTCGCTGTTGCCGCTCGAGGAGAGCCTGAACGCGCGATCGAGCTCTGCGAGCCTCGCGGCCGTAATACTCGCCGGCAATGCGCGGAGGAAGTGCAGCCATTCCTGGGTAGACCACGCGCCTGTGCTCAACGCGGACGCCGCTGCTCCGTTCTTCCATGAATCGACCTGCCGCTCCACCGCCCGAAACGCCTCGGACCGCACCGGTGGAATGTTGGTGGGGATTCCGGGCTGATATACCCACTGGCGGACATTGATACGCTCTTCTTCGTCTCCCCTGAGCAGCTTCTCCCTCATGTACGCCAGCATTCTGTCGGATGTCATCGGCTGGAGAGCGAACCGGTCGAAGTAATCGCGGAGAAACGCGTCCAGCCGTGAGCGTCCCACGACTGACTCCACCGTCTCGAGAAATGCGGCACCCTTCTCATAGGCAATGCTGGTGACCCCTTCATCAGGATCGCGGCCCGCAAGGCTCAGGTGGAGTCGTGTGTCAGGTGACTGCGGTCCCCCGAGCTGCTCTACCGCCTGGTGCATGTCCTGGCGACCGAGCTCGCGGAGCATGTCGGCATATCGCTTCCCTCGCAACGCCTCCATGATTCGCGATTCGATGTAGGTGGTGAACCCCTCGTTGAGCCAGAAATCGTCCCACGTCGCGTTCGTCACGAGGTTCCCCGACCAGGAGTGCGCCAGCTCGTGCGCGACCAGGCTGACGAGGGAGCGATCCCCAGCGAGGATCGTTGGAGTCGCGAACGTCAGCGTCGGGTTCTCCATTCCACCAAACGGAAACGAGGGCGGCAGGACGAGAATATCGTAGCGCCCCCAGCGGTAGGGCCCGTACAGATTCTCGGCGGCGGCGATCATCTGGTCGACTTCAGCGAACTCGCTTGCCGCCCGGTCCACGACTGCCGGCTCGGCGTACACCCCTGTGTTTCTGCCAATGGCTCGGAACGCGATGTCACCCACAGCCAGCGCGAAGAGATAGGGCGGGATGCGTTTGTCCATGCGAAAGCGGAACACCCGCCGACCCTGTGCGTCCTGCTCACCTTCGCGTCCAACGTGGTCCGCGCTCATGACCGCGCGCATACCGGCCGGGACGTGAATCGCGGCGTCGTACGTCTGCCGCATGCCCGGGCCATCCTGGGTCGGGATCCAGGTCCGCGTGAGGATCGCCTGGCCCTGCGTGAAGAGAAACGGCAGCCTCTTGCCGGTGGTTTGAGCCGGCGCCAGCCACTGCACCGCGGCCGCATCGGGCGACGTTTCATACTCGATGACAATGGTGTCGCCCCGGGCCGGCATCGCTATCGCGAGCGGGGATCCAAGAAACTGCTCCGGCGGCCCCATTCTGTAGCCCAGCGGAGTCCCGCGGGAATCCGACACGCGTTTGATCGTCAGATCGCGGACGTCGAGGACTACACTATCGGCTGACGCGGCGCGTTCGATCGCGAGCCGCGCCGTGCCGCTCAAGCGATGGGTCGTGAAATCCGGCGTGAGATCGAGCGAGACGTGAGTGACGCGCGCCTCCTCGGGCCGGGCGAACGAGTGCGGATCCCGTGGCAGCGGGGCGAGTGGGGTTGCCTGCGATTGCGGGAGTGGCTGGACGCATGCGGTCCCCGCGATGAGCGTGAGGACGAGCGCGATCTTGGCGGAAGGGAGCGGTCGCATCAGGAGATCCCTGAGAGGAGGAAATCGTCGGAACGGGTTACTATCCCGTTGCAATCACCAGACCGTACGGGAGGGCCGTTGACTTCCCTTTCGGCCTCAGTCTTCTGCCGGCGCGCCTCCCTACGCGGCGAGGACCGGCAGTCGAGCCCGCTGCTTCATCGCCCTCTCGATGAATCCGCCGCCGAGCACACGCTCGCCGGCGTAAAGGACCAGTGACTGCCCGGGTGTGATCGCGGATACCGGCTGGTCGAGAGCGAGCTCGATCTCGTCGCCGTCGATCCGAACGATCTCCGCGGGCGCAAGCTCCGCGCGATGGCGCACACGCACCGCCACAGTATCACCTACACCCGCCGCAGGCCCCAGCCAGTTCACTTCTCTCGCGACGATTCCGCTGCCGAGGAGCTCCTCGCGTGTTCCGACGACGACTGCCCGATCGGCGGGACGGATGTCGATAACGTACATTGGCGTCGCGAACCCGCCCGGCACCCCGCGCCGCTGGCCGATCGTATACCGCGCAAAACCATTGTGCTCACCGACTACGGCTCCGCTGGAAGTCACGATCGGACCACGCGACAGGGCGGGCGCATCGGCGGAAAGACGCTGCTCGAGGATCCGCGCGTAATCGCCGTCCGGGACAAAGCAGATCTCCTGACTCTCCGGCTTCTCCGCGATCACCTCTAGACCCATCTCATGAGCGCGCGCGCGAGTCTGCGCCTTGTCCAGCGAGCCGACGGGCAGAATCAGACGCGACAGTACCGAGCGATCGATTCCCCACAGGAAGTAGGTCTGATCCTTGTTCTCGTCCGCTCCGCGGTGCAGCTCTCCGTTCACGACGCGCGCATAATGCCCGGTCGCTATCCATCGCGCATCGATGCCATCTGCCTTCTTCAGAAAGTCGCGAAACTTTGTGAACGTGTTGCACCGCACGCACGGGATCGGCGTGCGGCCGCGGGCGTATTCTTCCACGAAGTTGTCGACGACGTCGTGGCCGAACCGCGTCTCCAGATTGAGCACGTAGTGTGGGATGCCAAGCTGCTCGCACACACGCCGCGCGTCGTTCACCGAATCGAGCGAGCAGCACGGACGGTCCGGCACATCCTCGCCATGACAGAACAGCTTCATCGTGGCACCGACGACATCGTAGCCCTGCTCAACGAGCAGTGCCGCGGCGACCGACGAATCCACGCCTCCGGACATGGCGACCAGCACTCTTTCTCTCTCCACGATCACTCCGCCGCGGTGAGCTGCCGCGCCTTCGCGACGAGCGCAGGAAGGACCTCGAGCACCCGATCGATGCACTCGTCGGTGGTGAGAGCGCCCAGGCTCATGCGGATCGCCGCATTCGCGAGATCGGGTCGGACGCCTAACGCGGTGAGGACGTGCGAAGGGCTGACGCTTCCGCTCTGACAGGCGGACCCGCCCGAGGCGGCGATGCCGCGCAGGTCGAGCGCCATGAGCAGCGACTCGCTGTCGGTCCCCGGAACCGACAGGTTGACAATGTGGGGAGCGCGATCGGCACCGCGTCCGTGAATCACGGCGTCGGGAACGCGCTCCAGGATGCCGGTCTCGAGTCTGTCGCGCAGCTGCCTCACGCGGGCGCAATGAGACTCGCATTCCGCCAGCGCGAGCTCCGCCGCGCGGGCGAGCCCCACCGCGGCGGCGACGTTCTCCGTCCCTGGTCTCCGGCCGCGGTCCTGCGTCCCGCCGTGCATCAGCGGCTCGATCGCAGTGCCGCGGCGAATGAAGAGAGCGCCTATTCCCTTCGGAGCGCCGAACTTGTGCCCCGAGATCGTGAGGAAATCGAACCGCTGCGTCCGCGCATCGATCGGAATCTTTCCGAAGGCCTGCACGGCGTCCGTGTGGACCATCACCCCGCGCTCCTTTGCCTTCGCCGCCAGCTCGGGAATCGGCTGGATCGAGCCGATCTCATTGTTGACCCACATCGTCGAGCACAGCGCGACCTGCTCGTCGACGAGCCTGTCGAACGACGCGGGATCGATGACGCCATCCGGCGTCATCCCCAGCATCCGCTCCTCCGCGCCCTCGCGGGTCGCCTGATGGACGGCGCCGAGGACCGCCTTGTGCTCGATCGGCGTAGTCACGACGGCGTTTCGACCCTTCGCCTTCCGCGCCCGCCACGCCCCCAGGATCGCCATGTTGTCGGCCTCGGTACCACCGGAGGTGAAGCAAATCTCATCCGGCCTCGCGCCTAGACATCGGCCCACGCGCTCGCGTGCCTCGTCCAGCGCGGCGCGCGCTTCACGCCCCCACCGGTGCGTGCTGGAAGGGTTTCCAAAGCGGGGACCGTAAAAGGGTCTCATCGCCTCGAAAACCTCTTCGCGCACCGGCGTGGTCGCGGCGTGGTCCAGATAGACTGGAGTCGGGGAAGGAGACGGGGACATTACAGGCAATTTAAGGGAGGCGCGGGAACTGAGCGAGGTCAACTGCGTGCGTTGTGCGTGTTCCGTCTATCCGTTTTCCGTTGTTCAGTTACGCTCCAACGCGCCACGGTTGAACGGGAAACGCACAACGCAGCTTCAACCCTTTGCGTTTCAACCCTGAAAAAACCTGCTCCTGACCTCCCACAGCCTTGGGAAAAAACGCTGCGAGATTGTCTTCTGGAGATACTTCGAGCCGAGTGTCCCGCCTGTCCCGCCGGTCTGCGGCCCAATGATTCGCTCGACCAGCTGAACGTGCAGGAATCTCCACATCGCGAATCCCTGCTCATACTCCAGCAGGCTCTCGGCCAGCATCTGGAGGGGCCGCTGGTTCGTCTCGGTGTAGATCTGCTCCAGAGTCACTCCGTGCGACACCAGGAGATCGTCGAACAGCGTCTGCAGGGTCGGTTTGTCCAGCGCCCGCTGAACGAGCGACGGGATCTCGCCGTGCTGAGTCAGCACCTTGAGGAAATGTTCGTCACGCATTCCGGACATTGCTTCAATCGCCCTGAACTGAACGCTCTGCGATCCGCTCGAGGTCCCGAGATAACCCCGGAACTGCGCGAACCGCTGCGGCGGAAGCGTCTCCAGAGCGGAGAGCTGCGCGGTCACAATGTGCACGAGCGCGTTGACTCGTTTGACGGCTGTCAGAGCGCCCAGAGTGTCGTTCGCCTCGAGGAGCGAGATCAAAGCGCCGAGCTCGTGCAGGATCAGCTTGAACCAGAGCTCGCTCGCCTGGTGCACGATGATGAAGAGGAGCTCGTCAGGGTGCTCGGGAGACGAGCGTGGGCGCTGGAGCTGAAGCAGCTCGTCCAACGCGAGGTACGAAGGATAGGTAAGCTCTCCCGCCGAAGCTTTTTCGTCACGTGACGCGCTCAAAAGGTCGATACCTCGAGGGTGCTGATGTCGTCGACGCGCATCGTCTCCGTAGTATGGAAGGGCTCGCCGTACCGGCAGCGGATGAGAGAGCCGTAGTGGGCGGCGTGGTGCCGGATGAGATCTCGCAGCGGCTCTCCGTTCGGGTATACCTCTCCCGCCTGAACCGCATCACCGAACTGGGACGCGTAGGCACCGACCGCTTCCAGCTTCTTCTCGAAGGCGTCGCTCACATCGACCACGAATGTCGGCTTCTGGTAGTCTTCGCGGAACGACAGCGCGTGAAGAACCTTGCGCGGCCGGTGCGGCGGGAGCTTCGGCTCGATCTTGCCGAGACCCGCGACGAAGCAGGCGTCGCGCACGAGCTGGGCGACCACGGGATGATCCGGATGGCGTCCGTGCAGGGAATGGGTGATGACGACATTGGGCTGAAGCCTTCTGATGACAACCGCGATTCTGACGCGCGTCTCAGGCGTGTTGACAATGCCGCCATCGGGGAAGCCGAGGTTTTCGCGCACCGCCACACCCATCACCTTTGCCGCGGTCGCCGCCTCCCTGGCGCGAATCTCCGGCGTGCCGCGCGTTCCGAGCTCTCCGGCGGAGAGATCGAGGATGCCCGTAGCGCGGCCGAGCATCTGAGCGCGAACAAGGGTTCCGCCGCAAATGAGCTCGATGTCGTCGGGATGAGCCCCAATGGCGAGGATGTCGACGCGGGTCATGGGGGAAACTTACGCTCGACAGTCACGAGCGGATACGCGATCCCGATTCCTCATTCGTAGTGAAGCGCATCAATGGGATCCAGTCGCGCTGCTCTCTGCGCGGGCAGTATCCCGAAAATCACTCCGATGCTCACCGAGACGAATACGGCGACCAGGGTCAATGCGACCGGCACACCGGCATCGATGTCCATCATCAGCGTCACGATCCGGCCGAAGGTGAGGCCCGCGACGATGCCGATCAATCCGCCCAAGCCGGTAAGAGTGGCAGCCTCGACGAGAAACTGAAACAGAATCTCGCGGCGGGTCGCGCCGAGCGCCTTTCGAATGCCGATCTCGCGCGTCCGGCTGGTGACGGACACCATCATGATGGCCATCACGCCGATGCCTCCGACCATCAGTCCGACGCTTGAGAGCACGATCATCACGAGGAAGAACACACCGGTGATCTTGTTAAAGATGTCGAGGATCTGGTCCTGTGTGATTAGATCGAAGCTGTTCTTGTCGGCGGGACGCAGCCGCCGCAGCTCGCGCAGCGCGATCGTGACGGCTTCCTGCGCCTGGGCGGTGGTGACGCCCTTCTTCGGCTTCACGGGGATGTAGAGCGCGTTCGTCTTGTCGATGGTGAACTGGTGATCGAGCATTTTGTAGGGAACGATGGCGGCGATGTCCTGGCCCGGCGGGGTGAAGATGTTGCCGGGCTGCGCGTATAGACCGATCACGCGGGAGGGACGTCCGCCCACGCGCACGATCTTGTCCAGCACCGATTCGCGACCGAACAGCTTGCGGGCGGCATTCTCGTCGAGCACCACAACGTTGGCTCCGGACTTGAGCTCGGCCTGGGTGAACCACCGTCCGTCGAGCAGCTCGCCGCCCTGAATCTCCGTGTAGCGGTCGTCGGCGCCCATGATGAGAATCGGCTGGGTTCGCTGCGCCTGATAGGAGAGTCGTCCCTGTGCCTGCGCCCACATCGCCGCGTACGAGACTTCCGGGAGCTGCCGGATCCGCGCCGCCTCGGCTTCCACCAAATCCGGGCGGATGCGGATCCATTTCGGAAGGCGGTCGGGATTGACCGGCGTCTGCGAGAAAACCTTCACGACATAGAAGGTGGAGGGGCCGGCGATCTCGAGTGTACGAACGATCTGGTCCTGAATTCCCTGGACGATCGCCGCCATCGTCATCACCGTCGACACGCCAATAACGACTCCCAGGATCGTGAGTGAGGACCGTAGCTTGTTCGCCCGCAACGTGTCGAATGCGATCTGAACGTTGCTGCGGATTCGCTCGGTGATGATCATTCGGCGCGCAGAGCGGC
>CAYMKQ010000095.1:0-7460 GCA_964391175.1 uncultured Gemmatimonadaceae bacterium | reverse complement strand
GCGCGGTGCGTGGGGCCATGACCAGCTCGCGTGACGACGCCGGTGTCCAGCGAGGTGGCGGACTCCGATCCCCAGTATTATGTTCGCGGCGCACCCCCGAGTTCTCCCTCCTCGCCTTTCCGATCGCCCGAGCCAGTCGTGAATGAGCCTTCCGCCAGAGCGCACGGTGAAGAACCGAATCTCGTCGCCCGCATCCGCGGAGGCGACGAGGCCGCATTCCAGTCGCTCTATCTGGCGCATCACGACGAGCTGTGGCGGTTCGCCTATACCTACGTGCGCTCGCACGACGTGGCAGAGGAGCTGGTGCAGGACGTGTTTCTCGCCGTCTGGGGAACCCGCGCGACGTGGGAGGTCAACACGCGCGTGCGGGCGTGGCTGTACGCGTCGGTTCGCCATCTCGCGCTGAACCACCTTCGGCACGAGCGGGTCGTCGCGCGAACGATCGGCGTGGCCGGCCATGCGGCTTTCGGGGCGAGCGAGCGAACGTCCGGAGGGGCCCAGCTCGAGGCGATCACCATGGGCACGCCTCCGATGGACCAGCAGCTCGCGCTGGAGGCCGAGGAGCTCGACGAGGCGTTCGTTCAGGCCATCGGCGAGCTTCCCGAACGACGGCGTATCGCCATGACGCTTCGCTGGAAGCACGACATGTCCTCGCTCGAGATCGCCCGCGTGCTCGGCACCACCCCGGAAGCGGTCCGGGTGCTGCTGACCCGCGCTCGCGCCGACCTCGCCGCCCTGCTCGAGCGCGCCCGACACTAGCTCGCGTTTCGTAGCGGACGTGTAACGCCGCGATCGCTCGCGGTACGTACAGGCATGGAACATCTGCGAGGTCGCAGTCTGCCCGGCTCGAACCATGGCTGATCGGGCGCCCGGCGACGGCATCGATGCCGAGCTGCTCGATCGCTATCTGGCGCACGAGTGCTCCGAGGCGGAGGGCGCCATCGTGCGCCGCCATCTCATGGCGCGTCCCGACCTCGCCATGGCGCTCGCCTCGTTTCTATCTGCTCTGGAAGGAGAGCGGTCGCGTCCCGCTCCACCGGACGCCCGGAGGTCCTGGGAGCGGCTGCGAGACCGTCTGCGCGAGACAGACGATGATTCGCTTCCCGGGCCGGGCGCGCCCTCGAGCGTCCGGCGCGTCACGGGCACGGAGCCCCGCCATCTCTTCGCGCTGCTTCCGTCGCGCCGCCGTGGCTCGGGCTGGCGGCGAATCATGTACACGACTCTCGCCGCCGGCCTCCTGGTCGGCGGCTTGTTTCGTGTAGCGCATCACGACACAGCGCCAGCGCAGCCGCGGTCGCCGGAGACCTTCGCCACCGCCAACCGGGAGCGCGCCGAGCTCCGGCTCTCCGATGGGACGCGCATTCGTCTCGCACCGGCGAGTCGCGTGCGGGTCGCCGCCGACTACGGCGAGAAGCGGCGCGCCGTGTACCTCGAGGGCCAGGGCTACTTCGAGGTGGAGCACGATGCGAGTCGGCCGTTCACCGTTTACGCGGGGAGGGCGATCGCGCGCGACTTGGGGACCGAGTTCGCCGTGCGCAGCTACGCTGAGGACCGCGCCGTGCAGGTGGTGGTTCGCACGGGCGCGGTCGCGATGAGCGGCGTCGGCCGTCTCGGCGCGGGCGATGTCGGTCGCCTCGGAATCGATGGCACTTCGAGTCTCACGCGCGGCGTCGCCGTCGACTCGCTTCTCGCTTGGCTCGATGGCCGGCTCGTGTTCCGCGACGCGCCGCTCACGACCGTGCTCGAGGAGTTGCGGCGCTGGCACGACGCCGACGTGCAGCTCGCCGACCCCGCGCTCGGTACGCTGCCGTTCACCGGCGTCCTGACCGACGCCTCGTTTCGCTCCTCGATCAGCCTCGTCGCCGCCACGCTCGGTCTCCTCGTGCGCCGCGCCGGCGACCGCGTCACGCTCGAGCGCATCGGCGGCCTGACGCCATCCTCGCTCTCACCCGCCGCGGCGCGCCGCGCGCGATAACGCCATGTCCGCTCACCGTGTGCGTCACGATCATCTCGTTCACCTGCCCCAGAATTCGGGAGGAAGCTCCATGCAGTCCGCATCTCGTAAGACCCTCGAACAATCGATCCCTGACAACTGCTGCGAACGCTCAGGCGCCACAATCAGGCTGACGCTCGGAGCGCTCGCGGCGATTCTGCTGCTCTTCGTGCCATCGGTCGCAGTCGCACAGCAGCCGTTCGTCACGCGGCAAACCACGTACATCGTGCGCTTCGCCTCGGCGATTGACGAGAGCGACGCACCCGTGCTGCTGCGGCAGCCCATCACTCTGAACCTCCGCAAGGT
Source organism: uncultured Gemmatimonadaceae bacterium (assembly GCA_964391175.1). Taxonomy (GTDB): domain Bacteria; phylum Gemmatimonadota; class Gemmatimonadetes; order Gemmatimonadales; family Gemmatimonadaceae; genus UBA4720. The sequence goes on along the minus strand of CAYMKQ010000095.1, from coordinate 5,161 downwards.
CAGGCTGGAGCGAGCGCTGCAGGAGATCGCGTCCCGCGCCGGTGCGCCGCTTTCGTACAGCCGCGCCGTCGTGCCGCTCGATCGCGTCGTATCGCTCGACGTGCGCAACGGCAGCGTGCTGCAGGCGTTCTATGAAGTCCTCAACAACGTCAACGTCGAGTTGTGGGTCTCGACTGATGGACACATGGCGCTCGTTCCCGCGACTGCGGCGACGGCCGAAGCCGAGGTAGTCGGCACCATCGCCGGGCGCGTGACGATGGCGGAATCAGGCCAGCCCGTTTCCGAGGCGACAATTTCGGTCAGCGGAACGCGCCTTCGCGCGGCTACTGACGCCGACGGTCGCTACTCGATCACCGGGGTACCGGAAGGCACCCATACCATCTTCGCGCAGCGGCTTGGATTCGGGCGCGACAGTGCCACCGTCGTGGTGCGCTCCAACGAGACGGCGACCGCCGACTTCGTGCTGCGTCCGGTCGCGGTCAGCCTCAGCGAAGTGGTTACCATCGGCTACGGCACTCAGCGCCGCCGCGATCTCACGGGCGCCGTTGGATCGGTGACGTCGGACGACATTCAACGCACGCCTGTCACGTCGGTCGAGCAGGCGTTGCAGGGAAGGGTGGCAGGCGTCCAGGTGACCACTGGCAGCGGCCAGCCAGGCGCCACGTCCGCGGTCCGGATTCGTGGCGGGAACTCCATCGCGGCGGGCAACGATCCGCTGTACGTCATCGACGGCGTTCCCGTAGCTGCCAGCGCCAACGGCACGAACACCTATACGCTCGAGACTCAGGGAGTGAGTGGGATGAACCCCCTCGCCGCGCTCAATCCGTCCGACATCGAGTCGGTCGAGATTCTGAAAGACGCATCGGCGACGGCGATTTACGGCGCGCGCGCATCGAACGGGGTAATCCTGGTCACCACCAAGCGCGGCCGTGAGGGAGCGAACACAGTCTCGCTCGGGGCGTACTACGGCTCGCAGTCGGTGCGGCATCGCCTCTCGCTTCTCAACGCCCAGCAGTTCGCGGATTATGCGAATGCCGCGAGAGTGAATGCAGGTCAGCCGGCCCTCTATACCGCGGCAGAGATTGCATCGCTTCCCAACACCAACTGGCAGGACGCGATCTTCCGCTCTGCTCCCGTCGCCAATCTGGAAGGATCCTTCTCGGGCGGCGACAACGATACGCACTACTATATCTCGGGCAATCTGCTGCGGCAGGATGGCGTCGTACTCAACACGAATATGGACCGCGGCTCGTTGCGGCTCAATCTGGATCAGGACATCAGCAGCCGCTTCCGCATCGGCAATCGCTTCACTCTCAGCCGCTCGCAGTCGCAGCTGATGCCGAACGGTGGTGGTGGTCAGGAAGTATCGTCCGTTCTGCTCAACGCATTGACCGCTCCTCCAACACTCGGCGTTCGCGGCTCCGGCAGTGAGTACTTCGTGGGACTGAATCCCGCGAACGGCCGGACCTTCTCAAATCCCGCCGCCGCGGCCGCGTTGATCACGAACCATGAACAGCAAAACCGGTTTATCGGCAACGTCTTTGGCGAGTACGACATATTCCCCAAGCTGACGTTCCGGTCCTCCTTCGGAGCCGACTATCTCACTTCGATTCAGGACTTCTATTCCCCTTCCACGACCTATCCCGGCGTCACGACCGGAGGCTTCGGCAGTCGCGGCTCACTCGCCGTAACGACCTGGCTCAGCGAAAACACATTGCACTATACGCCGGGCCAGCTCGGATTTCTGCGTGCGATGGATCTGCTCGGCGGTCTGACCATTCAACGCACCAACTCCAACAACGTCTCGGGCACCGCGCAGAACTTCGTCACCGACGCGCTCGGGCAGAACGGGTTGAACACCGGTGGCACGTTCCTCGGCGTGTGGACGGGGGCGCCGCACTCCTCGCTCGCTTCCTACTTTGCGCGCGCCAACTGGAACGTCATCGACCGGTTCCTCTTCACCGTCACCGGCCGCGTAGACGGCTCCTCCAAATTCGGTGAAGGAAATCAGTATGGCTTCTTCCCTTCAGGTGCGATCGCGTGGCGTCTGTCGGATGAGCCGTTCGTGAAGCAGCTCGGATTGTTCGATGACCTGAAGCTGCGCACCAGCTATGGGCGCACCGGGAACCAGGACATCGGCGACTACCGCGCGCTCGCAACGCTTGGCAGCTCCACGTATCTGTTCAACGGAACCAAGGTCATCGGCTACTCGCCGAGCACGCTGGCCAATCCCAACCTGAAGTGGGAGACCACCGACCAGGCCAACATCGGTCTCGACCTCGCCCTGTTGCGGAGCCGGATCCTGTTCACCGCCGACGCTTACAACAAGACGACGAAGGACCTTCTGCTCGATGTCGCGGTGCCCGCGACACTCGGTTACAGCTCGCAGCTACAGAACATCGGGAAGGTGCGCAACCGTGGTGTGGAGCTCTCGCTCAACACCATGAACCTCACCGGTGCACTGGGGTGGACGTCGGGCTTCAACATCGCCTGGAACCGCAACAAGGTCCTGAACATTGGCGCAGACAGCCAGATCGTAGGTCCGGTCGGCGTCGGCGCTGGAGCAGTCCAGAACCCAACCATCCTCAAGGTTGGACAGCCGATCAACTCGTTCTACGGATACGTCTATGACGGGATGGTGAACGGTCAGACGGCCTACGCTGACCTCAACGGCGATGGTGTGATCTCGACGGCGGATCAGAGGATCATTGGTAACGCCGAGCCGACCTACACGGGCGGCTTCACGAACCAGTTGACCTACCGCAACCTCGATCTATTCGTCTTCATCCAGTTCTCGCAGGGCAACAAGATCTACAACATCACGCGGGCCCTGCTCACGAACGACGCCGGAAACAACAATCAGCTTACCGATGTGATTCCCGCCCAAAGCGACGGGGCGAACGGCATCCCGGTTCCGAAGCTCGGCAACACGTACGACGCGCGCCCATCGACGTTGTTCGTCGAGGATGGCTCCTACATCCGCGGCAAGAACATCCGCCTCGGCTACCGGCTGCCGGAATCCCTTCTCGGCTCCGGGCGCACGGGCCATCTGCAGAACGCACAGGTCTACCTGAGCGCGCAGAACTTTTTCACCAAAACCAAGTACAGAGGGTTCGATCCCGAGGTGAGTGAGTACGCGACGAGTGTGCTCGCCCAGGGCATCGATTTCGGCACCTATCCCCAGACACGACAGTTCATCGTCGGCTTCATTACCGCCTTCTAGCGCGACGGAGTCACGCGAAACCCATGCAGAATAAAATTTCCCGCACGCTCCGCCGCGCGACTGCGCTCCTCGGCTCGCTGACGGCGCTCTCATTCGCAGGCTGCGACGATTTCATCGCGCCCAATCCCACCGACGTACTCGCGCCGGAGAACTTCTACGCCTCGCGCGCAGACGCCATCTCGGCGGTCAACTCCGTCTACTCCCAGACGCAGTGGGTCTACTTCTATTACTGGTACCAGTCCGACGTCGCTTCGGACGACATCCTCGCCTCAGCGAACTTCGGCCCGGACGGACACCAGCTGGCATCGTACACCTTCGACCCGACCCTCTGGTCGATCAACGAGGTGTGGCTCAACGGCTACGTCACGATCAACCGGGCGAATATCGTGCTCGACCGGGTGCCGCCGATCGTAATGGACACCACGGCGCGCAACCGCGTGCTCGGAGAGGCGCATTACCTGCGCGCCCTGATGTACTGGGAGCTCGTCAGAATGTTCGGCGACGTTCCGCTGCTCGAGCACGAGGCGAAGTCGGTGGCCGACGCCAGGATCCCGCGCGCCCCGGCCGCTCAGATCTATTCCCTGATCGTCAGCGATCTCCAAACGGCGATCAAGGATCTCCCCGCATCGTATTCCGGGCCCGACCTGGGTCGTGCCACCTCCGGTGCGGCGACCGCGCTGCTCGCCAAGGTTTATCTCAATCAGAAGGACTACACCAACGCGGCCAAGTACGCCGGGCAGGTGATGTCATCGGGCCAATACGCGCTCAATGCGAACTGGCTGGATAATTTCCGCATCGCCAGCGAGTTCACGAGCCCGGAAAGCATCTTCGAGATCAACTACGGGGCGCCGGAGCAAACCGCCGGTGTCGTCGGAAGCGTCCAGACCCTGTTCAGTCTGCCATCCGGTTTCCCCGGTGGCGATGCGTACGGCCTGATGCAGGTGAGTCCGGAGCTGATCGCGTTGTACGCCGCGAACGATCAACGCGGAAATGGCGCCACCTACATGTCGTCGCCGTACACGGACGCGTTGGGTCGCACCGCGACGTGGGGAGTTCCGAATGGCGCCGCGTTCCATAAATGGCTCGATGAGACGGACAGCAAGGACATGAGTGCGCGTTCCTGGCAGCAAATGCCGAACAACTGGATCATCCAGCGGTACGCGGACGTGCTCTTGATCTACGCCGAAGCAGTCAACGCTGGTGGCACGGCGACCAACGGCTCGGCGGAAGCGGCGCTGAACCAGGTTCGTTCGCGGGCCGGAATTCCTACCGTGTCAGGCCTCAGCTCGGCCGCGCTGACCGATTCCGTTCGGGTCGAGCGCCGTCGCGAGTTCGCCTTCGAGGGCCAGCGCTGGTTCGACTTGTCACGGTGGGATATTCTCGACGAGGTAGTTCGGGCGAAGACCACGATGATGCAGACCCTCCAGCCCGGCGAGACACAAATTCACGGCGTGCCGAGCAACCTCTTCCCGATCCCGGACGGGCAGATCAACAACAACGCCTTGCTGACGCAGAACCCCGGCTGGTGACGCTGCAAGCGCTACTCTGCGGGAGGCGTCGCAAAGCAGCACTGGCTCTCGTGCTGCTCGCGGCGCCTCCGTCGTTCGCCGGTGCCCAGACGGGGCGCGCTCAAGTGGAGGCGCGCATCGGCTCGCTGCTCGCGCGCATGACGCTCGAGGAGAAGGTCGGCGAGATGACGCAGCTGACGATCCAGGCCGTTGCCAGTACGCGCGGGACGGCAGATACGGTGCAGCAGATCGACTCGGTCAAGCTCGATGACGCGCTCCTGCGTCACCACGTGGGGTCGTTGCTCAATGTCTGGGACGTCGCGCTCACCCCCGAGCGGTGGCGCAAGCAGATGACGACGATCCAGCGCGTCGCGTCGCGCAAGCGCGTCCCCATCCCGGTGATCTATGGCATCGATGCCGTGCACGGCTT
>CAYMKQ010000094.1:5370-7463 GCA_964391175.1 uncultured Gemmatimonadaceae bacterium | reverse complement strand
TGCGGATGACGCCATCGCGGTCGGCCGCGTTGAGCGGCCTGATGATCCGGTTCATCGCCTTCTCGCGCTACCTGGCGGGCGGTTGCTGGCGCGCGTGCGGCGAGCAATCGAGAAGGTGGAATTCCAGGAAGGCGGGCGGTGCGGCTGCGCACTCATATATGTATAGGTCTCCCGAGGACCCCAAGCGCCGCTTCCTTTACCGCCTCGCTCAGCGTCGGGTGCGAGTGCACCGTAATTCCGATGTCCTCCGACGATCCACGGTACTCGAACGCCAGCACCGCTTCCTGGATCAACTCCGACACATTCGCGCCGATCATGTGGCAGCCGAGCAGCTCGTCGGTCTCGGCGTCGGCGATGAACTTGATGAACCCGGTCGTCTCACCCGCCGTGCGCGCGCGCCCGTTGGCGGAGAAGGGAAATCTCCCGACCTTGTACTTCCTTCCGCTGGCCTCGACCTCGTGCTGGGCGAGACCGACAGTGGCGATCTCGGGCCAGGTGTAAACCACCGACGGCATGGACTTGTAGTCCATCCGCACCTTGTGGCCCGCGATTACCTCGGCGGCGACAACACCCTCCTCTTCGGCTTTGTGCGCGAGGAGCTTGCCCCCGACGGCATCACCGATCGCGTACACGTTGGGGAGATTCGTGCGCATCTGCTCGTCGACGAGAATCTCGCCACGCTTCCCTAACTTGAGACCGAGAGCACTTGCGTCGATGCCCAGCAGGGAAGGCTTTCTCCCGACGGACACCAGCACGTAGTCGGTGTCGATCGTCTCGGCCGTTCCATCCTTCTCGACGTTGACGAGGACGCGGCTCCCCTCCTGCTTCGCGCCCGTCACCTTGGTTCCGGTACGGATCTCGAGTCCCTGCTTCCGGAAGACCTTGTCCGCCTCACGGATGATCTCTTCGTCGTTCCCGGGAAGTATCGTCGGCATCAGCTCGACGACCGTCACCTTCGCGCCGAGCCGGCGCCAGACCGAGCCGAGCTCGAGGCCGATGACTCCGCCACCGATCACGAGCAGATGCCTGGGCACGGCTGGAATAGTGAGCGCGCCTGTGCTGGAGAGCACGCGCTTCTCGTCGAACTTGAGGAACGGGAGCTCCACCGGGACTGATCCGGTGGCGATTATCACGCTCTTGGCGCGATAGGACTCCGTCTTCCCATTATCGCCCGCGACATCGACCACGTTGTCCTTCCTGAGCGTCCCGCGCCCCTTTGCCCAGGTGATCTTGTTCTTCTTGAACAGGAACTCGATGCCCTTCGTATTCTGCCCCACGACCGTGTCCTTCCTTTTCATCATCGTCGCCAGATCGAGCGAGACATCCCCGACCTTCACGCCGTGCTCCGCCGCGTGCAGGCGCGTGAATTCATAGTGCTCGGATGATGTGAGGAGGGCCTTCGATGGAATGCACCCGACGTTCACGCACGTACCGCCGAGGGTCTTGTCCATCTCTACGCAAACCGTGTTGAGGCCCAGCTGGGCGGCGCGGATCGCTGCCACGTAACCGCCGGGTCCGCCGCCAATGATCGCTACATCGCAGTCGACCATTTACTCGATGAGCATTGCGGCCGGATCTTCGATGAGCTCCTTCAAGCGCACGAGGAAGAGAACCGCCTGCTGTCCGTCGACGATGCGGTGGTCGTACGAGAGGGCGATGTACATCATCGGCCGTATCTCGACCTGCCCGTTGATCGCGACCGGCCGGTCCTGGGTCTTGTGCAGCCCGAGGATTCCGACCTGTGGGTAGTTGATGATCGGGGTCGAGATCAGCGACCCGAACACTCCGCCGTTCGTGATCGTGAACGTCCCGCCAGTGAGATCGTCCATCGTGAGCTTCCCATCGCGCGCACGCTTCGCGACGGATGCAATATCGGCGCTCAGCTCGATGACGCCCTTCCGATCCGCGTCCTTGATGCTGGGAACGACGAGCCCCTGATCCGACGCGACCGCGATCCCCATGTTGACGTAATGCTTGTAGATGATGGAATCGCCATCGATCTGCGCGTTGACCATCGGAAACTGCTTGAGCGCCGCGCACGTCGCCTTAACGAAGAATGGCATGAAGGTGAGCTTGACGCCGTGCTCTTTCTC
>CAYMKQ010000094.1:0-5270 GCA_964391175.1 uncultured Gemmatimonadaceae bacterium | reverse complement strand
CCGAGTACTTCGTCGACGTGCACGACGTCACCTTCAGCCTTTGCCTGTTTGCCGAGCACGCCGGATTTGAGCGCCGGCACTTCTACCGTGATCTTATCGGTCTCCAGCTCCACGAGCGTATCGCCCGCGACAACCGCATCGCCCTCTTTTTTCAGCCACCGTGACACCGTGGCCTCGACGATGGATTCTCCGAGCGGTGGAACCTTGATGGGGAGCATTCAGATTGATCGGAAGCGGGCGGAAATCAAAGTCGGTATCTTCCGGCTGCGATGCGCAACGTCAGCCAGACTGCAGATTCCATGATCCGACTGAATATAACGCTCCAATAATCGCGTGCGAGGACTGACCATCTCGGCGCACGGCGGGCTCGATCAGCTCGAGTACCGCACCGATCTGCCGAAGCCGGAGCCGAAGCGCGGCGAGATCCGCGTCCGCGTCAAAGCCGCCGCGCTCAATCATCTCGACCTCTTCGTGCTGGGGGGAATCCCCGGCGTGAAGATCGTCCCGCCCTGGATCCTGGGCGCGGATGCGGCCGGCGTCGTCGATGCCATCGGCGACCTCGGCGGGAATTCGGATGGCGATCTCAAGGTAGGCGACATCGTGATCGTGAATCCGGGCGTGAGCGATCACACCTGCGAGTACTGCAAGGCGGGAGAGCATTCGCTCTGCGTCAGGTTCAGCATCCTCGGCGAGCAGCTCCCCGGAACTCTGGCGGAATACATCACGATTCCGGCGCGGAACGCGCGGAGCATTCCGAAGGACAAGCCGATCGAGTCGGCGGCCGCGTTCACGCTTTCGACGCTCACCGCGTGGCGCATGGTGGTGACACGGGCGCGCGTCAGGAAGGGCGACAACGTCCTGATCTGGGGGATTGGCGGCGGAGTCGCGCTCGCCGCGCTGGAGATCGTGCGCCACATCGGCGCCATCGCGTGGGTCACCTCGCACAGCGAGGAGAAGCTCACTCTCGCCCGCGGGCTGGGCGCCGAGAACGTGATCAACTACACCAGCACCGATGTGGGAAAGGAGATCAGGGCGCGCACTGGAAAGCGCGGAGTCGATGTGGTGTTCGATACCGTCGGCGAGGCGACCTGGTCGCAATCCCTTGGCGCGCTCGGCAAGCGCGGGCGGCTCGTGACGTGCGGCGCGACATCGGGGCCGATGGTTCAGACCGACGTGCGCAGACTGTTCTGGAACCAGTGGGACATCATGGGCTCGACGATGGGAAACGAAGCGGAGTTCAACGCGATCGCGAACGAGTTTCGCGCCGGACGCCTCACGCCACTCGTCGATTCCGTCTTCGACATTTCGCAAGGGAAGAAGGCGTTCGAGCGGCTTCAAAGCGGGCAGCAGTTCGGGAAGGTCGTGGTCCGCATCCCGGAATGAGAGCGAACCCGGTCGTGGTGCGCGTCGCCTGATGACGGAAGAGGATTCCGCGATCCCAGCGCATCGGGGCCAGGCGCAATACTCTACGAGCGAGCTCCAACGTATCCGGGAGAAGCTCACCTCCGGCAGTACTCCCGAGTGTCCGCGGTGCTCGGTGGCGATGACCCGTAGACCGATCGGAGGCGGGTCGTTCGGCCTGGGGTACGCGCGCCAGCGGGACTGGCTGATCTGCCCCAGGTGCCGCCGGAGCGCCATCTACGATCTGCATCGCGGAACGCGAAACTAGGCGCGACGAAGGCGAGGCCAGGCGAAGCAAAGGCGAAATCCCGTGCTGCCGCATATCTTTGGGAACCGTTTCCATTCTGTTCCCGAGAGGACATTGATGCGACGCTCTGCCACAATCGGCGCCCTGCTGCTGTTCTTTTCCGCCACATCGATTCACGCGCAGGTCATCGAGCGACCCGTTCCTTTCGACAGTGCCGCATCGGTGATGGTGCTCACGCCGCTGATCGCGAGCCGGGCAGAGCTGAGACTGCCCGCCTGGCCGGTCGCGGGCGATTTCGTCGCGGCGCGACTCTATACCGTCACGGACTCGAGCTATGTGCTGACGGTGACGCGCCGGACTGGTGTGGTCGAGCGTTACTCGCTCTCGGCTTCCGACCGCGACGCGATTCGCGTGAGCGTCTCCAGATTGCCGCGCGAGATGCTGGAGGAGCGGAACGACGCCCGAAACGCGTTCATCCGCAACCAGACGCTGCTCGGTATCATTGTCTACGGACCCGCGTTCGCGGTGGCGGTCGCCAACAACGGCGCGGCGGCGACAGCGGGATATCTGGTCGTAGCCGGCGGGTCGTTCTTCGCGGCCTCCGAGATCTCGAGGCGGATGTTCATCTCCCGCGCGCAGAAAGACCTCTCGACCAACACCGGCCTCAACGGCGCGCTCGCGGGGTGGGCCACGATGTACCTGCTGCACGCCGGGGAACATGGGCAGGGAGCGGGCGCGTTCGTGGGTGGACTTGCCGGCACGGCGCTCGGTCTTCGCTTCGGACGGAACATGACTGAGGCCGAGGCCGTCGGCGCCGGCTTCGGATCGCGGGTGGGTGCGCTGATAGCATGGGGTACGACTGAGGCGTTTCAGGGAGAGGACAGGTGCTCCTTCCCGCCGCCCGGAGGCGTGCCGACTTGCGGGAATCGGCTGTCTGACAGAGGGCAGGTCGCGTTGATTCTCGCGTCGGGACTGATCGGCTATCCGCTCGGTCTGCTCTATCCACGCAACTCGAGCTATAACGTGACATCGGGCGACATCCACACATTGTGGACGACCGCGGGTCTTGGCACGCTCGCGGGGATATCGTTCCTGCCTGAGAGTCCCAAGCAGGGCACAGCGTTCGCCGCCGCGACCGCCGGTGGTGTGCTTGGAATCATCGCCGGCGACCGCTTCCTCGCCCGCCGCTTCGACCACAGTCGTACCGACGCCGGTCTCCTGACGCTCGGCACCACGGCGGGTGCGCTGATGGGAGCGGGTGTAGCCGCTCTCATCAACAACGACTTCGATAACCCGCAGCTCGTCTTCGGGCTCGCCACGGTCGGCGGGCTCACCGGCCTCATCGTCACCGAGCGGTATCTCGACCCGCGTCCGGACGCCGGGCGCAGACGAAGAACGCTAGTTTTCATTCCGACGAGCCTGGCACTGCTCGCCGCCGGGGCCCCGGGGACTCATGCCCTGTTCAATATGAGGTTCTAGTGGATACCACGATGACGCTCACCTTCAGCGAGCGGCTTCAGGGAAGCTTCGAGCAGCTCTACGGCTACGTGCCGGCATTGTTCGGTGCGCTCGTCATCCTGTTCGCCGGCTATCTGCTGGCACGACTGCTGGAGAAAGCAACAGACCGGCTGATGCGGCGCGTCCGCCTCAACCAGCTGCTCGAGCGCGGCGGAGTGATGCAGGCGGTCGAGAGGTCCGGCTCGCGCGTGAACCCGACGCGTGTCGCGGCCAGTCTCGTCTTCTGGTTCGTGATGTTCGCCGTCATGCTCGTCGCGGCGAACGCGCTCGGGCTACAGTCACTGGCGAACGTGTTCTCGGAGCTCGTCAGCTACATCCCGAGCGTGATCGCCGCCATCGTGATCATGATCGTCGGGATCGTGCTGGGCGGATTCGTCGGCGGTCTCATCATGGCGTCGGCGGGCGCGATCCACGGCGGGCCGACTCTGGCGCGAGCGGGGAAGGGCGGCGTCATCATGCTCGCCACCTTCATGGCGCTCCAGGAGCTGGGCGTCGCCACCGAGATCGTGACGACGGCTTTCGCCATCCTGTTCGGTGCGATAGCGCTGGCGCTATCGCTTGCCTTCGGGCTCGGGAATCGCGACCTCGCCGGCGAGGTCACGCGCAACTGGTATCGGAGCTACAAGGACGAGCGCGACTCGATCGAGCGCGAGAACCGCGAGATCGACAGGGCGGAGGGCTTCTCCCCGCCGGAGGAGGAGTACGTCTCGACGACGTATTCCTCGCGCATCAGACATAGCGGGCCGCACGACGTAATCCGCCCCGAGTGACGGGGCGCGCCGTGGCCGAGGGCCGCGGGCAGCTCCTGCGCGCGCTGTCGCTGCGGCAGACGACGGCGCTCGTAATCGGAACCGTCATCGGTACCGGCGTCTTCCTCAAGACCGCCCCGATGACCCAGCTCCTCGAAAAGCCGTCGCTCGTGCTCCTCGCGTGGCTCGCCGCGGGTATCCTTTCCCTCGCGGGCGCTCTGACCTACGCGGAGCTTGGAGCGATGCTCCCCAGAGCCGGCGGCGACTACGTGTATCTGCGCGAAGCATACGGCGATCTGCCCGCTTTTCTCAGCGGTTGGGCGAGCAGTGCCGTTATTGCAACCGGTGCCCTCGCGGCGCTGGGAACGGCGTTCGCTGCTTTCCTGTCAGCGTTCATCCCGATGGATGCAGTGTGGGCTGAGCGGACCTTGCACTTCTTCGGACAGGACGTTCACTGGCGGCTCGGGATCGCCCAAGTGGTAGCGGTTGGAATGATCCTCCTTTTTTCAGCGCTCAACACTCGAGGCGTCGCGATCGGTGGCCAGATCCAATGGGTTCTCACCGCCGCGAAAGTACTCGGCATCGCCATTATCGTGGGAGGAGCGTTCCTGTTGTCGCGCGAAGGCTCGTGGACTCATCTGCGCGATCCGGTGACGAGCGCAATTAGGAGCGGAGCGGGAGGGGCAGCGACAGTCAGCACGTTCGGAGCAGCGATGCTGGCGGCGCTGTGGGCGTACCAGGGTTGGAGCAACATGACTATGGCCGCGGGCGAGATCGAGAATCCGGGGCGCAACATTCCGCGCGGGCTGATCTACGGAATGCTGGTCGTCCTTCTCATCTATCTCGTCACCAATCTCGCCTACTTCTACGCGCTCCCCATCCAGGAAATAGTCACCGCGAATTCAACCGCTCACCGTGACGCGCTTCCGGTCGCGACCAAGGCGGCGAACAGTTTCCTCGGCGCATCCGGCGGTCAGGTCATATCCGTCCTCTTCCTCTTGTCCGTGATCGGGGCGCTCAACGGCGTCGTACTCATGACTTCACGGGTGCCGTTCGCGATGGCGCGCGACGGTCTTTTCTTTCGGTCGCTCGCCCAGCTCGATCCTCGCAGCCACGTACCCGTTCGCGCAATATGGATGCAGGCGGTCTGGGGTTCTCTGCTGGCGCTCTCGGGAACGTTCGATCAGATCACTACTTCGACCATCTTCGCGCAGTGGATGATATTCGCCGTTTCGGCGGCTTCCGTGTTCGTGCTCAGGCGCAAGATGCCCGACGCCGAGCGGCCATATCGAGTGCTCGGGTACCCGGTGATACCAGCACTGTTCGTAGTCGTAGCGGCGTGGCTGGTGGTGAAT
>CAYMKQ010000093.1:6355-7655 GCA_964391175.1 uncultured Gemmatimonadaceae bacterium | reverse complement strand
GCGATCTGGCCCTGGTGATAGGTGTGGTGCTGCAGTAGTCCGCGTATCAGAGCTCCGACTGTGAGACCGGTTCCCAGCGACGGATCGCGCTGATCGCCGATCCAGCGCAGGAGATCGTCCGGCTTCAGCCTGGCGACTTCGCGCTCGAGCTCACCGTGCGGCATCGGCGCTGACTCCTTCCAGCACTGTGATGATCGACGAGCCGTGCCATGGATCCCCATCGTAAACCTTGTGCAGATCCTCGCGAAGCGCGTCGAGATCGCTCGCCGGACGATTCATTGGTTGTCTCCTCCTCTCCCTGTTGCACGCATCGAGCCCATCATCCCTTTCAGGACCCGCACACCCTGATCGAGCTCCGCCAGCTCTCGCTTGCTGAGACCTTTGACAGAAGCGGCGAGGGTTTCGACCCTGCGCGCGCGGCCCGCGGCCAGCACTTTTCGCCCTCTGGCGGTAGCATGAATCTGCGTCAGTCGGCCGTCCCTGGCGTCACCCTGTCGGGTGACCAGTCCATCCTTCTCGAGACCCGTGACGATCCGCGTCATCGTTGGTGGTCTCACCTGCTCGGCCGCCGCGAGCTGGCCGAGGGTCAGCGGTCCGCCGAACACGACGACGGAAAGGGCGGAGAGCCGTGGCGCCGATATCCCGGTCGCATCGTCCTGCCGGCGCAGGTGGCGGAGGAGCTGTATCGCCGCGGAGTGAAGCTGGTCGGCGAGCGTAAGGGCATCAGGCCGCGGCGACATCGCTCATCAGCCCGACCATGTTCCCCTGCCCGTCGCTGATAAATCCGATCCAGATCTCACGCACGCCCAGGCGCGCGATCATGTGCGGGGGCTGGATCGTCGCGACGCCCGCCGTGGTTAGCTTCGCGTGCGTCTCCTTGATGTCGCTGACGTCGTAGTAGATGACGGGACGCTGCTGCTCCGCCTCCTTTCCCTGGGCCTCGGGTCCGCTCAGCATCAGCTGGACGCCGCCACAGTCGAAAAACGAAAGCTGCGGTGGCGCATCGAACAGGTGTCGCATGCCGAGCACATCGCGGTAGAACCGTGTCGCCTCGATGATGTCCGTGACCGGTATCGCGATCTGCTTGATCTTAGAGAGGGAAACCCCGTCATCCTTGCCCATGTCCGCCTCGCCGCCGAGAGTGGTCCCGCCAGATCGTTAGCTGTGCTAACAATATTAGGCTTGCGCCGAAGGCGCAAGTCCGCCCGTGCTCCGTGTGGGTGGGGTCGGGGTACGTGCGTGGCTGCGGAGTGAGCCGGCAAGCATTGACGCCGCTTTCAGGTTCTGCTTCGAGGGGCCA
>CAYMKQ010000093.1:0-6255 GCA_964391175.1 uncultured Gemmatimonadaceae bacterium | reverse complement strand
CGACCGCCCGCGCGATGTACCCGAAAAAAAGCGCCCTCCCGAAGGAAGGCGCCCAGCAAAGCACGATGATCAGTCCGGCGGAGCCGCGGGCAGCTTGTTTCCGGCCTTGGCGCGCAGCTCCTTCTCGACCATTTCGGCCAGATCGCTCAGCGTCTCCCGGTCCTCGTCGGTGAACTCGCGCGGCGCCTTGTCCATGATGCACAGCGTCCCGACGTTGTGCCCCCCGCGGCCTTTTACCGGATGCCCCGCGTAGAAGCGCACGTGCGGATCCTCCAGCACGATCGGGTTCTGCGCGAAGATCGGATCGAGCACGGCGTCCTCGACGACGAACGCCTCTTCGCCGTTGATCGCGTGACCGCAGAACGAGAGCTCCCGCAAGCTGTCGCCGATCTCGAGTCCCTGCCTCGACTTGAACCACTGCCGCTCGCCCTCGACGAACGACACCGCGGCGAACGGGACGTTGAACACCTTCTGCGCCATCCTCGTGATCTTGTCGAAGCGCTCTTCGGGCGTCGCGTCGACGGCGCCGCTCAGCCGCAGCTCCACCAGCCGCTCGGCTTCATCCTGTGGGATGAGTGGGCGCATCACCTCTTCGGTCTCGGACCAGAGACCGCGCGATCTCATCACCGCCGTCACACGCGCGCGGAAGCGACTGGCGTCGATCGGATCGAGGAGCACATCGTCCACGCCCTGTGAGAGCAGCTCGTTCGCTTCGACCTCCGCCCCCTCCGGCGCGATGACGATGATCGGCATGTCGATGAGGCCGACGACCGTCCGGGCCGCGTGCACGACCTGCCGTCCATCGAGGATCGGCAGCTTGAGGCCGACCACGAGCGCGTCGGGCGGATCCTGCGCGAGGATGCCGAGGGCCGCCGCGCCGTCGTTGGCGATCTGTACGGCGAAGCGCGCTTCGACCAGGATGTCGTTGAAGCGAATGCGATCTTCCTTGTTGCTGACGGCGAGCAGCACTCTCGAGGGCATCGCAACCCCGTTCGCATCGAGCTCCGGAGTGAACTCGGCGTTGAGCCGGGGCGTGTTCGCGCGGGGAGTTTTGCGCCGCTCGAACTCCGTGTAGGGAATCACCTCGTCGGCCGTCGTGTCTCCCTCGGCGATGTGCCAGAGACCGTCGGCGTCGAAGGGGTGGAGCGCTCTGGTGCGAAGCGCGTGAGAGCGAATCTCGTCGGTCGACTTGCCGGTCGTGATCATGCCGCGAATCTCGGGCGTGATCTCCAGGAACTCGATGAGAGGAAGACGTCCCGAGTAACCCGTGAATCCACACTCCGCGCATCCCGTCGCCTTCACGTGCCTCGACCGGCCGAACATGCGGTGTTGCGCGGCGCGCACCATCGGGTGGAGCTCCTCGTTCGGCGCCTCGTATCTGCAATGCGGACATACTCGCCGCACGAGGCGCTGGGCCGTGACACCGATAAGACCGGCCGCGACCCTGAACGGCTCGACGCCGATGTTCTCGAGACGCGCGATCGCGCCGATCGCGTCGTTGGTGTGGAGCGTCGACAGCACCAGGTGTCCCGTCATCGCCGCCTGAAACGCGATTGTCGCCGTCTCTTGGTCTCGAATCTCTCCGACCAGAAGAACGTCCGGGTCCTGACGCAGCACCGAGCGGAGCACCCCGGCGAAAGTGAGGCCCTGCTTTTCGTTCACCTGCACCTGGTTGACGCCGCTCAGACGGTACTCGACCGGGTCTTCGACGGTGACGATGTTCACGGCCTCACCGCGGCGCGTGTTGAGCGCGGCGTAGAGCGTGGTGGTCTTTCCGGAACCGGTCGGACCCGTGACGAGCAAAATGCCCTGCTCGCGCATGAGGAGAGCCTGGAACCGCTCGAGCACCTCGGGCATGAAGCCCAGCGTCTGCATCGAGACCTGCACCGACTTCTCGTTGAGCAGACGCATGACGACTTTCTCGCCGACGCGAGTCGGAAGAATCGACACACGGAGCGCGACCTCTTCGCCATTGACGCGAACCTTGGCGCGCCCGTCCTGCGGCCGGAACCGCTCGGCGACGTCCAGGTCGGACATGATTTTGATGCGCGACACTACCGGACCGACGCCGATGAAGCGCGGCAGGACCATGATGTTCTTGAGCAGCCCGTCGATGCGGAAGCGGACCAGTGTCGAGGTCTCGTCGTGCTCGATGTGGATGTCGGAGGCGCGGAGCTTGATGGCGTTGGCGATGATCGCGTCGACGAGCTTGATGACCGGCGCGTGGACACGCTTCATGGCCTCTGCGTCGTCCTGCTGCTCCTGCTCCTGGTCAACGGCGACTTGCTGATCGAGCTTCTCGATGAGCCCGTAGATCATCGCGTCCGGACGAAGCGTCTCGGAGACCAGCTTGTCGAGCTGCCCGGGCGGGCAGAAGAGAGGAGTGACTTCGCGGCTCGTAGCCCAGCTCACCCGCTGGATTGCTTCCTGATCGAGGGGGTTCGCCATCGCCAGGTGGACCATGCGGCTGTCCACCTTTACGGGCAGAACGTTGTGCTCGCGGCAGAGCTTTTCGGGGAGGATCTGCATCGCGTTCTTGTCGATGCCACCGGGCGACAGATCGACGTAGTCGATGCGGAAGGCCTCCTTGACGACCTCGGCGATCTCCTTGAAGGAGAGGACGTCGCCATCTATCAGGGCCTGAGCGATGTAGGGTTTCTGCTGAAAGCGCCAGCGCTTGATCAGCTCCGGTGTGACGCCCGGCATGGTCCCCACCAGGGAGACGAGCCATTCATCCTTGAAGCGGTATTTGCGCTCGTCGGTCTGCGGTCCAGCAGGTATCGTCATGGCTTCCGGTGGGGCACTCGCTTACGCGCGCTGCTCTATAGATGGCAGGCCGTCATAATTGACTGATTTCTACCCCCGAAGATAACACCCGAACGGGGAGGATAGCGCGCCCGAGGCGAAGACCTCGTCGTGAGTGAGCCCACACAGGACAAGGACCCATTTTGGCCGCTGCGGGTTCCTAGAGACGGGCGACAGTGGCAAGACGTGCCACCGCCCCCTTATTATGCATCCCTGATCCGCACCAAGGGGCCGCTGGGCCCCGCTGCGCGGGGAGATCACAGGGAAGTGCCGCGAGGACTCGAGGAGATTTCATGATTCGTTCAGTGAGCCGATTTGTCGTGATGGCAGCGTGTGTTGCGGCCCCTTCGGTGGCGGGCGCTCAGGCGCCGTGGCGGCAGGTGTACAGAGATGGGGATGTCAGAGTTCTGTTCGATACCGCGAGCGTGTCACTCGCCTCCCCCGGAACCTGGACCACCGTGACCAGCTGGGATTATGCCCGGCCGCGGATTCTCGAGAACAAGAAGAGCTACACGCGGCTCGTCCAGAGAGTCAACATACGGTGCTCACCGGCTCGGGTAAAACGAGTCCGCAGCACTGTGTACGGACCGAACAACATCGTGGTGAGAGATGAATGGGAAGTGGATGCGCGCGACCAGGCGGCGATGGCCTGGGATCGTCCGCAGCGCGCGACGGCCGCATCGAATGCGTTCGACTCGGTGTGCGGCGTTCTCACCAGGAGAGCGACAGTGAAGAAGCCGGCGGCAACGACCCCCGCCAAGGTGGCGCCCAAGGCTGCCCCGAGGGCGCCCGTCAGGAAGGCGCCGGTCAAGAAGACCACGACGACCGGACGTTAACCCCCCTCTGACGGCAGTCGCAGTGGCCGGACGTTTGCTCTATGTAAGTGCAAGCGTCAACAGGGGAGCTAAATGCGGTTGCTGGAATCCCAACCCGAAAAAAAGCGAAAGTTCGCGGGCGGAACTCTTTTCAGCATACTGCTGCACGCCGGCCTCATTTTCCTCGCGGTTTTCGCCACGGCGACAGCCGGCGTGAAGAAGGCGGCGAAGGCGAGGGCGGAGAAGGTCAACTTCGTCGAGGTGAAGAAGGAGGAGCCCCCGCCGCCCGAGGAGAAGAAGGAGCCGCCGAAACCGAAGGAGGCTCCGAAGCCCAAGCCGAAGGCGCCCCCAAAGGTGAACGTTCCTCTGCCGAGGGAGGCCCCGCTGGCGCCGCCGAAGGGATTCCAGGTCGTACCCCCGCCGATCAGCATTCCGACCATGCTCCCCTCAATCGATCTGACCAGGAAAGTCACCAACGAGAGTGATTTCAGCGGCAAGGGAGTGGCTGGCGGCACGGCGAAGGGCGTTGCTGGCGGCACCGGGAAGGAAGGCGGGACGAAGGAGCCGGAGCACACCGGGCCATACATGGAATTCCAGGTGGAGAAGGTGGTCGAGCGAATCGGCGGTGAAGCGCCGGAGTATCCATCGATGCTCAGGGAATCGGGCGTAGAGGGCCAGGTCATGGCGCAGTTCGTAGTCGGTGAGAACGGACGGTACCAGGGCGGAACGCTCAAGATCCTCAATTCGAGCAACCCGGCCTTCACCGAGGCCGTGAAGCAGGCGCTCCCCGGCATGCGGTTCTCGGCGGCGCAGATCGGCGGCAGGAAAGTCGCGCAGCTGGTGCAGATGCCGTTTCAGTTCAACATTCTGAAGAATTAACGGTAACGTGACGAAGCAGAGCCGCGGGGGATTTCCTCCGCGGCTTTGCTGTGTGTGCGGCAGAATCGGTCCGGGGCGAAAGGTGTATGACGACAGGATTGAATAGATTCCATACCAGATGATCATTCGCAGTCAACGCGTCGTACTCGGGGTCGTGGCGTGTCTGACGCTCGCTGGAACGGCGAGCGCGCAGAATCAACCGATTTCGAGACGTCCGAAGCCTCAGCGTCCGGTGGAGGTTCCACCCGCGGTAGTCGTACTTCCGGTCGACACCACGGCGGGCGACTCAATCCGCGTGATCGTCGAGCGCGACCTCGACTATGGCGATCGTATCGATCCGGTTGTGCTCGACAGCGCCGTCGCCTGGGGGGTTTGGCGGCCGGCGGGCCGGCGGATCAACTTCGAGCCGCTCCGTCAGACGCGGGCGAAGTTCGCAGTGCGGGCGCGGCACACTCCGACGGGTGTCCGCGTCGAGATCTTCGACGTGCCACGGGAGCGATTGCTCCAGGCGGGGAACTTCAGGCTCACGAGAGTTCCCCGCGACAGATCGAAGATAGTACGCGATTCTCTCTCGCGAATACTCGCATCGAGAAGTGCGGCCATCGCCGCGCCGCTCGCCGCGGATTCGGTGACGCTCGACACACTGGCGCGCGCCGCGGCGCGTCCGGTCCCGCTCAACCGACCCGGTCAGCGCACGGTGGCACGCCGCGCGGCCGCGGCGAGAGATTCGCTGAAGCGCGAGATCGAGCAGCGGACGGTCACGCTGCGCGAGTCGGCCGCTCGGGACACGATTCGCTTCGATTCGGTTTTCGTCGCGATCACGACACGTGACTCGATGGTGAGAGATTCTCTCTCTCGCGACCGCCGGCTCTCCATTCACGGAGTGAGCGACGAGGTCGAGCGGTGGATAACGGGCACACGCGGGATCGCGCAGACGCGCATCGCCTACGTCGACAGCGGAAGGCTCATGATGATCGACAGCGATGGAGCGAATCCGCGCGTGATCCCGACGGTAGGTAAAGCTCTTTCTCCCTCGTGGCATCCGAACGGACGCTGGATCGTTTACGCCGATGCCGACGACCGGGGAACGCGCATCGCGCAAGTTGACGTGCGGACGATGCGGCCGCGGCTATTCACTGCGTCCAATCGAGGTCTTAACATCACTCCCGCCTACACGCGGGACGGCAAGAGCATCGTCTGGGCGAGCGGGGGCGAGTCGCCGGCCGAGCTCATGCTCGCCAACGCGAACGGCGACGACTCCACCGCCAAGCCATTCGTGGGACGGACGGGCTTCGAGACTTTTTCGCCGAGCTTCAGCCCCGATGGGAAGCAGGTCGCGTTCATCTCTCCGCGTCCGCTCACCCCGCAGGTGTACATCATGAACATCGATGGCACGCGTGTCCGCCTGCTGACGCCGGTGGTGCCGGGTAAGCGCAGCTATCGGACGAGCCCGGACTGGTCGCCGAGTGGCGAGGAGGTTGCCTACATGCAGCAGATGGGCGACTTCCAGGTGTGGACGATCAGCGTGCGCGACCGGACGATGAAGCAGCTCACGACCGAGGGTGAGAACGAAGATCCGTCGTGGGCGCCGGATGGCCGGCATCTCTCCATCACCACGCGCCGGGACGAAAAGATCGGGGGGATCCGGAATATCTGGATCCTCGACACCAGGACTGGCAGGATGCGTCAACTCACGCAATCCGCCGAGGCGCGGCTGTCCGACTGGTCGCCTGTGCTCCGGCCGATCTTCTAGTTC
>CAYMKQ010000092.1:0-7905 GCA_964391175.1 uncultured Gemmatimonadaceae bacterium | reverse complement strand
CCCGGCGCGCCCAGCGCGCTCCACAGCTCCTCCGACTTCCGTGGCATGAACGGCCACAGATAGAGTGCCTGCCGCGCGAGCTGCCTCACCAAAGACGCGAGCGCGATCTCGAGTTGAGCGCGACTCGCCGGATCCTTGGCAAGCTTCCACGGCGCCTGCCGGTCGACATATTCGTTCGCGCGCGCGATGGTCTGCCAAACAGCTTTTAGTGCCTCGTGCAGTAAAAATCCCTTCGGTCCGCCGATCGATTGGTGGTACGCGTCCAAGTCGGCCGCATCCGCTTCGTCTACGATAGTGCGCGCACCCCTCGGCACAACTCCGCCGCAATAGCGTTCGACCATCGAGATCGTGCGGCTGGCGAGATTTCCGAAGGCGTTCGCAAGATCAGAATTGTAGCGCTCCTCGAATCTCTCCCAGGAGAAATTCCCGTCGCCATCGAACGGGACCTCGCGGAGCAGGAAGTACCTGAACGCGTCGGGACCGTATCTGCCGATCGCGTCCCGAAGATCGAGATTCCCGCCCGTCGACTTGCTCACCCTGCTGCCGCCTACGAGGACGAACCCGTGTACCCAGATGCGTTTCGGAACCTCGAGCCCGGCCGCCATCAGCATCGCCGGCCAGATGACCGAATGGAAGCGCGTGATGTCCTTGCCGATTACATGCAGATCGGCCGGCCACAGCTTCTCGAAGTCGGGATTCGGGAATCCGGTCGCGGTGAGATAGTTGGGCAGCGCGTCGAACCAGACGTACGTAGTCTGGACATCCCCACCGCTTCCGGTGCGCGGGAAGGGCACACCCCATGAAAACCGGCTGCGACTGGCCGAGATGTCGTCGAGACCGGAATCGAGCAGCGAGAGGATCTCGTTGCGCCGCGATTTCGGCTGGAGGAAGCCTTCGCTCGACACGAGCTTCTTCAGACGGTCCGTATATGCGCTGAGCCGGAAGAACCAGTTCTTTTCCTCGACCCACTCCAGCGTCCGCGTCGGGTGCAGGATGCACTTGCCGTCGATGATCTCGTTGTCCTGCTTGAACGCCTCGCACCCAATGCAGTACCAGCCCGAGTACGCTTTCTCATAGAAGTCATCGGGCGAGTTCTCGAAGATCAGCTCGATCAGCCTCTTCACCCCCGTCTTGTGCGCTGGGTGGGTTGTGCGGATGAACTGGTCGAAGGAGATGCCCAGCAGTTCCCAGATCTCCTCCGTGCTCTCCGCGACCGCATCCACCAGCTCCTGCGGCGACACTTTTCGCTCGGCGGCGGTCTGCGCGACTTTCTGTCCGTGCTCGTCCATCCCGACCAGGAAGTGCACGTCGTCGCCGAGGAGGCGGTGGTAGCGCGCTATGACGTCGGCGCCGATCTTCTCGAATGCGTGACCCTGGTGCGGGTCAGCGGTGGCATAATCGATCGCGCAGGTGAGGAAGTACTTGGCCAACTATGAACTTCCGGTCGAGCTGTCTTCGCCGCCACGTCCGCGGCGGCCGCCCCGCCTGCCGCGGCGGCGCTTGCTCGAGCTGTCACCCCCACGCGCGCCGCCGTTCGCCGCGGGCTCCGGGGGGAGGACGGTGTTCGTATGCGGCGGGGGTGACGGGGCAAGGGCGCGAGAGGAGGTCAGGGAGGAGGTCACTGATTGGATCGGGTGCTCCGCCGTGTACATCAGCTCCGGCGAGATCTCCTCAGGGTTGATGCGCTCGATGCCGTCAGGGTAGATGCGCTCGATGTCCTTCTCTTCTTCCACGCTCGCGACCGCGCCGCCCGCCGAATCGTGAAGGCGCTCCGTTTCCTCCCTGAACTCGGCGAGCGGGAGCGATCTCAGCTCGCCCTCGATTCCACGAAGCGTCACCCTCTCGTGGAAGATGTCGATGCTCACGACCTTTTCCTCACCGACAGTCGTGGTGAACACCTTCCCCTCCTTGGGAAAGCGCTTGCGGCTCTGCACGTAGAACTCGTGCTCGTATCGCAGACAGCACATGAGGCGGCCGCAGGCGCCCGAGATCTGGGATGGATTGAGCGAGAGCCTCTGGTCCTTTGCTACGCCGAGGTTCACTGGGCGCAGCTCGGGCAGCCATGACGCGGAACAGTACTGCCGGCCGCACCTGCCGATGCCGTCGAGCCGCTTGGCTTCGTCGCGCACGCCGATCTGCTTCAGCTCGATCCGTGTCCTGAACATCGCCGCCAGATCGCGCACCAGATTCCGGAAATCGACGCGCTTGTCGGCGGTGAAATACAGAGTCAGCTTCTTCCGGTCCCACTGCCACTCGGCGTCCGACAGCTTCATGCCGAGCCCGTTGACGCGTACGCGCTCCATCGCCTTGCGGCGCGCTTCCTCGTTGAGCGTGGTGAGCGCCTTGGAGAGTCCGCGATCCTTTTCAGTCGCGAGGCGGAGCGCCTTCCTCTCGGGGAGCGATGTCCCGCAGCCGTGGGAGCAGCCGCCGTTCCGCTTCTGTGCGAGGTCGCCCAGGGCGTGGATGTAGCCTAGATCCTCGCCGCGATCGACATCCACGATCACCGCCGCGTTGAGCGGCGGCGGATCGGGATAATCCCAGAGAAAGAACTCCTTACGGTTGCCCTTGAAGGCTACTTCGACGAGATGCGCCACTCGTTACTCCGACCACTGACCCAGGCGCAGGAACTTCTGCCGCCGCCGCCGTACCAGCTTTTCAGGGCGCAGCTTGCGCAGCTCCTCGAGATGCCGCCCGACCGATTCCTGCAGCGATTTGGCGGCGGTCTCATGATCCGCGTGCGCGCCGCCGCGCGGCTCGGGGACAACCTCGTCGATCACCTTGAGCTCGAGCAGCTCCGGCGCGGTGATGCGGAGGGCGGTCGCCGCCTTCTCACGCATCTCGGGACTCTTCGCGTCCTTCCAGAGAATCGCCGCGCAGCCTTCGACGGAGATCACGGAGTACACCGCGTTCTCCATCATCAGCACGCGGTCCGCCACTCCCAGCGCCAGCGCCCCGCCGGAGCCTCCCTCGCCGATCACGGTGGCCACGATGGGAACGGTGAGCTGGCTCATCTCGTAGAGATTCCGCGCGATCGCCTCGGACTGGCCGCGCTCTTCGGCGCCAAGACCCGCCCACGCTCCCTGCGTGTCGATGAAGGTGAGGACGGGAACGTGGAATTTCTCGGCGAGCTTCATGAGGCGGAGCGCCTTGCGATAGCCCTCGGGATGCGGCATCCCGAAGTTCCGGCGCAGCTGCTCCTTGGTATCGCGGCCGCGCTGGTGACCGATCACCATCACCGTCTCGTCGTCGAGCCTCGCCCACCCGCCGATGATCGCCTGGTCGTCGCGAAAGGCGCGGTCACCGTGGAGCTCGATGAAGTCGGTGAAGGCGAGACGGATGTAATCGGCGGTAAAGGGGCGCTTGGCGTTGCGCGCGACCTGAACGCGCTGGAACGGCGTGAGGTTCTTGTAAACCTCCGCGCGCAGATCGTCCAGCTTGCGCTCGAGGGGTTCGATCGCCTCGGCGACATTCACCTGACGCTCGACCGCCGTCTTCTTAAGCTCCTCGATCTGCCGCTCGAGCTCGACGATCGGCTTCTCGAACTCCAGTTGTGTCGCGGAAGCAGCCACTGGTCAGCCCCCTCGTTGAAGTCGAACGGACGACTCGCCCAGAATATTACGCAGCGCGCTCAGCGCCGCGCCATCCGCCGCCAGCGTGAGCGACCGCGATCTGAGGCGCGCCTGAGCGCCCTTGCCATCGCTCCACCGGAGCTCGAGCGGCGCCGAGCCTGGATAGGTCTCCGCTATCGCGCGCACGTCGGACATGACATCTCCCGTGTAGGCTCCCTTTGCCAGATCGATCGCGACCGTCACCTGTCCGTTGGTCCGCATCTCGGCGAGCTTGGTTGCCGACTCCACTATGAACGCGGGGTTGTCGGCGCCCTCGTCGCGTCGGGAGTATGCGCCCTTGATCAGCATCGGAACGTCGGTTCGGATCTGATCGGCGAGCGTGGACCACTTCTCGGGGAAGATCAGCACCTCCGCAGAGCCGGAGAAATCCTCGATCGTGAGTCGCGCGAATTCTGATCCCGATTTCTTGCTCATCTGCTTCCTGATGCTGGTCACGACGACGGTGAGCGCCATGTTCTCCGGCCGCCACGCGCCCAGGTTCGAAACGGTGTGCGTGGCGAAGATCTCGGCCTCGGTGCGAAACCGCTCGAGCGGATGGCCGGAGATGTAGAAGCCCAGGATCTCCTTTTCTCTTGCCAGTCGCTCGGATTCCGTCCACGGAGGCGCGTTGGGGAGCGCGAGTGTCGCCGCCGCTTTCTGGCTCCCGCCGGATGGTGAGCCGAACAGCGAAGCCTGTCCCGTCGCGATCTCTTCCTGCTTGAGCGACGCTTCGCGTATCGCGAGGTCGAGCGCCGCGGAGAGCTGTGCGCGGTGCCCGCCGAGGGAATCCATCGCGCCGGCATGAATCAGCGCCTCGAGAACGCGCTTGTTGCAGATGCGGAGATCGATGCGCTCGCACAGGTCGAAGATCGAGCGAAAGGGTCCGTCCTTCTTGCGCGCTCCGATGATGGAATCTATCGCCGTCCGGCCGACGTTTCGCACTGCGCCCATGCCGAAGCGGATCTTCGTCGCGCCAACCACCGTGAACTTGTAACCGGACTCGTTCACATCGGGGGGAAGGATCTCGAGCCCCGCTTCCTTTGCACCGGGAACGTGCAGCTGCCGTGCTTCATTGATGTACTTGACGACGCTGTCGGTGTCGCCGATCTGGGACGAGAGCAGCGCCGCCATGAAGTCCGCCGGGAAGTGCGTCTTGAGCCAGGCGGTGTGATAGGAGATGATCGAATAGGCGACGGAGTGCGACTTGTTGAATCCGTACCGGCCGAACGTCTCGATCTGACTGGCGATTTCCTGGATGATCGTCGGGTCGTACCCCCGTTCTACAGATTTCCGGCAGAACTCGCCCAACTCGGCGCGGATTAGCTCGGAATCCTTCTTGCCCACCGCCTTGCGCAGCACATCCGCTTCGGCGAGCGAGATTCCCGCCAGCGCCTGCGCGATACGCATCACCTGCTCCTGATAGGTGATCACGCCGTAGGTCGTCGAGAGGATCGCTTCGAGCTCGGGTAGGATGTAGGAGACGGGCTCTTCACCGCGCTTCCGGCGCATGTACACCTTGTGCATGCCGGCGTCGAGCGGGCCGGGGCGCATGAGCGCGTTTGACGCGACGAGATCGTCGAAGCGGTCGGCGCGGATGTTCTTCAGCATGTCGGTGGCGAGCGGCGACTCGAACTGGAACACGCCCGCCGTCTTTCCCGCGCGCAGCATCCTGTACGTCTCGGCATCGTCGAGAGGAAGCGCGTCGAGGTCGGGCGCGGAGCCGGTCCGCTCCCGAATGCCGTGCAGCGTGTCGCTGATGACGGTGAGAGTCGTGAGACCGAGGAAATCCATCTTGAGCATGCCCACCTTCTCCAGGGCGTTCATGTCGTACTGCGTGACTACGATGGATTCCTCGCTGGCGCTGCCTGATCCCTTCGACGCCTGCGTGCAGATGGGGACGTACTCGTCCAGCGGACCGGGCGCGATTACGACGCCGGCGGCGTGTACGCCGGCGTGGCGCGAGAGCCCCTCGAGCTTCATGGCGTAGTCGAGGAGCCGGCGATACCTGTCTTTTTTCTCCTTAATCTCCCGCGTGTCGTCCTTCCGCGACGTATAGAGCTCGCGGACTTCCGGGATGCGCTCGATCGCTTCCTTGACCGTGAGCGAGAAGTTGGGGTGATTGGGAATCAGCTTGGCGAGATAATCCGTCTCGGCGGGAGTGAACCCGAGCGTCCGGCCGACATCCTTGATCGCGGCCCGCGACTTGAGAGTTCCGAAGGTGATGATCTGGCCCACCGAATCGCGCCCGTATTTCTGGCGGACGTACTCGATCACCTCCCCGCGGCGCTCGAAGCAGAAGTCGACGTCGATGTCGGGCATCGACACGCGCTCCGGATTGAGGAAGCGCTCGAACAGCAGGTCGAACTTGAGCGGGCAGACATTCGTGATGCTGAGCGCGTAGGCGACAAGCGAGCCGGCGGCCGAGCCGCGCCCGGGCCCGACCGGAATGCCCTTGGAGCGCGCCGCGGCGATGAAATCAGCGACGATGAGAAAGTAGCCGGCGTATCCGGTGCTGGTGATGACGCCAAGCTCGTAGTCGAGACGCTCACGGACTTCCACGGGCAAAGTGTCGCCATAGCGTCTGCGGGCACCCTCCTCTGCCAGACGCACGAGCAGCTCGTTCTCCGTCTCGACGCCCGAGGGCAGCGGAAAGGACGGAACCTTGTACTGCTTGGAGAACTCTATCGCGGTCTCGTCCGCGATCCTGAGCGTGTTCTCCAGAACGTCGGCGCGTCCGGGAAAAGAGCTCGCGATCTCCGGCGCACTCTTGAAGTAGAGTCCCTCGTCGTAGTGCATCCGGTTGGTGTCGGAGAAATCCTTTCCCAACCCGATACAGAGCAAGATGTCGTGTGCATCGTGATCTTCGCGCCGGAGGAAGTGCGCGTCGTTGGTGGCGAGGACGGGGAGACCCAGCTCCTCGGCGAGCTGAAACACGCGCCGGTTGAGGGTGTCCTGGTTCTCGGAGGCGTGTGCCTGTACCTCGAGGTAGTACCGGTCGCGAAAGACGTCGGCGTACCACGACGCGGCGGCCCGGGCCTGCTCGTACTCTTCGGACAAGAGGTGGTGCGCAATCTCACCCGCCATGCAGGCGGAGGAGACGACGATCCCCTCGTTGTATCTGGCGAGCAGCTCGCGGTCCATGCGCGGCTTCGCGTAAAACCCTTCCGTGTAGGCGAGCGAAGAGAGCTTGACTAGATTCCTGTATCCGATGGCGTTCCGGGCGAGCAGCACCAGGTGGTAGTAGGGCTTGCCCCTCTCACCGCCGACTCGGTTGCGCGCCCGCCTGTCGCCGGGTGCGACATAGGCTTCCATGCCGATGATCGGCTTCAACCCCGCCTTCTTGGCCTTTTCCTGGAACTCCCACGCCCCGTGAAGATTGCCGTGGTCGGTTATCGCCAGGGCGGGCTGCTCGAACTCGAGCGCCCTGCTGATGAGGTCGTCGATGCGGTTGGCGCCATCGAGAAGGGAGTACTCCGAATGGCAATGGAGGTGGACGAAGGACACGTGATAAGAATATGCGACCCGGATTCCTGGCGATAGCGGCTGCGCTCGCGGCTCTGGCCCTAATCTCTGCTCCCACAGGCTGTTATCTGAGCCGCGGGGCGTGGGAAGAGGCCAAGATTCTGAGCCGCAGGCAGCCGATTTCCGAGATAGTCGCCAACCCCCGGACATCGGCGGAGACGAGGGCGAAGCTCGAGGTCGTTCTGGCGGCCCGACAGTACGCGAACGACAGCCTGCGGCTCCGGGTGAAGGACAGTTTTACCACATATTCGCGCCTCGATCACGACACACTGGTACTGCTCGTTTCGGCCGCCTACCGCGACACCCTTAAAGCCTACACATGGTGGTTTCCCGTTGTCGGCCGAGTGCCTTACAAGGGATACTTCGATTTCGACGCGGCGCGACGGGCGGCCAAGGAACTGGCCGACGAAGGCTTCGATGTGTACGTGAGGCCGTCCGATGCTTTCAGCACCCTTGGGTTCTTCAATGATCCGCTGCTCAGCACCACGCTCAGGAGCGACAGCCTGACCCTCGCCAACACCGTCATCCACGAGCTCACGCACAACACCTTCTACGCATCCGGTCAGGCGCCGTTCAACGAGTCGTTCGCGATGTTCGTGGGTGCCAGGGGGGCGGCCGCCTTTTTCCGGTCGCGCGGACAGGAAGCTGCGGCGGCGAGGGTGGACGCCCGATGGGAGGATGACAAGCTGCTGGCCAGATTCTGGGCGAAGCTCATAACGTCGCTCGATTCCGCGTACGCGGCCCATCCGGAGAGCAAGGCGGCGAGGATCGCCGT
>CAYMKQ010000091.1:5549-8000 GCA_964391175.1 uncultured Gemmatimonadaceae bacterium | reverse complement strand
GTTCGACGTAGGCGATCATGCGCCGCCGCGTCGGTTCGTCAGGGATTCGGCCGTATGCGGCGCCCATGTTCTCGCGCACATGCGCGACGCTGCTGGTCGCGGGAATCGCGCAGGTCACAGCCGGATTCGACACGATGAACTTGAGGAGAAACTGTGCCCAGTTCGCGCAGTCGATCTCGCGCGCCCAGCCCGGGAGCGGATGACGCGCGACGTGTCGAATCAACGCGCCTTCTCGAAAGGGGCGGTTGACGATTACGCCGATCCCGCGCTCCCGCGCCAATGGCAGGATGCGGCTCTCTATCTCTCGATCCAGGACGTTGTAGGTCACCTGCACGAAATCCAGCCGCTGCGTGCGCATGATCTGCTCGATCTCGCGGTGTCGGCGTCCCTCCGACGTGGTGATCCCGACGTACCGAATCTGCTTCGCGGCCTTCATTTCCAGCAGCATCGGCAGGTGCTCCTTCCAGTTCACCAGGTTGTGCACCTGCACAAGATCGAGATTCCGTACGCGCCACCGGCGCGTGGTCTCGCCGACTTGCGCTCGGCCGTCCGATCCGCCGGTCCAGACTTTGTCCGCCGAGAAGAGCCTGGAGGGTCCCAGCTTCGATACGCCATCGCCGATCACCGACTGCGACGAGCCATACATCGGCGAGGAGTCTATCAGCCGTCCCCCGTTTGCGAAGAACGCGCGCATCACCTCAGCGCACTCGGCGCGCGCGACCGGATCGTCTCCGACGTTGAAGGTGATCCAGCTCCCCAGGCCCACCAGGGGCAGCTGCTCCCCCGAGGATGGGATGCGGCGCGTGAGTATGGGCCCGCGGGCCTGACTATGCACGGCTCCAGGCGTTATCAGCGTCATCGCACCGCCGGCGACGAGGAGGCGCAACATGTCACGCCGCGAGATAGGGTCTTTGTCCATGCTGGGAATCAAACCATCAACTGTTGAAGTTCATCTTGCCGTATGCGCTGTCACCGTTCTACACGTCGTTCGCAAATCGCGACGTGCGTGGAATGGCCGCCTGCTACCATCCAGCCGTCAAGTTCTCGGACGAGGTTTCCCCGATCTCTAAGGAACACGAGCAGCAGGGATGTGGCAAATGCTCTGCGAGCGCGCCAAGGACCTGAAGATAGAATTCCGCGATATCGAGGCCGACGGGATCGCTGCTTGGTTAGTCGGGCTTTGTAAAGAATCGCGTCCGCTCACAAGCGGCTAAGAGCCCCGCCTCGTTCCTGCGGGAGCGCGGCTAAAGCGACATCTAGTCAGCGGCTGACGATGTCTCTATTCCCCAATCGGTCGCGGCGTCCCCTCGTAGAGCTCGGCCGCGTGCCGGCGTGCGGCGGGGTCGCCGAAGATCTTCTCGCCGTCGTAGCGTCCGTTCTCGATGAAGACCTCGGAGATGGCGCGGCCAGCCACGATGCTGCCGGCCATGTAGATGCCCGGAACGTTGGTCTCGAGCGTCTCCGGATCGAGCGCGGGCCGCTCGGTCACACCATCGAGCTCGATCCCCATCGAGCGGAAGAGCTCGAAGTCGGGAGTGAAGCCGATCAGCACATAGATCCGGTCGGCGGCGAGGCGCTCCGTTGCACCATCGGCGGTCCGGATCGTCATCGCTCCAGGCTCGATCGAGAGAACCGTGGCGCCCAGCCGGGTCTGGATCTCCCCAGCCTTGATCCGGTTCTCGATGTCCGGCCGGAGCCAGTACTTGACGCTCGGCTTGAGCGCCGTACCGCGATAGACGAGCGTGACGCGGGCGCCCGCCCGGTACAGCAGCAACGCCGCTTCGACGGCCGAGTTCTTCCCGCCCACCACCACGACGTCGAGTCCCCATCCGAGGTGCGCCTCGTCGAAATAGTGGTGAACGTGCGGGAGATCCTCGCCCGATACGTCGAGGCGGTTGGGCCGATCGAAGTAGCCCGTGGCGAGCACGAGCCGGTCGCACGTCAGCTCTTCACGACCGGTCCCCGTCTCGATCATGCAGCGGATCCGGCCACCGACACGCTCGGCCACGCCCAAGCGCGTGAACGTTCGCACGCGAAGCTCCTCGGCCCGCGCTATTCCCCGGTAGTACATCATCGCCTCTTCACGCGTCGGCTTGGCGCCGGCGCAGACGATCGGATGGTTGCCGATCTCGAGTCGCTCGGGCGTCGTGAAGAACATCATGCCCGTGGGATAGTGCACGATCGAATTGACGACCGCGCCCGCGTCGATCACGAGCGGATCGATCCCGCGCCGACGGGCGGAGATGGCACAGGCGAGGCCGATCGGACCCGCGCCGACGATGACGACGGGCTCGTGCGTATTCTCGCGCGGATTCATGTGAGAAAGGTAGCGGCGCCGCGAGCGCGTCAGCGCTGCCGTGCCGCGCGCGTGAGCGCCCGGTCGAGCGCGTTTGCGAATGCCCGCTTCTCACGCGAGCCGTAGGCCGCGTGGCCGCCCGTCTCGACACCCGC
>CAYMKQ010000091.1:0-5449 GCA_964391175.1 uncultured Gemmatimonadaceae bacterium | reverse complement strand
CGGGAGCTGGATGCGCTGGTTGGCCACAAGGACGGTCGCCAGCGTGAGGCGCTCGGACACCCGAAAGCAGATTTCCTTCACTTCCTGCGGGGCCGCGTCGGCATCGATCCAGAGTGTCATGGCACGTGAGCGTTAGATAGCGAGGTCATCCTGGAACGAGTATCTATAGTTATAACTATATAATTGATGGTGCTTTATATATTTATGACTTGACAATAGGTAGCGCAGTATACGGCTATAACTAATGAATTCACGATCCCGGAAACTGCTACGCCGACGTTTGGACCATGAGCTTGGCAAGCTAATACGAGCCATCCCGGCCCAACGCAGAGGGGGCTGGATCAAGCCTGTCCGCACTGCACTGGGAATGTCCGGTGCTGAGCTCGCGCGGCGGTTGCGCGTGACGACCGCAGCCGTGCATGCCCTCGAGAAGACGGAAAGCGCGCGAACAATCACGATGGCTTCGTTGGAGGCTGCCGCCGAGGCGCTCGATTGCAAACTGGTCTACGCGCTGGTTCCGAAAACCAGCCTTGAAGACACGGTGCGAAGGCAAGCGGCGAAAGTTGCGGCAGCGATGATGAACTCTGTTCGGCACTCGATGCGGCTTGAATCCCAGGAGCCGTCAGCGGAGGAAAACCGACGCCAGATCGAAGCCCTCGCCGAGGAATTGATCGATTCACCGCGCCAGCTTTGGAGCAGTGGAGGCTGACTTGAAGGGTCGGACCCCACTCGATGAAGATGAAGCCGACGGACTCATTGCAGACGGTATCAGCACCAGCGAGGAGCTGAACGCCTCGGAACAGCTCAACGTGCTCGAAGGTGAGCGCTGGGCCCTGAAGACCCGGAACCCGGACATCTGCTCGGCATCTTTTTTCCAGGAGCTGCACCGGCGGATGTTCGGCGATGTCTGGAAGTGGGCCGGAAGCTTCCGAAAGTCCGACAAATCGATCGGCACCCATTGGAGGGAGATTCCCGTCGCCATCCTGAATCTGTGCTCGGATCTCGGTGACTGGATGGAGAAGGGCACGTACCCGCACGATGAGATCGGAGCCCGGTTCCATCACAGGTTGGTCGCGATCCACCCATTTCCAAATGGCAATGGCCGCCATGCCCGTCTCATCACTGACTTGCTGATGATCCGCTCGGGCCAGCCCCGCTTTACATGGGGGGCTGCCGATCTGACGAAGGCTGGAAGCGCGCGCCAGCGATACATTCGAGCGCTGAGAGCGGCGGACAAATTCGACTATGCCTTGCTAAAAGAGTTTGTGCGGAGCTAGAACTTCTATTCGCACAAGAAAGGTTCATAAGAGCGATAACCGATCCTAATATCTGAGTCACCCGAACAGAAAGCGCTCCGGCTGGCAAGACCGGGTGAACGTAGACTTCAATGTCTATCGAATCCGCACGCGCATTACCGAACAGGGCGCGACGATCGACGTGAGGCGGCGGGGGTACACGCATGGATATCATCGAGAAACTCGAAGTCACACGGGACGAGACGCTGAGTCACTTCCAGCTTGCTGAGCCGGAGTTGGCGCGCTCTTACGCAGCTGGCAAATGGCCGATTCGATTCATTCTGCACCACCTCGCTGATGCCGAAACGGTGCTGTTCGATCGTATCCGTCGTGTCCTTTGCGAGGGTCGCCGTGTCCTATGGGTTTTCGACCAGGATGCCTGGGCGAAAGGCCTCGACTATTCTCAGCTTCCGCTGGATATCTCTCGGCGAATCTACGAGTCCGTCCGCAGCGGGATGATCTATTATGCGCGACTTCACTACGAGAAGAGCGGTCATCTCGAATTCGTTCACAGCGAAACCGGAGTCCGAACTCTCAAGGACGAGTTCGATAAGGCCGCATCACACAATGAGCATCATCTCGAGCAGATAAGGATCGCGCTCACCCAGCCGCCTAACAAGCGCTTGGAGCTGTCGAGCGCGGCCAAGTAAGGAAGCGTTGATATGAGCGCCACCAAGCATCTGAGCGACGTGACCCTGAAGGCGGAGACGGGGTGCACGTGGGAGCGCTGGGTGTACGCGCTCGACCGCCGTGGCGCCGAGCACATGTCGCATCGCGAAATCGCCGCGTTGGTGAGTGCAAAGTACAAGATCGATGGATGGTGGTCGCAGACGGTCACCGTTGGCTATGAGCGCATCAAGGGGCTACGAGCACGTGGGCAGCGGCGCGACGGCACGTACGAGACGAGCAAGTCCCGCACGTTCAACGTGCCCGTGACGAGGCTGTTCGATGCGTGGGCAGTTGCGAGCGTGCGCCGGCGGTGGTTGAATGGCGCAAGCGTGAAGGTGCGCACAGCTACTGCGCCAAAATCGATACGGCTCGATTGGACTGACGGCGGCATCATCGCAGTCGGGTTTGCCGCGAAGGGCAAATCCAAGAGCTCGGTGGCGTTGGCGCACACTAAGCTGCCCGACCGAGCGACGGCAGACCGTCTCAAGCAGTACTGGTCAGATAGGCTGGACGAGCTCGGTGAGGTACTGTCCGGACGTCAAGCCCCTAGACCCAGGACGTAGGGAGACTTTGCTGTAAAGATTCGCTGAATGGAATCGTCGCCGCAGAAAAAGGAACGCCCACCACGCGGTCCCTCATTGGTCCATGGATATCGTGAACAGAGGCCTTTACGTCGTGATGGGCGTCTCGGGCTCCGGCAAGAGCCTCATCGGCGCGGCACTCGCCCGTGCGCTCGGCATCGACTTCGTCGAAGGGGATGAGTACCACCCTGCCGAGAACGTGGAGCGCATGTCGGCGGGAGTTCCACTCACCGACGACGACCGCGTGCTATGGCTTCGCACAATCGCCGTGCGAATCCGCGAGGCGAAGGACGCCAGCACCGGTCTGGTAATGTCCTGCTCCGCGCTCAAACGATCATACCGGGACATCCTTCGCGCTGAAGCGGACGAGCTGCGCTTCGTATTTCTCAAAGGCCAACGAGCGCTGATTGCTGAACGTCTTGCCGGCCGGCGCG
The DNA here is from genome assembly GCA_964391175.1 of uncultured Gemmatimonadaceae bacterium. GTDB lineage: Bacteria > Gemmatimonadota > Gemmatimonadetes > Gemmatimonadales > Gemmatimonadaceae > UBA4720. Next base: position 2,470 of record CAYMKQ010000091.1, on the reverse strand, counting down.
GACACTTCATGCCCCCATCTCTATTGGAAAGTCAGCTCGCCACACTCGAGGAGCCATCGCCTGACGAGGACGCATGGGTGTGTGACATAAGGCGGTCACCACAAGATCTCGTCGTCGCTCTTGTAGCCCGCGCGTCCGCATGACCCCTGATACTCGCCTGCTCCTCTACGCGTTCGCCGCGGTGACAGCACTCATCGTGCTCATCGCGCGCTTCAAGTTGCACCCCTTCGTGGCTCTGGTTGCCGTCTCGCTTGGCCTGGGCGTGGCGGCCGGGATGCCGCTTGGCACCGCGGTGAAGTCCTTCCAGGATGGCGTGGGTGGCACGTTGGGCTTTATCGCCGTCGTGCTCGGACTCGGCACGATGCTCGGCAAGATGATGGCGGAGTCCGGCGCTGCCACGCGCATCGCGACCACGCTCATCGACCTCTTCGGCGAACGGCGCGTGCACTGGGCGATCATGGTCGTCGCCTTCATCGTCGGTATCCCGGTCTTCTTCCAGGTGGGTTTCATTCTCCTCATTCCGCTCGTGTTCACGATCGCGCGCCGCACTGGGATGTCGCTCGTCAAGATCGGGATCCCGCTGGTGGCCGGCCTTTCGGTGGTGCACGGGATGCTGCCGCCACATCCGGCGGCGATGCTCGCCGTGGGCGCGTACAACGCCGACGTCGGGCGCACGATTCTTTACGGCCTGCTCGTCGGCCTCCCGACCGCTTCGCTGGCGGGGCCGATCTTCGCCGCGTGGATTGCGCCCCGCATTGTGCTTCCGGTGGAGAATCCGCTTGCGGCACAACTGGAAGGGAGCGCGGGTGGCTCGGGTCCGGTGCAAAGGACGCCCAGCTTCGGCATCTCACTCTTCACGGTGTTGATCCCCGTGATCCTGATGCTCCTCACCAGCGCGGCTGACATTGCGCTCGATCCGGCGAGCTCGGTGCGCTCGGCGCTGCATTTCGTCGGGCACCCGATCGTGGCGCTGCTCCTCGCACTGCTGTTTTCGTTCTGGTCTCTGGGGCGACCGCGACATTTCACACGAGAAGAAGTGATGAAGTTCTGCAACGACTGCCTGGGGCCGACAGCAACGATACTGTTGGTGATCGGCGCGGGGGGTGGCTTCAACCAGGTGCTGGTGCAGAGCGGTGTGGGACGCGCCATCGCCGACATGGCACTTGGATCACACGCCTCGCCGCTCGTCCTTGCCTGGACCGTGGCGGCGCTCATTCGCGTGGCCACCGGATCGGCGACGGTGGCGATGACGACCGCCGCCGGAATCGTCGCACCTATCGCGGTGGCGACTCCTGGCACAAGCGCCGAGCTGCTGGTGCTAGCGACGGGGGCCGGTTCGCTGGTGCTCTCGCACGTGAACGACTCCGGCTTCTGGCTCATCAAGGAGTTCTTCAACATGACCGTCCCGCAGACGCTGAAGACGTGGACGGTGGCGGAGACGATTATCGGCGTCGCAGGATTGGGATTCACAATGCTTCTGGGTTTTGTGCTCAGAGCCCAAAGCTTCTGATAGGGGACATACATGCGAGCAAACAGCACTTGGACTTGTTGGACGATCGCTGCCGTGACAGCGCTGGGCGCAGTGGCTTGCACACCACAGCAGCAGGCGGCGTCTCGCGTCGACACACCGGAGGCGCCGATGGCGAAGGGGTGGATCGATGTGACCGCGACACTCGATCCGGCGACGACGCCGGTGTACGAGGGCGATGCACCGATGAAGTTCGAGTTCCTCAAGGACATGCGCAAAGGCGACGCCCTGACACTGTCCGTGTATTCGTTGGGCGCGCACAGCGGAACCCACATCGACGCGCCGATGCACTTCGTGCGCGACGGCGCATCCATCGACCGGGTGTCGCTCGAGCCGCTGATTGGGCCGGCGCGAGTGATCGACATTCCCGATAGTGTGCAGGCGATCGACGCCGCGGAGCTCGACCGGCACGAGTGGAGGGGCGCGCAGCGGGTGATCTTCCGCACCAGGAGCTCGCTGCGCGGCTGGATGGCGTCGCCCAATTTTCATCGCGACTTCGCCTACATCGCTCCCGATGCGGCGCAGCTCCTGGCCGACGCAGGGGTGCAGCTGGTGGGGATAGACTACATCTCGGCCGAGCAGTTCGGTGCACCGGCGCCGAGGACACATCGGATTCTTCTCGGTAAGGGGATTCCGATCGTCGAGGGCTTGGCGCTCAAGGGGGTGCGTGCTGGGGACTACGACGTGATTGTGTTGCCGATGAAGGTAGCGGGGCACGAAGGTGCGCCTGCGCGGGCGGTCTTGCGGAAGCGAACTCCGAAGACGGCCGGCGCCCGACCAACGCCCCCTGAGTTTCCCTAAATCCGGGACCGTCGGCGGCGCGAGGCGCTCGAACGAGGGTGGGAGGTCTAGCCGGGATGCGCTGCAACCTAACGTACGTTGCAGCTGTCAAGCATTTTTCGGATGCGGCTACGCCGCAAGGGTTGTAACGTGCTTGCAGCT
>CAYMKQ010000090.1:0-8120 GCA_964391175.1 uncultured Gemmatimonadaceae bacterium | reverse complement strand
AGCGCATGGTGGGTGATCCTCGTCGGAGGCAGCCTGCCGAGTGCGACGCAAGATCCGCCGGAGGTCCGGCGCTAACATAGTGGATTATCGAGAGACCCGCAGCGCGGGAAGGATTCCCCGTTTCTGTGACTCTCGTTCGTAGCATTTGCAATGCGATCGGTTCCAAACGAGCTCGCTTCTCCAATACGTTTGCATCCCCTTTTTTTTCCGATAAGGAGGAACGCCGTCCGGTGCACCCGCCCCCCCCCCAGGGTGGCGAGATGTCATTTGCTCTCGTGGTTTTCGCAATCTTTTTTCAGAGGTGCGCATCATGATACACACGCCAAGTAAGCTGTTGAGGTACATCATCGTCGCGTCCGCCCTGGCGTTCTTGCCCGGACTGGCGATGGCGCAGGAATCCGTGACCATTACCGGCCGCGTGACCGGTGAGGCTGGCGAGGCATTGAGCTCCGCCAGCGTCACGATCCCCACGCTGAACATCCTCGTGTATGCCAGTCCGGACGGCACCTACCGTCTGGTCGTTCCGGCTGCGCGTGCGCAGGGACAGGCGGTAACGGTGACTGCAAGGATGATCGGACATCGGTCCCAGGCTGCGTCTGTTACGCTCACGCCGGGTACCGCGGTCGAACGGAGCTTTCAGCTTCCAACCGACCCGCTCAAGCTTGAAGAAGTGGTGATCACGGGCGCGGGCACGCAGACTCTGGCCGAGCGCATGGGGACCGCCCGCTCTTCCGTCTCCGGAGAGGCGCTGCAGCGCGCCAACGAGACGAACGTGGTGCAGGCACTCGTGGGCAAGAGCCCGAACGTGCTCACCAACCAGGCGAGTGGTGACGCCGGCTCATCGACCGCGATTCAGATCCGCGGCGCGAAAACGTTCGGGACAAGCCAGCCGCTCATCATCGTCGACGGCGTTCCGACCAACAACAACAGCCGGATGGTCGGAACGACGATCCTGCAGGGTCCGCCGCAGGGTAACCGCGCTCAGGACATCAATCCCGAGGACATCGAGAACATTGAGATCCTGAAGGGAGCTGCCGCCACGTCTATTTATGGCGCAAGCGCGGGGTCCGCTGGCGCGATTCTAATCACGACCAAGAGGGGCCAGGCAGGCCGGACCCAGTACACCCTGCGCTCGAGCTTCCAGTCTGACAAGCCGGTCAAGACAATTCCGTTCCAGAATAAATTCGGCGTCGGCTCCGGCGGCCTTTCGACCGCCTGCACGACTGTCAACTGCACGATCTCCTCAGGGTTCTTCTCCTGGGGTCCCGCACTAGCTGCCGGCACGCCAACCTACGACCACTCGGCCGAGATCTACGAGACCGGCAGAATCTGGGATAACACGGTCTCGGCCTCGGGCGGCAACGAGCGCACGACGTTCTATGTCTCGCTCGGCCAGCTGGATCACAACGGCTTCATCGTTGAGGATAATGACTACTTCAAGCGATTTAGCGCACGCTTCAACGGAGCGCATTCGCTGTTCGAGACCTTTACGGTCGGTGCCAGCGGCTCTTACGTACAGACAAAGGGCATGGGTCACGATCGCGGCAACGCGCTCAACGGCATTGGGCTGAGTGCGCTGCGCCAACCGCCCGAGTTCAACGCCCGTCAGTACCTGGATCCAGTCAGTGGGCTACACCGCTCATGGCGCTTCCCAAACCCGGGTCCGACGGCGTTCACCACGGGCCGCGGCTTCGACAACCCGTTCTACGCCATCAACGAAAACCAGCTCTCTGCGGAAGCCGGTCGTTACTACGGCAACATCAATCTGAACTGGCGGCCGTTCACGAGGCTGGCGATCAACTACGTGCTCGGCGGCGACTACACCAGTGACGATCGAACGACTGCTTTTGCGCGCTCGAGCTCGGGCACTCCTGGCGGATCGATCGAGCGGTGGCAGTTCTACGATCGCATCATCGATCACAACCTGAACGGGACGCTCAACTGGGAAATGAACCCGAACGTTCTCGGGAGTTTCACTCTCGGTCAGAATTTGAACGAGACATATTTCCGGCAAGTGCAGGTAACTGGTCAGACGTTCATCGCGCCAACGCCGTTCAAGCTCGGAAATACGGTTACGCGCACCATTCCGACTGATGCCGAGACCCGTCGACGCATCGAAGGCTATTTCGGTCAGCTGCGCGTCGGCCTCTTCGATCAGCTTTTCCTCGCGGCACGCCTTCGCAACGATGGCAACTCCGCACTTGCTGAAGGTCACCAGAGGGCGTGGTATCCGGGCGGCGAGGCTGCCTGGAGCTTCAGCAAGGCACTCAACCTTTCCGAGAATTTCCTTTCTTTCGGCAAGCTGCGCATTGCGTATGGCGAAAGCGGACAGCAGCCCCCGCTCTACGCCACGCAGGAACTTTACGTTGGCACTCTGTTCGCGGATTTCAACCCTGCATCGCTTCAGGCACCCACGCTCAACAACATTGGGGGTCTGTACACTTCGGGCACGAGGGGCAATCCCGAGATCTCGCCCGAGCGCGTGAAGGAGACTGAGATGGGCTTTGATCTCGGTTTGTTCAACGGAAGGTCTGACCTGTCAGTGACCTACTACAATTCGAGGTCATCGGATGTAGTGTTTGGGGCCAGCCTCCCGCCGTCCACCGGTTATACCGCGGTCAACCTGAACGCTGGTGAACTGAGCAACAAAGGATGGGAGATCACCTCGAGCTTCCGTCCGATTCAGCGGCCTGACTTTTCGGTCGAGATTGGCGCCAACTGGGGGCGGAACCGTAACAAGGTTCTGAGCCTGGGCGCAATTTCGGACCAGCTCGATGGAACCGTGCCAATGCCGACGGCGGAGAACTGCGCTCCGGAGGCGAAGGTTCCCCGCTGCGAGAGCGGCATCGGATCATCGTTTGCCGGGCAGTCCACACATCTCCAGATCGGTTATCCGCTGGGCGTATGGCGTGCAAACGACTTCGCTCGTTGCGGTAACGGGCTGACGACGGTGAGCTTCGGCGGCAGCACTCAAAACGTCGGTGCGGCCTGCGCAGGCGCCCCGAACGGCGCGCTCTACATTGCCGCCAACGGATTCCCGATCACCGATCCGAACGTGCGCGCGATCGGCAACCCGTGGCCGGATTGGACGGGCGGGCTCTCCGCTTACGTGCAGATCAAGGGCGTGGAGCTCAGCGCCTTCCTCGACCACCGTCAGGGCGGCAACGTGCTCAACATGACGCGCGCGTCGATGTTCCAGTACGGGACTCACAAGGATACAGAAATCCGTGGCGAGACCCGCACATTCGGTACGGACATGCTCTGCCACAACATCACCTGCGACGTCCTGAACGGTCCCGTTGTCGGGCCAGGGGCGGGTACGGCGGTTGTAATCGGTGAAGGCTGGTTCAGCGGCGGGACACTCGGCGGTGGACAGGGCGCTACGGGCGGTCCGATCAGTCAACGCCTGGAGGATGCAACCAACACTCGCCTGCGCGAGGTTTCCATCGGCTACTCCTTCAGGGAAGGGTTCGTCAGCCGGATTGCCGGTTCGCGCCAGCTGGATGTGAAGCTGTCTGGTCGTAACCTGAAGCTGTGGACCGACTATAGCGGCTTCGACCCGGAAACGAACCTTGGCGGCGCGGGAAACGCAAACCGCGGCATCGACTGGTTCAACGCTCCACTTGCGCGCGCTGTCGTGTTCTCGATTGCGCTCCATCACTAAATAGCCGAGGAATCACAGATGAATCGATATGGAAGAGCAGCAGTCGTGCTCTCGCTCGCGCTATTGGGAGCGGGATGCGGCGACTTCCTGTCCGGCCCGGGTTTGACCGAAAGCCCGAACACAGCGACGGAAGTCACTACCCTTCAGCAACTCATCGCCGTTCAAGCCAACATGTTCACCCGGCTCGAAGGGCAGATGGCGCGCTCGGCGGGGATTTACACGCAGCAGATTATTGGCAGCAACAATCAGCAGCTCCAGTGGGCGACGCAGTATCAGCAGTCGGAGAGCGACATTCCTGCCCACATGAGCGCGTTCTATACGGGTGCCGGCCTGCTGGGCCTGAGAAACATTCAGGCCGCGTCGCAAGAGGCTGGCGACCCGTTCATCGAAGGTATCGCGAAAATCTGGGAAGGCTACGCCTTCGGAACAGCGACGTCAGTGTGGGGTGATCTGCCCTACAGGGATGCGCTGAACCCCGCGATCGAGATGCCCGCCCTTGATCCGCAGCAGCAGATTTACGCGGATGTGCAAACGCGGCTGGACGAGGGGATTGCGCTGTTACGGACGGCCCCGACGACGGGTAACTGCGAACCAGGCGATCTGATCTACTGTGCGACGACTGGCACCAGGGCGTTGCAGATTTCGCGGTGGATCGCGGCGGCGTACACGATGAAGGCGCGGTTCCACCTGCACCTGGTGGAACGAAATGGCGCTGCTGCGTACGCCCTGGCGTTGACGGCGGCCAATCAGGGTATCGCTGAGGCTCCGGCGAATGCCACTCAGGCAATGCACGGGCAGGCGCCGGGTGATTTCCGCTCCTTTCACGGTAGCACTCTCGACCAGGACGGCAACATCTGGGCGGAGTTTCTGAATCAGCGGCAGGACCTCGTCGCTGGAAACGTGTTTGTGCAGATCCTCCAGAGCAGGAGTGATCCGCGTCTCGCTGCGTATTTCAATCCCAATGCGGCAGGAAACTTTGTCGGCCACGACGAAAACAACCTGCCGGTGGGACCGGTGGGAATCGGAGCGGCATCGGTCATCAACGCGACCGTTCGGCGCGCGTTCAATTTCCGGCAGCCACTGGTCACGTGGGCTGAGAACCAGTTGATCCTGGCCGAAGCCAAGTACCAGACCGGCGATATTGCCGGGGCAACGATCAACGTGAATAACGTCCGCTCGGCGGTGGGCATGGCGCCGCTTGCCATCGTGACGTTCAACGACGTAATGCTGGAGAAGTACATCGCGATGTACCAGAACATCGACGTGTGGTCAGATTTCAAGCGGACGTGCATCCCGCTGGTGCGTCCGTTTGGGACCGCGGCGGAGGTTCCCGGGCGTCTCCCTTACAGTCAAACGGAGCGCACGGCGAATATCAACATGCCGTTGCCTTCAGCCTACCCGGCTGGAACGACGGGAGTGTCGGCTCTTCGGAACTGGAACGATCCGGCCGCCTGTCCGCGGCCGTAACGCGACGCGCCTGAGTAGTGGAACAACCGGTCCGGCCAAGCCGGGCCGGTTGTTCTTCTTTCTGCACTTGAAAGTTTGAATCCTTCGGAAGCAGGAGTCATAAATGAATGGTATGAGTTTCGTTCACTCGGTCTGTCGGGCATCGGCCCTCCTTTTGGTGCTGGCGGCGTGCTATACACGGCGTCCAATCACTACGTCCACACCCGAGCCCACCACTCGAATCATCGCCCGGCTCACTGATTCCGGTGTCGTGGAGATGGGTCGCACCATCGGAACCGGCGCGTACGAAATCGAGGGCGTGGTGGCCGAGGCCGACCCCAGTGTTTGGAAGCTTCATCTGACTCGCGTCGAGCAACGGACAGGAAGCTCGATCAACTGGAACCGGGAGCTCGTGAGTTTCCCCCGTTACGCGCTAACGGATGCGACTGAGAAGCGGTTCGACAGGACCAGGAGCTGGATGGCGGCAGGACTAGTCGCCGCCGGAGCCATACTCGCCGCCGCGGCCTTAGGAGAACTTGGGGCCGATGAAGAGATTAACCCGCCACCCCCGCCGCCCGCCATCCGCGTGCCCGGCCGGGGATTCCGAATCGGGTTCTAGCGGGAAACCCTGGAGTCGACGCCGCTGCGAGTCCAGATCACCACGACGCCACAGCGGGAAGTGCTACCGGTTGAGTTGAACTCCGCCGGGATCTGTGAGGCGCCGGTATAGACCTCCATGGCGACGACCTCGTCCGGGGTCACGTAGTGATTGATGGGAACATCGTTGGAAAGAGGGAACGGAGTTCCGTTCAGGTAGTACGCCATCGGACACGTTCTTGACCCCGCGCTGCTGATATTTCGCCCTGATTGGGCGGTCTGACTCCCTCCAAAGGCGCCGCTTCCGGTTTGGATCCGCATTCCCGGCACGCGGCGTAGGACGTCCGTGACCTGCCGCGCCTGCATCTTCTCAATATCTTCGCGCGTGAAATATCGCCCGTTCCCATGGCTTCTTCTCTCCTCGAATCCTCCCATACCCGGTGAAAAACTTGCATCGGCCCTCACTTTCACCGTTTCGAGCGCTAGTGGCTCGAGGACCAGGCTCACATGGAGTGTCGCTCCCGCCGCGATGTCGAAGGGCATGAGCTTCGGACTGTAGCCGACCATCCGCACCTCGAGCGTCTGATGGCCAGCCGGGACCTGAGCCACATGAAACACGCCGTCCACACGGGTAACGGTCGCCAGGTCGGTACCAACCAGTCGCACCCTCGCTTCCGCGACAGGCATTCTGTTCGGAGCGGTGACAGTGCCGCTGACGATTCCAGCCGACTGTGACGCCAGCTCGGCGCTCAGGATCGTCTCCCCAAAGAAAACGGGTAGAAAAACCAATATGAGCCGATGAGCCATCGATCTTTCCGCTAGAATCGGGTCCATCGCCACCTCTCGGCGCGGGAGTCGCATCCCGCCGCTGCACCGTTTCCCAACCGACGCAGATTCAAGCTACAGATGGTGCGCGCGGCGCACAACATCGCGCATCGGCCATTGCCGTCCGCCCGACGCATTTTTAGCTTTGCAACCGCTTCTTTCCCCGAGAAACACGTATCGTGATCTGGCTCGGACTCGGCCTGGTGCTCTTCGGCGGGGTCGTTTTTCTCCGCCTTCGTGCCGGCCGGATGGCACTCCGCGCCTTTCACCGCTCGGGCTCGCGCCTGAACAGGTTCAAGCTCGTCGACCGGGGCGCCATTCGCGATACGCTGCTGGCGGACTCGGAGGTCACTAAATCGATACGCCTTCACGCCGGGGAAACCGGCGTCCCGATTACCGACACGCGGAGGCAGGTCGAGCGCTACATCGACGAGATCGTCCCGTTCTTCAACATTCTCACGTACTACAAGATCGGTCTGGTCGTCAGCCGCGTCCTTCTCAACCTCTTCTACAAGGTATCCGCCGAGTACGCGAGCGACCGCCCGGTCGATCTTCCACGCGACTCGATCGTGATCTACCTGATGAATCACCGCTCGAACGCGGACTACGTGCTGGTCGGGTACGTGCTGTCGGGACGCGTCGCCATCTCGTACGCGGTCGGTGAATGGGCCCGCACTTTTCCGCTCGAGTACATCTTCAAGAGCTTCGGCGCGTATTTCATCCGCAGGAAATACCGCGAGCGCCTCTACCACACGGTGCTCGAGAGATACGTCCAGCTCATCACGCGCAACGGCGTGACGCAGGGAATTTTTCTCGAGGGCGGACTGAGCCGCGATGGAAAGCTCGGCAAGGCCAAGATCGGGCTGCTCGACTACGTACTCGGCGTCGCGCGCGATCCGGCGATGAGAGAACGGCTGCATGTCGTTCCGGTGGCGATCAACTACGACCGCGTGCTCGAGGACCGGTCACTCCTGCGCGAGCTGGACGCGCGCGAGGGACACCGGCGTCCGCCGCTGCACGTCCAGCTCGGCGAGGTGGTCCGCTACGTGTGGTGGAACCTGGCGCGCCTTGTCGTGCGAAAATGGAAGCGCTACGGGCGCGCGTCGGTCGTGATCGGCGAGCCGTTTCCGCTCGCGCCGTGGATCGATCAGCAGGACCGGGAGACGGGTGCGGGAGGCCTGTTCGCTCTCGAGCGCGGCGAGCGGCTCGCGCGGATCCAGCAGCTCACCGATTCGGTGCTGGAGAGGATCGCCGCCATCGTCCCGGTCACGCCGGTGACGCTGGCGTGCGCGGCGGTTCAGAGCTTCGACGGAGATTTCATCTCGCACGACAAGCTCATCGCGCGGATGGGCGAGATGCACGACGTGCTTCGGGAGCTCAACGCAAGGGTGATCCACCATGAAGGCGGCGTCGAGGAGACATTCGATCGCGCGTGGCGGATGCTGAAGATGCGGCGCATGCTGGTGAGAGTCGGAGACGGATACGCGGTTCTTCCCGCGAACCGGCCGCTCATCAGCTACTACGCGAACAGCGTCGCGCACCTGCTCGGTCCGTTCGCGGAGGGCGTGAGGGAGCGCGATGCGCTGCC
>CAYMKQ010000089.1:0-8243 GCA_964391175.1 uncultured Gemmatimonadaceae bacterium | reverse complement strand
CGCTGTCCCCGAGCTTTCGACGGGCGGCGGCCTCGACACGGAGGAGATCCGCCCACAATGCGACGCGCCTGGTGTCCGCGAGCAGGGCGGCGGCCGACCGGGCGTCGAGCGACGAGAGCAATCGGAAGCGCGGCCCGAGCAGCTGTCCGATTGCGTCAGCGGCTTCCCGTGCAACCTCCGACGGGTCGGCCTCACCCAGCAGCGCCTCACGCAGGTGCCGGAGGGCCTCCGCGACTTGCCGAATGAGTCTGAGGAGATAGTCCTCCCGCTGCGACGGCATTACATGGCGGCGAAGCGTGCGCCGGGCAGCTGACTACGGCCGCAGCCGGTTCATCGTCCGCGGGAAAGCGATTGCTTCCCTGATGTGATGGATGCCGCAGATCCATCCGACGGTTCTCTCGAGTCCGAGGCCGAATCCCGAATGGACGAACGTCCCGTACTTCCGGAGATCCAGGTACCAGTTGTAAGCCTCCTCCGGCAGACCCTCTTCCCTGATTCGAGCGAGGAGCTTGTCGTGGTCGTCTTCCCGCTGCGAGCCGCCAATTATTTCTCCGTAGCCTTCCGGCGCGAGACAATCATTGCATAGCACCGTGCGCGGATCGGCCGGGTTCTCCTTCATGTAAAAGGCCTTGGCCCCTTTCGGGTAGTTGTAGATGAACACCGGCCGGTCGTGCCCCTCCACGAGGAGCGCCTCGTCCTCGGCGCCTAAGTCCTCGCCCCAGGTCACCGAGCTCCCCTTCTCCTGAAGAATCCTGACCGCGTCGCTGTAGTCGATGCGCGGGAATGGAGGTTTTATCGTCTCGAGCCTGGAAACGTCCCGCTCCAGCTCCTTGAGCTCCGCCTGCCGGCGCTCGAGACAACGCGCGACCATGTAGGACACGAACTCCTCCTGAAGCCGCATGTTGTCGGCGGAATCGTTGAATGCGACTTCCGGCTCGACCATCCAGAATTCGGTCAGGTGCCGCCGCGTCTTGGATTTCTCCGCGCGGAACGTCGGTCCGAAGCAGTAGATCTTTCCGAGCGCGGCGGCCGCGGCTTCACCGTACAGCTGCCCCGTCTGAGCGAGATACGCGGTTCCTTCGTCGAAATACTCCGTGGCGAAGAGGCCGCTCCGCTCTCCGATCGCGGCGGTGAGGATTGGAGTATCGACGAGGGTGAAATCGCGCTCGTAGAAGAAATCGCGAATCGCCTGCTCCACTTCGTGGCGAATGCGGGCGATGGCGCGCTGACGCGGCGTCCGCAGCCAGAAATGGCGGTTGTCGAGCAGAAAATCGATCCCGTGCTCCTTCGGCTGGATCGGATAGTCGCTAGGGCTCGGGCCGAGAATCGAGAGCTGCCTGACCGCCAGCTCGTACCCGCCCGGAGCGCGGGCGTCCGGCCGCGCCTCACCTTCGACTTCGATCGCCGTCTCCTGCGTGAGCTGGCTGAATCGCTCCCACGCGTCTGGAGATACGGCGTTCTTTACAAGTACCGCCTGGAGCACGCCGCTTCCGTCGCGCATGACGACGAACGCGACCTTGCCCGACGAGCGCACATGTGTGACCCACCCGCGTACCCGCACGGTCTCACCCGTGTGCGAAGCGAGCTCTGATATTCTGGAGTAGGCGGATGTCATGGATGAATCGTGGCTGTCGGCGCCCGCGCGGCAAGGTAGATCGCGCGTGCGGTCCGTGTCAACGCGCGCGCGTCAGGCGGTAGATCAGGAGCGCCGCGCGTTCCGTGGCCGGAACGAGGGAGTTCAGGTTGACACGTTCGTCGGGACTGTGTGATCTCGTTCCAATCGTGCCCAGCCCGTCGACGGCGTCGACGTACTCGGCGACGAATGAGATGTCGCCCGCTCCGCGGAGCCCCGGGTCGAGCGCCTCTATCGGACCTCGACCCAGCGCGCGACTGACCGAATCCACCACGGAGAGGATGGCGTAGTTCCCCTTGGTCGGTGGCATCGCCGGCGTCCCATCCTCGAACGTGATCGTCGCTAATGTGCCGGGCAGGCTCTGCGCGACGATTGCCCGCATCGCATCACGCGCTTTTGCTTCCTGCTCGCGGGAGATGAATCTGAGGTCGCCGTGCGCATACAGGCGGGGCGAGATGATGTTGTCCTTGCCGTCCGCGGTGCCCGTGAGCTTCGTCGAGTCGAAGGTCACGTTCGTTCCGCCGATTATGAAACCGGGGTTGGACGTCAGGTACTGCTGATTCGAGAGCTGCTCGCGAAACGCGTTCAGAATGCGCGCAGCCTCGTAAATAGCGCCGTAACTGGTGCCGGGCCGGAACATCCCGGAGGAGTGAGCCTGTCTTGCGGTCACTGTCAGCTGCCAGCTGCCGATTCCGCGCCGTGCGACCGTCCCCTTGCCTGCGTCCTCTTCGAACGCAAGCGCGATGTCGCTGCGCTTCGCGGCATCCACGAGCGGCTTCCGGGAAATCTCGACGAGCGGCGAAGGATTCTCCTCATCCCCCATCAACGCGACTACGATGCTCTTGCCCTCGAGCGCGCCCACGCTGTGCAGCGCTTTCAGAGCATAGAGGATGACCATGTCGCCACCCTTCATGTCGGACGTGCCGGCGCCCGACGCGAGTGTATCCGTTCGAACGAACTTCTGGCCCTCGCCCTCGAAAACGGTATCGAGATGCCCGATGAGGAGCAGCCGTTTTCCGCGCGTTCCCCTGCGCTCGGCGAACAGATGGCCGGCGCGCGCGGCCGCATCGGGCAGGGTTACCCACTCCGTCCGGAACCCGATCGACGTGAACTCAGGCTCGAAGAGTCTGCCCACGGCGCGCACGCCCGTGAGGTTGTGCGTTCCGCTGCCTATGTTCACGGCCTTTTCCAGCAGCGCGATCTGTTCGGCTTCGTGCGCCCGGACATAGTCGCGGATCCTCTGCTCGACCTTGGAGAGCGGCGGGGCCGCGGGCTGCGCGCGCGCGATTCGGACAAGCAACAACGGAGCGAGCACGAGAGCGATCGCGCCGTATCTCCGCGCGCGCGATACTGTAATGATTCGAATGGAGGTCATGGGAATTGAGAGTACAACGCCGTCGCGGTTCCGTCCACCTCGCACCGACAGTATTTTACGCGCTTGCGGTAAAGGAAGACGGCTATTCGAGCACAAGGGGATACAGTCCAATGAAACGAGAGGAGCGGCGCGGCGGTGGAAGGCTGGACCGCACTCGCTGGCGCACGAGCTGAGATGACTCTGCGCGCCCGCCTCGGGTGGGGGCTACTCGCGATCACTCTCGTGCTGATGATCCCCCTGGTGCTCTCGCTTCGGTCGCTCGAGCGAATCTACCAGACGAGCAGAGTACTCCGCGACCGCGAATTCGCTGCGTCATTGCTGCTTGGCTCGTTCCGGGAGCGGACCGACGACACACGTCGCGCGGAAGACGCGCTTCTCTTCATCCACGATCAGAAGAGCGCGGAACGGATGCAGCTGCAGATCAACAGCCTCGTCGCTCTCACCGATTCGCTGGAGCGGTACAACCTCGACCTGTCAGCGACGCAGATCCGCGCATCCCTCGAGGAGCTGCGAGCCGCCGCAACGGAGGAGTACGAGCAGGCGGCGGGCGGGCGGAGCTCCGCGGCCGAAAGGGTGTCCTCTCAGAGGACCCGGCCGGCCATCGCGGCCGTTGACAGCTCCCTTGGCGCGAGCGCGACGACACTCCGGAACCGTACCCGACAAGCGGTGGCGGACGCTACCGCTGCTACGTTGGATGCCGAAAGACTCGTCACCGGCGCACTTGTCATCGCTCTCATACTGGCGCTGGTCATCGGCGTCTGGCTGATGGGATCGATCAGCCGCCCCGTCACGCAGCTCGAGCGCGGCATGCAGGCGGTGGCCGAAGGGGACCTGACTCACGAGCTCGGATTGTCATCCGAGCGCGGAGACGAATTCGGGCGCCTCGCCGTAGGCTACCGCACCATGGCGACCCAGCTTGCCGAGCTGGAGAGGCTGCGCGCGGAGTTCGTCGGCGTGGCCTCGCACGAGCTGAAGACTCCGATCAACGTCATCATCGGGTATCTCGAGCTGCTCCAGGAGGGCATCTATGGCGAGCTGTCGCCCAAGCAGCGCGAAATTCTCGATACTCTGACTAGACAGGCGAATACGTTGACGCGTCTTATAAAACGTCTGCTCGACATCAGTCGCTTCGAGGCAAGCGGAGGCAAGCTCGACGTCCGGCGCGTGGACCTCCACAAGCTGCTCACCACGCTCGAAAGCTCGTTCTCGGTGCTGGCCATGCAGCGGGAGATCGCCTTCAGCGTCAATCATCGCGAGGGCCTGCCGGCCGAGGTTCTGTGGGACGAGGATCGGATCAACGAAGTGCTCGGGAATCTCCTCTCCAACGCGTTCAAGTTCACGCCGCGGGGTGGGAAGGTGACACTGACCGTGGCGCCGGTCGAGGATAAGCTGGCGATCACCGTGAAGGACACGGGGGTCGGCATCTCGGGCGAACAGCTCCCTCACATCTTCGATAAGTTCTTCCAGGCCGACAACCAGGCCCAGGCTGCAACAAAAGGCACCGGCCTCGGCCTGGCGATTGCGAGAGAAATCGTGGAGGCTCACGCGGGCCAGATCACCGTCGACAGCCGGGTAGGCGAAGGCACTACATTCGTCGTCACGCTTCCAAAGGAGCCTCCGGTGGCAAGGAGGAAGCGTGACGCGGCATCCAAGGCCAAAGGAGTAGCATGAGAGGTTTCCGATTCGCGGTGGCGTTTGTCACTCTCGCCGCCTGTGCGCAGCTGCCGAGGCTCGAGCCCGGTCGTGTGAAGCCCGACTGGAATCGCACGCTGGCCGAAGCGAGACGCAACGTCGAAGCCGGCAACTACCATGCGGCAGATCGTGTCCTCGCGGAATTCACGCGGATTCATCCTGAAACGCGCGAGGGCCACGAGATCGCATTCTGGCGCGCGGCATATCTGGTCGACCCCGCCAACACGCTTGGCTCACTCGCCGGCGGAATCACGGCCCTCGACGGCTATCTCGCCAGCGAACCGACGGGTTGGTATCGGAACGAGGCGAGCGTGCTGCGGCGCACCGCGGCCGCCGCCCAGGGTTTGTCGGCGGGAATGAGCAGCAGGTGCGCGCCTGCCACGGCTACTCCCGAGGCGAAGGATACCGTCGTCGTGGTCGTGAAATCGCGTGACGAAGAGATCGCTTCACTGCGCGATCAGCTGACGCACAGCAAGGCGGAGCTCGCCACCGCCATCGCCGAGCTGGAGCGCATCAAGAAGCGACTGGCGAACCCGACTCCTTGATCCCCGCCGCGCGCTAACCGACTCTGAACAGCTCGAGCGCCCGTGAATAGCGCGCGGCCAGCACGCTCTTGATCCCCGCGCTCTCGGGCGCCGCGAGCTCGGGATCGCGCTCGAGGAGAATCTCAGCCGCAACGCGGGCGTTAACATTGAGCTCTTCATCGCGCACCGGATCCGCGATTTTGAAAGTGGCGGCGCCACTCTGCTCTTCGCCGAACAGATTCCCCATCCCACGCAGCCGAAGATCGGCGCGCGCGATCTCGAATCCATCGTCGGTATCCACCAATATCCTGAGCCGTTCGGCGGCCTCGTCTCCCACGTCACCGAGCAGGATACAGTAGGAAGCTTCCGCGCCTCGCCCGACACGTCCCCGCAGCTGATGAAGCTGTGACAGTCCGAATCGCTCCGGATGCTCGACCAGCATCACCGTCGCGTTGGCTACGTCGATCCCAACTTCGATCACGGTCGTCGAGACGAGGATGTCGATCTTTCCGTCTCTGAACGCGCGCATGATGTTCTCCCGCTCGTCAGCGGGGACGCGTCCGTGTATGAGCGCCACCACGCGCCCCGCGAAAGGGCCCGCTGAAAGCTGCTCGTACATCGTCGTCGCCGCCTTCAGATCGGTCTTCTCGGACTCTTCGATGACAGGATACACCACGTAGGCCTGCCTGCCCCTCTCTGTCTCGCGCGCAACGAACTGAAGCACTCTCTCGCGCGCGGATTCGGGCCGCATTACTGTCGTGACCAGCTGCCTTCCAGCAGGACGTTCATCCAGAGTGCTCACATCGAGATCACCGTACATCGTGAGCGCGAGAGAGCGGGGGATCGGTGTCGCGCTCATGAGCAGGACATCGGGGCTTTCGCCCTTCGCCGAGATCGCGGCGCGCTGCTCTACGCCGAACCGGTGCTGCTCGTCGATCGTGACGAATCCGAGCCGGCCGAAGACGGCTGCGCCCTGGACGAGCGCGTGTGTGCCGACCACTAGCACCGGATCCGCGGAAGACAGCTTCTCGGCGGCGAGCTTTCTCGCTCTGCCGCTCAGACTTCCCGTCACCAGCAGCGGCGCGATTCCCAGCGGCTCAAGCAGCTTCGTGAAGGTGCGTGCGTGCTGCTCGGCCAGGAGCTCCGTCGGCGCCATGATCGCGGCCTGATAGCCGTTCTCCATTGCCAGCATGGCGGCAAAGAGCGCGACGATCGTCTTGCCACTGCCGACATCTCCCTGAAGGAGCCGGTGCATCTTCCTCTCGCCGCACATGTCGGCGACGATCTCGCGCACAGCCGTGGTTTGAGCGTTCGTGAGGGTGAACGGAAGAGCCGCCTTGAGGGCGCTGGTAAGCTGTCTCCTGTTGCGGAACGCGATGCCCGTCCGCGCCTCTCTCGCGAGCGCGTTGGCGCGACGATGAAGGATATGGACGAAGAGCAGCTCCTCGAATGCGAGCCTCGCCCTCCCGCGCGTGCCCTCGGCGATGGACTGCGGTCTGTGCACCATCCGGAGTGCATCACGGAGTGAAGGAACAGCTGCGGATCGCAGGATGTCCGTGGGGAGATACTCCTTTACCAGCGGAAGCAGCGTGTCCAGATGCGCGTCGATGATTCCGCGAATGACTTTGAAGGAGAGTCCCTCGGTCGCCGGGTAAACAGCGAGCACCTTCCCCCCCTTCACGCCGTCGTCGTCCTTCCCGAGGTGGATGTGCTCGCGCGGCTGAAGCTGGCGGCCGTGAAAGAAGCGCACGGTTCCGGTCAGCAGCATGAGATCGCCTTTCTCGATTGTCCGATCGAGAAACGGCTGGCCGGGCCATGACGCCTCGATCATTCCGGTGTCGTCTTTCAAGACCGCCTGGAAGATGCGGAGCCCTTTGCGGGTAGGGATGATGCCTTTCGAGATCACCCGTCCGATGATCGTTCCGTCCATGCCCGTCTCGAGCGATGCGATCGGCGTGATCGTGCTCGCGTCCTCGTACCGGTGCGGGATGTGGAAGAGGAGATCGCGCGCGGTGACGATGCCGAGCCGTCTCAGTGCTTCAGCGCGCGCCGGTCCGACACCCTTCAAGTAGTTGACGGGCATGTCGAGGTAGACCTTGCCGCCAGGCACCTACCCCTCGAGGACCGCGCGCGCGAATGTGCCAGGATCAAAGGCAACTAGGTCGCTTGCCTTCTCGCCGAGGCTGATGAATTTCACCGGTACATCCAGCGCCTCGTGCACGGCGAGGACGATACCACCCTTCGCCGTTCCATCGATCTTTGTCACGACCAGCCCGGTCACCGGAATCGCGGCGGCGAACGTCTTCGCCTGCGCCACGGCGTTCTGTCCGATCGTTCCGTCGAGCACGAGCAGCGTCTCGTGCGGAGCCCCCGGCAGCCGTTTTCCGATGACGCGGTTGATCTTCTTCATCTCGTCCATCAGCGATCCGCTCGTGTGGAGCCGGCCGGCGGTATCTACGACGACCACATCCTTGCCGCGACTGAGTCCTGCTTCGACTGCGTCGAATGCGACCGAGGCCGGATCGGTTCCCGCCTTGCCGCCAACGAAATCGGCGCCGGCGCGCTCGGCCCACGCCCGAAGCTGATCGATTGCGCCCGCCCGGAAAGTGTCGGCCGCGCCGACCAGCGCCGTCATCTTATTCGCCTTGAGGAGATCGCAGAATTTCCCGATGAAGGTCGTCTTTCCCGCGCCATTCACACCGACGACGAGAACGACCGTAAGTCGGGCGTCCGCACTATAGACGATGCGGGGATCACTGTTTCCCGAGCGGAGCG
Source organism: uncultured Gemmatimonadaceae bacterium (assembly GCA_964391175.1). Taxonomy (GTDB): domain Bacteria; phylum Gemmatimonadota; class Gemmatimonadetes; order Gemmatimonadales; family Gemmatimonadaceae; genus UBA4720. Next base: position 244 of record CAYMKQ010000089.1, on the reverse strand, counting down.
AATCTTCGATCGCGGTGCGCAAAGCGGTCAGAAACTGATCCTGCGTCTTGATGGCACCGCGTCGTGCCTCGGACTCAACCCCCGCGACAAGCCGCATGGTGGTGGGCACTCCGAAATCCGCCTCGAGCAGCACCTCCTCGAGCTTTTCCAGCGACCCCTGAATTGATCCGGAGCGCGCGATAGCGCCGACATCCGTGAGCGCTACGTCCTTTATCCGGTGCCACAGCGAGCGGGTGGGGACATC
>CAYMKQ010000088.1:7274-8337 GCA_964391175.1 uncultured Gemmatimonadaceae bacterium | reverse complement strand
GAGATCGAAAGCGACCCACCGTCCATCGGGGCTCACGTCGACACTCATCCAGGTGCCTTCGCTGGTCTGGAGATCGAGCGTCCGCTCGAAGCCAAGGCTCTTCGACACATCCCACTTGTCGCTCGTCGCGCTGGCCTGGGCGTGAAGATTCGCGAGCGGGAGAGCGATTATCGAAAGAGCGGCGAGAGCAGCGAAAGAGCGGAGGATTGGTCGCATGGATTGCTGGCGGGTTGAAACGTGTCTCGCCCGGTCTGCGCCGCGACGCGATCCCGGAGCGAATGGGTTACAGGCTTCGGCCTGCGTACAGGCGCGGAACATACGACGGTCCGCAATGGCCAGCAATTCAGGAGCCTTGCACGATCTTGTAGATGCTCGACCCGCCGATCACGTACATCTCACCCACCGCGTCCACCCCGAACGATGGCACCGTGCCGACCGACGGTATCCCCCAGTCCTTCCTGTCGACGGCGGCGCCGTTCTCGTAGCGGAAGCTGCGCAGGAATCCGCGGCAGTAGTCCGAGTAGAGATAGTGGCCGGCGAGACCGGCGATCGCGGTGCCGCGGTATACGTATCCGCCCGTGATCGAGCATCCATCCGAGTGGGAGTAGTCGAGAACGGGAAGAGTGAGGTTGGTCTGATTGCACGTGCCAGGGGGGTTGAAGCAGATCGAGCCTTCCATGATGTTCCAGCCGTAGTTGACTCCGGCGCTGCTGGCCTGGACCACCGAAACCTCCTCCCGCTGCCCCTGGCCGACGTCCGCTATGTACAGAAGCCCCGTCGGCGCATCGAACGCGTAGCGCCACGGATTCCTCAGCCCCTTGGCCCAGACCTCCGGACGGCTGAATGGATTCCCGGGCGGATTCGCGTACGGATCGCCGCCGTTCACGTCGATCCGTATCAGCGAGCCGAGCAGGGCGTTGAAGTTCTGGCCGTTGCCGAGCGGATCGCCGCCGCTACCGCCATCGCCCAGCCCGGCGTACAGCATTCCGTCGGGGCCGAAGCTCACCAGCCCGCCGTTGTGATTCGCGTAGTCCGAATGCGGGGTCGAGATGATCAGCTTCGA
>CAYMKQ010000088.1:0-7174 GCA_964391175.1 uncultured Gemmatimonadaceae bacterium | reverse complement strand
CCCCACCGCGACTTCCTCCAGATCCCGGACTTCTCCGCGAAGGAGCTCGACAGGCTGTTCTCGCTCGCCGAATCGATGCGCAACGGCAAGTACAGAAAGAAACCGCTCGCCGGAAAATCGCTGGCGATGATATTCATGAAGTCGTCGACGCGGACACGCGTGTCGTTCGAGGTCGGTACCTGGCAGCTCGGCGGACACGCGCTCTTTCTCTCACCTCGTGACGTGCAGCTCGGACGCGGCGAGCCGATTCCAGACACGGCGCGCGTTCTCTCCCGCTATGTCGACGGCATCATGATTAGGACCTTTGCACACTCGGAAATTGAGGAGCTGGCGCGCTACGCCGACGTGCCGATCATCAACGGGCTCACCGACCTCGTGCACCCATGCCAGGTGCTCGCCGATCTGCTCACGGTGAAGCAGCATCTCGGCGGATACAAGGGAAAGCGGTTCGCGTGGATCGGCGACGGGAACAACATGGCGAACTCGTGGCTCAACGCGGCGTACGTGCTCGGCTTCGAGCTCACCCTCGCGTGCCCCGAGGGCTATGACCCCAATCCGCTAATTCTCCAGCGCGCGCAATCCAAGGCCAAAGTGAGAGTCGTGCGCGATCCCGCCGAAGCCGCCGACAAGGCTGACGTCATCAACACCGACGTCTGGGCGTCGATGGGCCAGGAGGAGGAGCAGGCGATCCGCGAGAAGGCGTTCAAGGGCTACCGGGTCGACGCGTCGCTCATGAAGCGCGCGAACAAGGACGCGATTTTCCTCCACTGCCTCCCCGCTCACCGCGGTGAAGAGGTCGCCGCCGAAGTCATCGACGGCCCGCAAAGCAGGGTCTGGGACGAGGCCGAAAACCGCCTCCACATCCAGAAGGCGATCATGGCCGTCCTGATGGGTGGCGAGAAGGTCTAGAACGACCTACCGCGGGTCACAAAGCTGTCTTTCAGAATCGGTCTGTGATAGTGGGTTAAGGCTCTGCAGGCGGCCTTAACTGCTGTTGAGCTTGGTGAGGATGGTCGTCTTATTGGTAACCCTCTACCTGAGAGTTACGATGCGCCGTTCCACTGGGATTTCAGCCTTTTTCAGCCTTCTTAGATCGGGTTCCGCCGGTGCTATTGTCCTGGCAACGATCCTTTCTTGCTCCGATAGCACGTCCCCGACCCAAGGCTTGCAGGACGGCGTCGTCTCTGTCGAGTTCGTCGTTCCTGATTCGGTCAAGCAGGCTCTGGCGGCTCAGTTCTCGGCTACACTTCTGAGTGCTCCAATGGCGATCTCAGCCAACGTTCTCGTCTCGCCCGCCGCGACGCTTTCCAGCTCGCTTTCCAGCTGCGGTTCCGGCGGTGCGTTTGCCGGGTACACGGAATCGAAGGTTCCGTTCGCTCCGGAAAGCACCCCCAGCATCGCGCCGTCACCTCTTTACGATGATGGCCGTCTCGAGCACGTGCCCCTTGGATTCAGCTTCAGCTTCTACGGGAACACGTACAGCGAAACCACTGTCTATTCCAACGGCTTTATCAAGTTTGGCCCGGCCATCGCGGCCGGATTCTGGGTTGCCGACCTCATTCCTTACTCGGCTAACCCCAACAACATCATCGCGCTCGGCTGGAGCGACTGGCAGCCCAATAGAGTGCCGGGCAGCATTCGCTACGAGACCCGCGGCACGGCACCCAATCGTCGATTCATCCTCGAGTTCACCAACGTCCCCGAGTACGGGGGAAGTGGACGACTGACGTCCCAGCTCGTGCTGACCGAAGGCTCGAACGACATCACGATCTACACCAACACGGTGAGCATTACATACTTCAGGAATCGCCTGACCCAGGGCATCGAGAACACGAATGGGACAGAAGCGGCCTACGACAGCGTCCAGAATGCTGTGACGGGCGTGTGGAGCTCGCGCGTAAAGGGCTTCTTCAATCTTTCGAACGACGCGGTTCGCTTCTCCCTCATCTCGGTAAGCGACGAGGAGAATCCGTCGATCACCCCGCCCGCCAATACCTCTGTCGGCAACGATCCAGGCCTGGCCTCGGCCGTGGTCGCTGTCGGCTCCCCTGTAGCGTCCGACAACTGCTCGGATGTGGAGGTTTCCAGCGTGCGCAGCGATGGTGTTACTGCGATCGACGCCCCATACCCTGTAGGACTGACGACGATCACCTGGACGGCGAAAGACGAGGCGGGCAACACCGCCTCGGCGACGCAGACAGTTACCGTGCTCGATGTCGAGGCGCCCGTCTTCCCCGTGAGCGAGCAGTCGATTCTCGGGGTGCAGTCGACTCTCACATTCAACGCCACCAGCCCGGCCGGCGCCTCTGTGACCTATGAGGTTGACGTTACCGACAACGTTGGCGTGACGTCGCTCTCATGCGAGCCGGCGTCGGGAAGCGTATTCCCAGCCGGCAGCACTCCGGTGAGCTGTACGGCGAGCGACGCGGCTGGCAACAGCAGCTCGAAGTCGTTCTCCGTGACCGTCGTCGACGCCCACACACAGGCCGGAAACCTCCTCGACCTCGTGATGAGCCTCAACCTGCCGAGCGGAACCGCGCAGGTGCTCATCAACCAGCTCAGGACGGCGTATCGCGAGCCAGGCAGCGGCGAAGCAACGTGCAAGAAGCTGGCTGACTTCATCCTCCTTGTAGAGAAGAAGGGGTCGAGCATCTCGGAGGAGTCGGCGGAGTTGATAACCGCCGAGGCGAACAGAATCATGGGCGCCCTGGGGTGCACGGTAAGTAGCGTCCAGACTCGATCGCTACCACGAATATCCCCTCAACGGTTCTAAGCAGTCCAGCGGGGCGCAATAAAATGCGCCCCGCTTTTTTTGCCTCCCCCGTGCACGGTCAGGAGTAAACATCATTCGGCATGTCTAATGCACATCCTCGAGGCATGGCCACCACCGCCAAGAAGATCGATGAGCTCTACGACCTCATCGAAGGAATAGAGACGGCGATGTTCACCACGCGTCGTCCAAATGGCCAGCTCGTCTCGCGCCCGATGGCGACGCAGGGCCGCATCGATGGCGCCGACCTCTGGTTCGTCACCGATGTGGAGACCCACAAGCTCGACGAGCTGGCGCTCGACCCGCACGTCAACTGTGCGTACTCCAACAACAAGAGCAGGGAATGGGTCTCGGTGAGCGGCATCGCGCGCCTGTCGAAGAGCAGGCCGAAGATCAGGCAGCTCTACAAAGAGGAATGGAAGGCCTGGTTCGGCGACGAGGGTGGCGACCGCGACGGAGGGCCCAATGATCCGCGGATCGCGCTCATCCTGGTCGAGGCGGAGTCGGCCACCTACATGAAGGTCAACAAATCCCGCCCCGTGGTCCTGTTCGAGGTCCTGAAGGGGATGGTGACGCGCCAACGACCCCAGTTCGGGGACGTAAAGGAAGTGACAGGGGCAGAATTGATGGATTAGGCAGGGGTTACGCCCCTTTTCTGCCATTTTGTCACGGCGCCCCTCCAAATCGAGGGGCGCTTTGCGCATATTGGGGCTTCCTCCTCGAGACCCCTGAGCATGGCGGAAATCACACCTTCCAACTCCGGAGAGAACCCCGGTTCGGGCGCCCGACGGGCCCGCGGTGCGGCTGCGCCCAACGCCGCGCCCACGCCGGCGGCCGCCGCTGACGCGGGCCGCCAGCCGCTCAAGCGCACACCCCTCTACCACGTCCACGCCGCGCTGGGCGCCAGGCTCGTCCCCTTCGCCGGCTTCGAGATGCCGGTGCAGTACCCAACCGGGATCACGGCCGAGCACAGGGCGGTACGCGAGAAGGCGGGTCTGTTCGACGTGAGCCACATGGGCGAGTTCTTCGTGCGCGGACCGCGGGCGGTCGAGTTCGTGAATCACGTCACGACCAACGACGTCGCCGCGCTCGAGCCCGGACAGGCGCACTACTCGACGATACTCCGCGAAGACGGGACGATCGTCGACGACTGCCTCGTCTATCGCGACCGCGATCAGGTGATGATGGTCGTGAACGGATCGAACATCGAAAAGGATTTCGCGCACATCTCGAGATTCCTGTCGAAGTTCGATGGTGCGACGCTCGAGGACAGGAGCGACGCCCTGGCTCTCCTCGCGCTCCAGGGACCGGAAGCGGCGCGCATTCTCCAGAAGCACACCGACGTCGATCTCTCCACGATCAGGTACTACGAATTCGTTCGCGGGAAGATCGCCGGCGTCGACGACGTCTACATCTCGCGAACCGGCTATACGGGCGAGGATGGCTTCGAGCTCTACTTAGCGAACGAGCACGCGGAAAGGATCTGGAACGCCCTCACCGCTTCCGGCGAGGTAACGCCCGCCGGACTCGGCAGCCGCGACTCGCTGCGGCTCGAGATGGGGATGGCGCTCTACGGCAACGACCTCGACGATACCACCACTCCCCTCGAGGCCGGGCTCGGCTGGCTCGTCAAAATGAAAAAGGGCGACTTCGTGGGACGTGAGGCTCTCCTGCGTCAGAAAGAGGAGGGATTGAAGCGCAAGCTGGTGGGATTCACGACGTCGGAGAGATCGTTTCCCCGGCACGGGTATCCCGTGTTCGCCGCGGGGAAGCCGAGTGGAGAGATCAGGAGCGGGACGATGAGCCCGACGCTCGGGATTCCGATCGGAACCGCGTACGTGCCGCCGGAATCCGCAGCCGAAGGATCGCCGCTCGAGATCGAGATCCGCGGCCGGCGCATCCCGGCGTCTGTACGGCAGATGCCGTTCTACAAAAACGGCAGCCGGCTCTGATGTGCGCGTAGCGATTCTCACGATCTCGGATTCCGTGGTGCGGGGCGAGCGCAAGGATGCGTCCGGGCCCGCTATCGCCGAGTGGGCTCGCGCGAAGCAGTACGAGCTGGTCTCGACGAGCACGTGCGCGGACGAGACGGTGGAGGTCGTGCGCGCTCTGCTCCGCGCCTGCGATGTCGATGCCGCCGAGCTCGTTCTCACGACGGGAGGCACCGGATTGTCCGATCGCGATGTCACTCCCGAGGCGACGCGCGCGGTCATCGAGCGCGAGGCGGAGGGGATCGCCGAGCGGATTCGTGCGCTGGCGCTGCCGACTTATTCGCGAGCAGCACTTGGGAGAGGAATCGCCGGAGTGCGTGGGCGCACGCTGATCGTGAATCTCCCCGGCTCTCCGAACGGAGTGCGCGATGGGCTGGCCGCGCTCGACCCGATCGTAGCGCACGCCTGCGATGTGCTGCGCGGCGCGATTACGGACCACGCGCCGTGAAGGTCCTCATCACGCTCGCCGACGTCGAGCCGGCGGTCAGGCTCAATGGGCTGCTCGAGGCGGCGGGCACGAAGACCACCGTCGTCTCGCCGCTCGACGACCTGCGCGGCGAGATCAAGCGCTTCAAGCCCGACCTCATTGTCCTCACCGGCGCGCTCGGCGATCCTGGAAATCTTCAGATCGTGCGCGACCAGCTGTGGAGCGGGACGGCGGTGATCGGTCTCGCGGACGTCGAGGATCCCGATCTGCGGGAGCGCCTGCAGACGATGGGATTCGTCGATGTCTTCACCAAGCCCATCTCGGCCGACGAGCTCTATCTGGCGGTCCGGCGCGTGCTGGACAGGAAGCGTCTCACCGAGGCGACGGGGCTGATCGGACAGTCGGAGCCCATCAGCGAGGTGCTGCTCAAGGTGGAGCAGATCGCGCCAGTGTCGAGCACCGTTATCATCGAGGGCGAGAGCGGGACGGGCAAGGAGCTGGTCGCGCACGCGATCCACCGCCTGAGTCCGCGGCGCGGCAAGCCGTTCATCGCGGTGAGTGCGGGCGCGCTGCCGGAGACGCTGATCGAGAGCGAGCTGTTCGGCCACGAGAAGGGAGCGTTCACGGGGGCGGCGGAGCGGAGGATCGGTCGGTTCGAGCTCGCCGACACCGGGACGTTGTTTCTCGACGAGATCGGAGAGATTCCGCCGTCGACGCAGGTGAAGCTGCTGCGCGTGCTGGAGGAGCGGCGTCTCACACGGGTGGGCGGGACGACGCAGATACCGATCGACGTGAGGGTGGTGGCGGCGACGAACCGTCCGCTCAGGCAGAGCGTCGAGGACGGGCAATTCCGTACCGACCTCTACTACCGCCTCAACGTCCTCAGCATCTATCTCCCGCCGCTCCGCGAGAGGCGCGCGGACATCCCACTCCTGGTGCGTCGCTTCATCAAGGAATTCTCCTCGCTCCACGACCGGCCCTTTCACGGCATCTCGGCGGAGGCGATGCAGATCCTCATGAGCTATCCGTGGCCCGGCAACGTGCGCGAGCTGAGGAACCTCATCGAGAGCATGGTGGTGTTGTCACCCGGCAGGGAGGTCGGTCCGGAGGACATCCCGCGCCAGATCAGGGAGGGTGGAGCCGCGCGCTTTCTACCGGTGCACGTCGGTCATGTGGTGCGGGGTGCGGCGGGCGCTCAGGGACGAGAGCTCGAGTTCCTGGTGAGGAGCATGCTGGAGCTGCGGCTCCAGGTGGAGGAGCTGCGGCGCAGGATGGACGAAGAGCGCCGCGATTCACGGGGGGGGGAGTGGCTGGGCGAGGTGCAGACTCCCGTTGCACTCGGCGCTGGACCGGCGGACGCTGTCATCTCGGGTGCGATCGAGCCGCCCGATCAGCCGGCGCCGCGTGCGGTGGTTACGCTCACGCCAGGGATGACGATGGCGGAGATCGAGAGGGTGGCGATAGAGGCGGCGCTCAGGGATACGCGCGGCAACAGGCGGAAAGCGGCGGAGATTCTCGACATCGGGGAGCGGACGCTATACCGGAAGCTGCGCGATTATGGGATCGCGGCGGAAGAGCTTGTGGGTCCGAGATGAAATGAAATGAGCATCTCGGCGATATGAAAAAGACACATCCAGTCGGCTCGATGCGGAACAACGCTCCTTCGGCGAAGATTTCTCTCTCTGGAGGAGCTCAGCGCGGTGATTTTGCTTGATTAAACGACAGTCGTCTACAATATTGGCCACCTGTTTCAGCATCGAAATCCCGCATATAGAAAATTGAGCTTGAACAACATCGCCGGCAGCGTTCTTCCGATCAAGCGAGCCGAGGAGCTTATCCTCACGCTGCCGGGAGTAGTCTCCGCAAAGATCATCGAGAGCGAGAGCGGCGCGGTGGAGCAGGTCCACGTGCTGACGACTGCCGAGCTCACGCCCAAGCAGGTGGTGCGGAACATCGAGAGTGCGCTGATGGCGCACCTGGCGATGC
>CAYMKQ010000087.1:6684-8540 GCA_964391175.1 uncultured Gemmatimonadaceae bacterium | reverse complement strand
TTCCGGCGTCACTCGACGGCCGCTGCGGAGCTTGTTACGCCAGCGACGTTCGTCACCGGCGGATATGAGGGTGACTGGATCGCGCGCGCGTCCGCCGCGCGAATGGCGCGTTCCTTCCACAGTGAGTACACGGCCGGGATGACGATGAGCGTGAGCACCGCGCTCGAGATCATCCCGCCCACCATCGGCGCCGCGATCCGCTTCATCACGCTCGCGCCCGTGCCGCTCCCCCAAAGGATCGGAAGCAATCCAGCCATTATTGCAACTATGGTCATCATCTTTGGGCGTACGCGATTCACCGCCCCTTCCACCACCGCCTCGTAGAGGTCGCGCATCGTCGGCCGCGCGGCACTCGCACACCGCTTCTTCCATTCGATATCGAGATAGATGAGCATTACCACGCCGGTCTCCGCGGCCACCCCGGAGAGCGCGATGAAGCCGATCGCCACCGCGACCGACCAGTTGTAGCCGAGCGCCCACAGGAACCAGATGCCGCCGACGAGCGCGAAGGGCAGCGACAGCATCACGATGAGCGTTTCGCCCACGCTCTTGAAGTTGAAGTAGAGCAGGAGGAAGATGATCGCGAGCGTCGCGGGAATGACGAGCTTCATCCTCTCCTTCGCCCGCTGCATGTACTCGTATTGGCCGCTCCAAACGATTGAGTAGCCCGGCGGCAGCTTGATCATGTCGCTCACCATCTTCTGGGCGTCCTTCACGTAGCTGCCGATGTCCCGCCCTGCCACGTCGACGTAGACCCACGCCGTCGGCATCGCGCCTTCGGTGCGGACGACCATCGGACCTGCCACCTGCTTGATCACGGCGAGCTGGCCAAGCGGCACTTGCGCGTTGCCTGCCGCCATGGCTGAACCGCCCGCCCCGCCCGCACCCATTGCCGAACTGCTCGTTGCGCTCGGCGCGCCGGCCCCGACATCGTGATTCACCGGGACGAGCACCGACGCCAGCCGCTCCGGCGTGTCGCGCAGTTCCTGCGGATAGCGCACCCGCACTCCATACCGCTCGCGCCCCTCGACGGTCTGTGTGATCGTCATACCGCCGATCGCCGTGGCGATCACCGCCTGGACGTCCGCGATGTTCACGCCGTGGCGGGCAGCAGCTTCGCGGTCGATGTCGATGTCCAGATAGTAGCCGCTCACGGCGCGCTCGGCGAACGCGCTCCGTGTCCCCGGGATCATCCGGACCCCCTGCTCGATCTGCTCGCCGATCCGCTCGAGCTCCGCGAGGTCGGGACCGAAGATCTTGATGCCGACCGGCGTTCGGATCCCCGTGGCGAGCATGTCGATGCGGCCTTTGATCGGCATCGTCCACGCGTTGGTCACTCCCGGCATCTTGACCGCCGAATCCATCTGCGTCACCAGCCGGTCGTACGTCATGCCAGGCCGCCACTGCTCTTTCGGCTTGAGCGTGATCGTCGTTTCGAACATGTCGAGACCCGCGGGATCGGTCGCCGTCTCGGCGCGTCCAGCTTTCCCCCACACGTGCTCTACCTCGGGGAACGACTTCAGGATCGCGTCCTGCTGACGCAACACCTCGCGCGCGCGCGCAACGGGAATCCCCGGCAGCGTGGTCGGCATGAAGAGAATCGTTCCCTCCTCGAGCGGCGGCATGAACTCGCTGCCGATCCGCGTCCAGGGCACCCACGTCAGAATGAGCGTCACGATGCCGGCCATGATCACCGGCCCGCGGTGCGCGAGGACGAAATCGATCACCGGGCGATAGATGCGGATCAAGGCGCGGTTCAGCGGATTCGCGCGCTCGCGGTAGATCTTTCCGCGCACGAACAATCCCATCGTCACCGGCACGAGCGTAAGCGAGAGGAGACTCGCCGCCGCCATCGA
>CAYMKQ010000087.1:0-6584 GCA_964391175.1 uncultured Gemmatimonadaceae bacterium | reverse complement strand
TGCTTGTGCATGTTCTCGATCATCACGATCGCCGCGTCGATCATCGCTCCAATGGCAATGGCGATGCCGCCCAGCGACATGATGTCCGCGCCGACACCGACCCAACGCATGGCGATGAACGCCATCAAGATGCCGACGGGCAGCGTGAGGATCGCCACGAGTGCCGAGCTCGCGTGGAGGAGAAACACCACGCACACCAGCGCGACGATGACCGATTCCTCGAGCAGCGTCCCCTTGAGGGTCTCGATTGCCTGCTCGATCAGCTCGCTGCGGTCATACACGGGCCGCACGACGACGCCCGCTGGCAGTCCCTTCTGTGCTTCCGCCAGCTTCGCCTTCACGTTGTTGATCGTCGTGAGCGCATTCTGGCCGAAGCGCATGACGACGATGCCGCCGACAGCGTCGCCGCGCCCGTCCAGATCGGCGATGCCGCGCCGGATCGCCGGCCCGACCGTGACGCGGCCGAGCTCGGCGACGCGAATCGGCGTGCCGTCTCTCGTCGCGCCGACGACGACGTTCTCGATGTCGCCGATGGATCTGAGGTAGCCGAGCCCGCGCACCATGTACTCGCGCTCGGAGAGCTCCATCGTCATCGCACCCACGTCGTTGTTCGCCGACTGGATCGCGCTCATGACCTTCGTCACGGGTATGCCGTAGGCCAGGAGCTTGGCCGGGTCAATGTCCACCTGGTACTGCTTCTCGAATCCGCCCACCGACGCCACCTCCGACACACCGGGGACGGCGGTCAAGGCGTATCGCAGATACCAGTCCTGGAGGCCGCGCAGCTCCGCGAGGTTCAGGCGGCCCGACGTGTCCTCCAGCGCGTACTGGTACACCCAGCCGAGCCCCGTCGCGTCAGGGCCGAGGGTCGGCTTCACTGCTGCCGGGAGCTTGCCCTGCACCCCGTTCAGATACTCGAGCACGCGCGAGCGCGCCCAATAGAGATCGGTGCCGTCCTCGAAGATGATGTACACGAACGAAACGCCGAAGAACGAATACCCGCGCACGACACGCGCGCCCGGCACCTTGAGCATCTCGGCGGCAATCGGATACGTCACCTGATCCTCGACGATGCGCGGCGCCTGCTCGTTGTAATTGGCCTGCACGATGACCTGCACATCGGACAGGTCCGGGAGCGCTTCGAGCGGCGTGCGTCGGATGGCGAACACTCCGCCGGCCACCGCCGCGAGGGTGAAGAGAAGGACGACGAGCTTGTTCGCCACCGCCCAGTCGATGATGCGCTTGAGCATGTTCGCTACTCCTTCGCCCGCGGCGCCGCGGGCAGCGGCTTGGGCGGCGTCGTCATCTCCATGCCCGGCATGTTACCCATGCCGCCGAGCGACTTGCCGAGATTCGACTCGGCGTCCACGAGGAACGTGGCCGACGCCACGACTGTCTCGCCCGCCGACAACCCTCGCAACACCTCGATGCGGTCATCGCTCGTGGTGCCGAGCGCCACCTCCCGCGGCGTGAGCTGGCCGTTGGCCTCACGGACGAAGACGATACTCCGCTCGCCGGTGGAGAGCACGGCCGAGCGAGGGACCGTGAGCACGTTCGCGCGCTCGCGTCCGGCAATGCGGATGGTGGCGTACATCCCTGGCTTGAGCGTGAGGTTGGGATTGGACAGAACGACGCGCACGCGCACCGTGCGCGTGTCCGGGTTCAGCGTCGGGTAGATGTAGGAGATCCGCCCCATGCGGTGCTCGCCGGGAAGCGCCGCAAAGTCGGCCTGGACGCTCCCACCGACGCGGACGGTGGACAGGTCCTGCTCGAACACTTCGCCCTCCACCCATAGCGTGCTCAGGTCGGCCACCTTGTAGAGCGCCTCGCCGGCCATGATCTTCTGCCCCGCGAGGACGTTCTTCTCCAGCACGTAGCCGCCAACGGGTGCGCGCAGCGTGAGCGTCTTCCGCACCTGGCCGCTTCGCTCGATCTCGCGGATCTCGTCGGCGGGGATATCCCAGTAGGCGAGCCGGCGCCGCGCCGACGACAGCAGGTCGTCCGCGCTCCGCCGCGTCTCGCCGCTCGCCGCGGATACGTCGCTCTGGAGACGCTTGGCGAGGAGGAGCTCTTCCTGCGCCGTCACCAGCATCGGCGAGTAGATGGTGAGCAGCGGCTGTCCAGCCGCAACCGCCTGGCCTGTCGAGTTCACGATCAACCGCTCGACGAAGCCGTCGATCTTCAGCGTGATCGTCCGCACGCGTGTCTCGTCGAACGTCACCTGGCCGACCGTGCGTACCTCCTTTGCGAGGGCACCCATTGTGGCGGTGGCGTATGTGACGCCAATACGCTGCGCTTCCGTTGCAGTGAGTGTCACGGAAGTGGCTGTCCCCGCCGCAGGACTCGCGGCGCCGTTGTTCTGCGCCGCGTCCATCGCGGTCGGTGCACCTTTACCGCGCGTAGCGAGATAGACGGTGCCGAGCGCGAGCACGAGCACCCCTCCGTACGCCGCGATCCGTCGTGTCCGTCTCATCGCTCGCTCCCACTGGTTGGCCGCGCCGTCGCGGCGTCCGAACTGGTCAGATTGTTCGCGTCGAATAGCACGAGGCCGATGAGCATCTCGAGCTCGGCCCACGATTTCCCCTGGTCCGCGTCGAGCGCATACAGCTCCTGGCGATACTTGTTGACCGTCATGCGGTCATCCAGGAGTGTCATGAAGTCCACGCTTCCCACGCGATACGCCGCGAGCGCGGAAGCAACGGTCGCCTCCGCCTGAGGAAGCACGGTCGTGCGATAGAGCCGCGCGAGGCTGCGCGCGCGCGCGAGCGCCGCGTACGCCTCGCCGATCTTGCCGCGCGTTTCTGCGCGCATCGCGGCGAGGTCGGCCTGCGCCATCTGCTTCATCGCGTCCGCCTCCACTCGCATCTGGAACTGCCGCGAGCGGGCGAAGATCGGCAGCGATGCGCCGAGCATGAGGCTGCCCATGCGCTCCGTCCCCCCTCCCATCTCGCCGCCGCGCTGGGCGTACTGCACACCCACCTGGAGGTCCGGGATGATCTGCTTCCGCGCGAGCCGCGCCGACGCGTCCGCTGCCCGCACGTCATCGAGTCCGGCGCGAATCATCGGGCGCGTGTCGCGCGCGACCGAGTCCAGCCACGTCCGGCTTGGTATGGAATCGGGAAACTGTGGCAGCACCGGTGCGCCGATCGCCGCGTCGGCCTCTCGATCGAGAAGCGCATTCAGCTTGGCCACCATCGTCTGCCGCTCCGCCTGCATGCGGAGCGTGTCCTCCGTCATGCGCGCGATCTCCACCCGCGCGCGAAGGACGTCGGTCTGTCGTCCCTCACCCACGCGGTACATCGCCTCTGCCGTCGCCGCGATGTCCTGTAACAACCGCAAGGTCTCGCGGGCCACGTCGAGCCCCCGGTCGGTGGCGTAGAGATCGTAGAATGCCATCGCCACCTGGTTCCGGAGCTCCCACGACACGTCCTCGGCGCGAAACGCGGTCGCCGATGCCTGCGCGCTCGCCGCGCGGCCCGCGAGCGAGAGCTTGCCGCCGAGAGGAAGCATCTGCATGAGCTGGAGTTGGGTCATGCCGAGCGTCGGCATTGGCGCCAAGCCGGGGATCGTGTAATTCATGAACCCTAGCTGAAAGTTCGGATCGGGAGGGCGCGATGCACCTGGCACGCGTGCCTGCGCGGCCCGCGTGAGGGAGCGCGCAGCCGCAACTCGGGGGTTCAGCCTCTGGACGGCGGCGTAGAGATCACCGAGTAGCATCGGCTCGGCCGGCGTTGCGCCGGCCTTCGATTGCGCGCCCGTTGATGAGACGGCTGTGCCAAGGCGAGGCTTCCCCGCAGTATCCGACGCTATTCGAACTTGGACAACAGTGGCCTGCCCTGAAGCGACACCGCTCAACACGAGAAGGCCGATAGCGACACGTGCTCTAACGATTGATCGGAGGGTTTGCCTCCAACGAATTGCTACTGACATTGTGTGATGCTCCCCGAAAAGATTGCACAGCCCGAAGTAAGGCCGCGTTCAGGCCGCGCTCCAGTGTAGTGCGCGAGCCGTTAGAGGAGAGCGCCCCGGGGAGGGGGAAAGTCAGGCGAGGTGTCAACCACCGCCGGGATCATATCGCGGTCTTCAGGCAACCCGACTCGGTTCACAACTACTGGCCCCTGCTGGGAGGTGAACACCGGACAGAAGTTGAGCGAGCACCGCATCGTCCCTGCGCATTCGTCGGTACCTTGCCCGCTACACCCTGTTGTATGCGCCAATGCGAGTGCAATCATTTTAGCGTCGAACGTGCCACTCCGAGGGTCGCCGGATCTGGGGTGCGCCATCGACGCCAGGTGGTCAGTCGGTTGCTCTCGCATGTGCGAGCCGCATGCGAGAGGCCCGCTTCCCAATGGAAGTTGGAGAAGCAGCAGCGCAAGGATCGACAGGAACAGTTTCCGAATTCCGATCACCATCATATGGTAGCAGGCATTGCCACGAACCTCTCCGACTGGGCGCAGGAACGATCAGTGGCCATAATGACTGACTACACCGCTGCTTTGCGCGTGAAGCGGTTGTACAAACCGGCCGTCAACCCGACGCAAACTCCGACGAACGCGCTGAACAAGATCAGTCCGCCAAAGAAGCTCGCGACGGAGATGGGCCGCGCCATGGTGGAGAGATCGACGTGCAGAACCCACCCGAAGAAGGCCGATGTCGCACCAGGTGCGATGGCAACGAGCACACCGCAGATCACGAACGTAGCAGCGACGATCAAACCCGCGGATGTTCCAAGAGCTTTTGAATCGATTCGCATATATTCCCCTTTTCGAAAAGTGCGCTGGCTTGCTAATCGCTCGGTGGGCTTTACCACGCCGACTAGTCAATCCTAACCAAACTGCAATTACGCGGGAATGAGTTCTCCCTGAAGCGTCTGCTCTTTCCCGGCGGACGGAGCAGTTCTTTCTGCCGCTTCATGCGGGCGGAACACCAGCATCGACATTCTCGCCGACCTCGTCACCGCATCCGCTACGCTTCCTCTCAGCATTCGCGAAATTCCGCCCCGGCCATGAGTCGCAATCGCGATCATGTCGGCCCTCTCTCGCCCGGCATAGTCGCCAATTGCTTCGGCTACGTTCTCACCAATCACGATGTCAATGGTCGCCGGCACACCGTTGCGGCGCAGACGGCTTGCGGTGCGGAACAGGTACGTCCGCGCAACGGCGATGTCCTGCTCCCACCAGGGCAAACTGGGATCGGCGATTTCCTTCTGCGAGTACGTCTGCGGAATGAGGACATGAAGGAGTATGATCTCGGCATCCTCGAGTTTCGCCAGCGTTAGCACGCGCGGAAGTATCTGCTCAGCGAGCGTCGAGCCGTCGAGGGGCACAACGATGCGCTTGAATGCATCGCCGACTCGCGGATTCAGATAGCTGGTCGGGGTTTTTACGACGAGCACCTGAGTGGCGGTGTGTCTGATGAGCGAATCTGTGACACTGCCGAGTGAGAGCCGTGAAATGCCGCCACGTCCGTGACTGCTTATCACGATCAGATCGACATTATGCCGCTTCGCATAGTCCTCGAGTACACTGGCGACCGGTCCTGCGTGCAGATCCACTCCGATGTCTGCCTTCGATATCGCTCTGCACTCCGCCGCAAGCGCGTTGAGCTCGCTCAACGCCCTGTCATGTTCGCTGCGTACAACCTCGGCGGCGACGGACGTGCCCTCGGCTGCTGCTGCTAGGCCGAAGAAGGATCCCGAGCTGAGAACGCGCACGAGGCGGACTTTGGCATCGCTGCGCTCCCCTATTCGCAGTGCGACCCGGATCGCCTCGCGGTCGAATCCCGAGCCGTCGGTCGGGACCATGATCATCCTGTACATACAAACCTCCTCGTAACTGCCAGCTCGTGGTTCGAGGCGCGCGTGCACCTCTGCGCCTCTAATCTCGGTCTCGCGGTGGAGGATCTCAGTCAGAGTATGGCTGATTTTTTGTAGGAGTTTCCCTGTTGTCCCGGGGCTATTAGCCCACAGTCAGAGGGGCGCTATTGGCGCTTGAGTTCTCGTCAATAGGTGTGTAAACAGGCGTCAGGCGGCGTCTTCCCCCAAGACCATCACATCCCACGAGTAGACAGTGTTTTCAAGCGATTCAAGCGGCGCGCGTCGTTGTTGCGGTCATCGCGGACGTGGTGCCCGCGTTACTGCTTTTTCGCGGGCGGCGGCGGGGCCTTCTTGGCGCGGGAATGAACGTCAAGGATCTCGGCGTGCGACATTGCGGCCGAAGAATCCGCGGCCGCTGGATTCAGTTCGCGTATGCGCGGCAGCGTGCTGTCGGCAAGCTTCGCGTTCTTCGTCACGTCGGCGACCATGAGAATACCGAGGAGCGGTGCCAACTCGGTCGGGGCCAGCCGCGCTGAGCGGCGGTATTGCACGAGCGCGCGGTCATAGGCCTTCGCCCGAAAGAGCATGTTGCCGCTATCAAGGGCCGTCTTCGCCTCGCTACCCATCGCCCCCGGGGTGGCCGCTCCGCTTGTGCCAATGCTCCCGGGGTTTGCCTGATCGAGTGGGATTTTCGGCGCTTCGCGATTGCTCCCGCCACACCCCCAGATCGTCACCGCGGCAGCGAGGCAGAAGCCGAGGCGTGACACTG
>CAYMKQ010000086.1:5648-8602 GCA_964391175.1 uncultured Gemmatimonadaceae bacterium | reverse complement strand
CCGCTGCCCGCCAGCATCTGCATGTCGGCCATGTCCATTGTAGCCGAGCTCGCTCCAGCCATCGGGAATGGCGTCGTAGTCACCGGGGCATCGATCGCGACACGCCACTGTCCGTCTATCTTGTGCCACACCGTCGTATAGTTGCCGTGGTCGGTGACTCTCCCCTGTGGACCATCGTACGCGAGAGTGTACGCCCCGATCTCGGTCGCGACGGTGGGGCTGACGACGTCGATCTTTGTCGGTACCCAGGTGAGTGACACTCCCTGAGTGTTGACGAGCCGGTTGTAGGCGGCGCGAATCGCCGACGATCCCGATGCGAGCGGGCTGTTGGAGAACATCACTACGGCGTCGGGCGCGTGCAGGCTCACGATCCTGTCTACATCGCGAGCGACGATGGCGCGCTGCCAGTCGTTCTCGAGGCCGCGTATGGTTTGCTCCTCGCTGGCTTGATTCATCATCGTGGGAGCGCACGCCCCGAGAGCGAGAGTTCCCAGCGCGATTGCGAGTCGCATTCGGCGTAAGTCTTTCATTACACACCTCCTCGTCGGTACGTGATCGGTTCAGAGTGGAAAAACTGGATCGGAACGCACGCGGCAGCAAGGCGCGCCGCGCAGATGGTACCCGCGCCGCCTCAACCCGCTTTCGCCGCCGTCATCACGTGCGCCTGCATCGGAATCTTGAGCGGCCTGGATCCGTACCGCTCGGCCAGCCGCTGACTGGTGCGCCGCTCGATCTCGTCCAGCCGGTCGGGCGCGCGCTCGCGAATCGCGTTGACCACCGGGTTGCCGCGGATGAGTCCCTTCGCCACCTCCGTCGCAGAGGGGCTCTTTGCCTCGAACGCGAGCCTTTCGATCTCGACGTCCCTGAAGCCCGCGTCGGTGGCGACCTTTCTCAACTCGGCTACGTCGTGAAAACCAAACGGAGTCTTGTAGAACTCGGGCGGGTCGACCGGAAAGAATTCGGCGATCGCCGCATGCGTGATCGCGCCAAGCGGATTGTTGTCGAGCGAATCCCAGACGTTGAGGAGAAGA
Organism: uncultured Gemmatimonadaceae bacterium; assembly: GCA_964391175.1. Lineage (GTDB taxonomy): Bacteria > Gemmatimonadota > Gemmatimonadetes > Gemmatimonadales > Gemmatimonadaceae > UBA4720. The sequence continues at coordinate 7,571 of CAYMKQ010000086.1, read as the reverse complement.
CGTCCGCCCGGCGAGAGCACGCGATGAAACTCGCGCATACCTTGCGACTTGTCGGGGAGGAACATCAGCCCGAACTGGCAGACGACCGTGTCGAACGCTCCATCGTCGAAGGGGAGATCGAGTGCGTCGGCCTGTCGCCAGGAGAGTCTGGAATCTTCTCCGACGCGCCGCCGGGCGTGCTCAAGCATCGGCTCGTTGAGATCGGTTACCGTAAGACGGCTGTCGCCAGGAAGCACTTCCAGCAGTCGTCGCGTGACGATTCCGGTTCCGGCAGCGACCTCGAGAACGTTTCGCGGCCGGAGCTTCGCTACGCGACGCGCGAGATCAGCGGCGTACGGCTCGAAGAGCAGGGGCCCGAGGTGGCGGTCGTAGAACTCGGGAATGCTGCCATCGAACTGGGCGTTGGCCGAAGGGGCGTTCCGGTCTACGCTCATTTCCGTTCCGGCTACGGCGTCAAATCCATCGCTTCCACTACGCGGGTGTAGGGAATCTTCGCGGTGTCATTTACCTGCTTCACCGTGTCCGCGCTCTCAGCCTTGAAGAGACACATGCACTTGTCCTCGCCGGGAACGAACATGCTGCGAATGTACTCGACCGGCTTTCCCTGCTTGGTGAACTGCTTGCTCGTGTCGATCGCGGCCTTCTGGGCATCCGCTAGCTGGCCCATCGAAATGCCGGGGAGCTTGCGCTCCACCATGTAGGTAGACATGAAAAACCTCCTGAGTGGGTGAATTACAGGTGAGCCACCTTAGGAGTATTCGGGACGGGCGTCAAGATCGGTTATCGAGCCCCTCGTTCGCGCTGCCTTCGCAACTGGAGCGACATGCAAGGATTTGGCGCTGGCCATCGCACCTTAGTCGCGACCCATCGTGAGTTGCGCATCGTTACCTCGCCTCCATCGGAGGACTCGTGTTCAGAGGAGAATCCCGCAGCAAAGCCGGTCTCGTCGGTCCCTTGCCCGCTTCGGTCCGCTCTATCGCCTTCGCGATCTCATCGAGATCTGACGCGCTCAACGCAAGCGTCGCCGCATCGATCCACCCATCGACCTGCTCCGCTGACCGCGCCCCCACGATTGCACCAGTTACCCCGTGCCACGCGAGCACCCACGCAATCGCCACCGACGACACCGTCGTCCCGTGCCGCTTGGCGATCGGCTTCAGCGCATCGCGCAGCGCAATGTTCTTTTCGAGCCGCGGCGTCTGGAAGTTGGGCGACCTCGGCCGCCAGTCGTCGTCCGCCATCTTCCTCACCCGCTCGGCGGAAAAAGTGTCGGTGAGAATTCCCGACTGCATCGGGCTGTAGCAGATCACGCCCGTGCGGTGCGCGTTACACCACGGGATCTCCTCCATGGCGACCTCGCGCTTGATCAGAGAGAACGGCGGCTGGAGCGAATCGACGTGACGGATTGCCTCACACCTTTTGAGCAGCGACGCGTCGAAGTTCGACACCCCGATAGCGCGAACTTTTCCCTCCTCGACGAGGCGAATCATCGTGTTCCAGGAATCCTCGAGGGGAACCCCGGTGTCGTCGGGCCAGTGGAACTGGTAGAGATCGATGCGCTCGATGCCGAGCCTGCGGAGCGACGCTTCGCATTCATTACGAATGGAGTCTGGGCGCAGCGTCCTCACCGGCTCCTTCATCCGGTCGCCCGCGTCCCACACCATTCCGCACTTCGTGAATACGTACGGCCGGTTCGATGATCCGCGCCGCTTCAGCACCCACCCGACGACTTCCTCGGAGTGTCCGAGGCCGTAGATCGGCGCGGTGTCGATCCAGTTGACGCCCAGCTCGAGGGCGTGCTCTATCGCGGCGATGGATGCGCCGTCGTCCTGCGGGCCCCAGCCATACGACCAGCCGCCACCGCCGGTCGCCCACGCGCCGAATCCGACGCGCGAGATGTGAAGGTCGGTAGTGCCGAGCTGA
>CAYMKQ010000086.1:2556-5548 GCA_964391175.1 uncultured Gemmatimonadaceae bacterium | reverse complement strand
GAAGCCACTCATGGAAATCAAGTTCCGCCACGATGTCGACAAGGTGCTGAATGACGCGAAGACAAACAGACGCCCCGTCCTCCTCGACTTCAGCGCCGCACCTATGTGAAGTGGCTGTGCTCGGCTGGATGCCGAGGTGTGGCCGGATGAGCGTGTAACGCGCTTCGTCGCCGACAACTTCATTCCCGCGCGCGTCCACGTGAAGGACGACGCGGACGCGTTCAAGCGCTATGGGGAGAAATACGCGGCGCAATGGACGCCCACGATCCTCGAGCTCGATCCCGATGGCGTCGAGCGTCACCGCCTCGAGGGGTTCCTTCCCGCCGACGATTTCCTCGGCCAGCTGATGCTCGGCCGCGCCCAGATCGACTTCAAGCAGGAGAAATGGGCAGAGGCCGAGAAGCGCTTCCGCGAGATCGTTGAGAAGCTGCCGAAGACCGATGCCGCGGCGGAGGCGCTCTACTGGGCGGGCGTCGCCCCCTACAAGGCGACCGGGGATGCGAAGTCGTTAAAGGAAACCGCGCGCGCCTTCACCGCGCAGTACAAGGACACGAGCTGGGCGAAGAGAGCCTCAGTCTGGCAATAAGCGCGTAACCGCCGGGGAATGCAGTTCGTCTTTCTATGGTATGACGAAGTGCCCCTTTTGCGCCGAGCCCGTCAAGCACGCCGACAAGGCCTGCCCACACTGCGGCTGGGATCTGACCCCGGTTCCGGAGGCACCCCCGGACCCGGCCGATCAGCGCGCGCGCCTGGTCGTAGGCACGGTGCTCTTCATCGCGATCGCCGCAATGTCACACGTGATCAGCGGAATCGAAGAGGATCCTCCGAAAAGAGTTCTCCTATCCGCCTCAGTGCCCGAGATCGCGGCGGCTGCCGTCGTGACGCCCGAGCCTCCGCCAGCCGTGACCCCTTCCGCTCCCGGTCCGCTGCTAAGCCTGAAGGCCGCCGACGACAAGGCCCGAGAAATCCCGGCACGGGATGCAATCGACTACGCGTTCGAGCTGCCCGAGACCGATCAGAATTGCAAGCTCGTGGGACAGATAAGAGGAGCCGCCAACGAGTACCAACCTGTCGAGGTATTCCTCCTCACCGCCGACGAGTACGTGTTCTGGCACGCCAACCCCGCGGCGATCCCGCGATCGTCTTGGGCCTCATTCCGGGGATCCGAAACCGCCCTGGATTACCAGCTTTATGGCGCCGGGACGTACCACCTGGTCGTGTCGAACGTGATGTCACCTACGCCGCGACGGGTCCAGGTCAAAGCCCAGGTGAAATGCTCCCTACCTGTGCGTGCTTCCACTCGATGAGCGCCATCCGCATCACCAGCCTCTCAAACTCGTCCTCGGGCATATTCGCGCACACAGGACGAAGGCGCTCGGCGATCCTGCGCCGCGTCGCTTCCAGCTTCGTGTCGGTTGGATATGGCTGCATGTCCGTCGCTCGTAGAATTCGTTCAGCGGCTCCGCGGCTTGCGGATGCCTTTTCAGGGAGCTGATACCCGCGAGATCCGGAAAAGAAGCGGCTGAGCTAGGAACGGATAAACTACGAGGTACCAGCTGACAGCTTGATAGCTGGATAGCTACGAGCCTCACGACGTCGGGACAGCACCGGCGTAGGTCTGGGTACAGGCAACGCGAGCCGATGCCGGTCCTCCTGCTGATCAATCCTGAAAGCCCAGCGACAGCGCAACCTCGTGCTGCCGGTCGTCTACGGTAAGGAAGCTCATCGATGAAGGGTTCTCCGCCAGGTAGAGAGCGGTGGCCAGATGCCAGCAGTCCGCTCCGCGAACGTAACCCCCGGCGAGCACCTGATCGATCTCTTCATGCAACGGACGGTCCGGGAGAATCCAGGACAGAGCAACCGGCAGCTCGGGGGGAGGCGGAACGCGCTCGCGGGCAAAGGTCGCCAGTAGCTCGGCCTCGAGCAGATTCGACGACACGAGCTCGTCGAATGCTTTCAGCCGGCGGCCGAGGGCGGCAGCGCCGGATTCCCCGAAGGCGATTGCCACGAGACACGATGTATCGACGTAGGCGACTCTCATCACTCGCGCTCTTCCAGGAAGCGTTTGAGTGCTCCGGGACGGCGAGCGACAGTGCGCAGCGCGGGGCGCTTTGGACCCTCGCGAACGAGAATGCCGCGTTCCGCCAGCTGCCGCATGCGTGCGCTCAGCCCTCCCTCGCGCGCGGCCACGGAGCGGATCTCGACTACCGGCTCGCCGTGCAGGGTTACGATGACGGGGTGGCCCTCGCGGACTTTGCGGACGATAGCGGACAGCTTCGCCTTGGCTTCGTACAGGGAATAGGTGTCTCGCATTTCAACCAAATGTAACTCGACTAGTCAGACTAGTCAACCACCGCTTGGGTTGACTCCGTCGCTGAACGAGGGAACGAAGAAGGGGCCGGCATCATTTGCCGGCCCCTTCCGCTGACGGTCCGCGCCGCTCGTCGCGCTCACCTCACGACGAGCTCCTTCTGCTTTCCGTGCATGAAGCGAGGCGTCACGGCGTTCCCAGATTGAGCTGGAACGGCCCCTGCCCGTGCAGCTGCACCGTCGTCACCCCGCGCGTGGTAGCGAAATGGGGGGTGCGGCCCGGCATGTAGATGAAATCTCCGGGACCGTAAGTCCGCAGCATACTCGCGTCGCGGGTAGCGCCCATGCCGTAGTTGAAAGTCCCCGACAGCACGGTGACGTGCTCCGCCTTCGTATGCCAGTGGACAGGCACTTCATAGCCGTCGGGGAACTGGAGCCTCATGACGTAATCGCCGGTGCCCGCCGGATTGCCGTGCAGCACGGCGCGCTTCACCCCGGGGGCAAAGCCGGGCGAGACCATATCCGTCCAGGTGAGAGCGCTGTTCGGCCGCAGCTCCATGCTCATGGCATCCATCGGCATCGACGCCATGGGCTCTCCCATCGGCATGGGCGTAGTGCTCACGGTGACGTCCCTTGCGACTCGCCACTGCCCGTCGATCTTGCGCCAGAGGGTGACGTAGTT
>CAYMKQ010000086.1:0-2456 GCA_964391175.1 uncultured Gemmatimonadaceae bacterium | reverse complement strand
AACCTCTGGAATCCGCCCGGTCCGCCCGCCAACTTTGATTGTCGCAGTCCAGAACGGCCCCTCCCCCCGCCACCGTCTCGCCCGCCCCCATGAATACCTACGGAATGCCTATTGCCGCCTCGCGCGTCCTCGTTCTCCTCGCCACACTCGTCGCCAGCGGTTGCGCCCCGACCTACTCGACTCCGCCGCGACCGACATCGCTCCCGGCCGGCTCGAACCCGTTCTTCACCGAGAGCACGCTCCCCTACTACGCCCCGCGCTTCGACCTCATCCGCGATTCCCACTACGAGCCCGCGCTCGAGGAAGGGATGCGGCAGCAGCTGGCCGAGATCGATGCGATCGCCAAGCAGATGCGGCCGCCCTCCTTCGACAACACGATCGTCGCGATGGAGCGCTCCGGTGCGCTGCTTACGCGCGCCTACAACGCGTTCAACTCCGTCGTCGGCGCCAACACCAACGACACCCTGCAGAAGATCAACGAGCGGATCGCCCCCAGGCTCGCCGCGCACAACGACGCGATCTACCTCAACGACCAGCTCTACAACCGTGTGAGGAGCCTGTACGACAGGCGTCAGGCGCCCGGTCTGAACGCCGAGCAGTTGCGGCTGGTCGAGCGCTACAACCGCGACTTCGTGCGCGCGGGCGCGCAGCTCTCCGAAGCGGACAAGATCAAGATGCGCTCGCTCAACCAGGAGCAGTCGAAGCTCGCCACGGACTTCCAGAACAAGCTACTGGCAGGTACTAGAGCTGGAGCGTTGGTGCTCAACGACCGCTCCGAGCTCGATGGTCTCACCGAAGCGGAGATCGCTACGGCGGCCGACGCCGCCAAAGAACGCGGGCTCACCGGCAAGTGGGTGATTCCCCTCCAGAACACCACGCAGCAGCCGGCGCAGGCTTCCTTGAAAAACCGGGCGGTGCGCCAGCGCCTGTTCGAGCTCTCCACTCTGCGCACCGAGCGCGGTGACTCGAACGACACTCGCGCGATCGCTCAGCGCCTCGCCCAGATCCGCGCTGACCGCGCCAAGCTCCTCGGCTATCCCAACTTCGCGGCCTTCGCGCTCGTCACACAGGGCGCCAAGACCCCCGAGAACGCGATCAAGCTGCTCACCGACCTCGTGCCGCCAATGACGGCAAGAGCGCGCGCGGAGATCGCCAGGATGCAACAGCTCATCGATGCGCAGGGCGGGGGAGGGGGAGGGGGATTCAAGCTCGCGCCCTGGGACTGGCAGTACTACGCCGAGCAGGTGAGGAAGGCCGAGTACGATCTGGATGAGTCGCAGATCAAGCCGTACTTCGAGACCGATCGTGTGCTCCGCGATGGAGTTTTCTTCGCCGCGAACCGTATGTTCGGACTGACCTTCAGGGAGCGGAAGGACATCCCGGTCTATCACCCCGATGTGCGCGTGTTCGAGGTATTGGATTCGGACGGGAAGCCGCTAGCTCTCTTCTACGCCGATTTCTTCAAGCGCGACAACAAGAGCGGCGGCGCGTGGATGGACAACTTCGTCGAGCAATCGGGACTGATGGGCACAAAGCCCGTTCTCTTCAACGTCTCGAACTTCACCAAGCCCGCGCCCGGACAGCCGGCGCTGCTCACCTTCAACGACGTGACCACGATGTTCCATGAGTTCGGGCACGCGCTGCACGGGATGTTCTCGCGCGTCCAGTACCCGACGTTCGCGGGGACGAACGTGCCGCGTGATTTCGTGGAGTTCCCCTCGCAGTTCAACGAGCACCTGGCACTCGATCCCGCCGTGTTCGCCAACTACGCGAAGCACTACCAGACCGGCGCGCCGATACCTCAGTCACTGGTCGACAAGGTCAAGCAGTCGAGGACCTTCAATCAGGGCTTCGCCACCACCGAATATGTCTCGGCGTCGCTCCTCGACATGGTGTGGCACACGCTGCCGGCCGGCGCGCCACAGCAGGACGTGAAGGCGCTCGAGGCTGAAACGCTGCGACGCTTCAACCTCACGGTCGCGGAGATCCCGCCGCGCTATCGTACGACGTACTTCTCGCACATCTGGGACGGCGGTTACGCGGCCGCCTATTACGCGTACCTGTGGAGCGAAGTGCTCGCGCACGACACGTACGCCTGGTTCCAGGAGCGCGGCGGGTTCAGCCGCGCGAATGGGCAGTTGTACCGCGACCTTATCCTTTCGCGCGGGGAGACCGAGGAAGCGGACGTGCTCTATCGGAATTTCCGCGGGCGGGATCCGAGTGTAGAGGCGCTGCTCAGGCAGCGGGGGCTGACGGCGGGCGAGACGACAGGGGTCAAGTGAAGGACACCTGCAACTGAGAAAGGCTAAGCTGCGAGCTGACAGCGGACAAACGCTAACAGCCACGAGCCTCACGACGTCGGGACGGTACCGGCGGCGACTAAGGCACTTGCAACAGAAAATCACGCGACGAGGCGTCGCGATAGCGCCTCTCTAATCCGCGGCTCGAACAGTCGG
>CAYMKQ010000085.1:2759-8668 GCA_964391175.1 uncultured Gemmatimonadaceae bacterium | reverse complement strand
GTGCCGACGTTCACGTGAGGCTTCGTACGCTGAAATTTGGCTTTGCTCATTTCTTATCTCGCCTTTGCGGTGACTTTATTGATGATTTCTTCTGCTTTGGCCTTCGGTACTTCCTCGTAGTGCGCGAACTCCATCGAGTAGACGGCTCTTCCCTGCGTCATCGATCTGAGCTTCGTGGAATAGCCGAACATCTCGGACAGCGGTACCTGCGCATCGATTACCTGCGCCTCGCCGCGCTGATTCATTCCGCCGATTCGTCCGCGGCGCGCTGAGAGATCGCCGAGCACGTCACCCATGTACGCGTCGGGCGAGACGACCTCGACTTTCATGATCGGCTCGAGGATGATGGCTCCGGCTCTCTTGGCCGCTTCCTTGATCGCCATAGAGCCGGCGATCTTGAACGCCATTTCGCTGGAGTCAACGTCGTGGTACGAGCCGTATACCAGCTCTGCCTTAACGTCCACCATCGGATAGCCCGCCAGCACGCCACCCTCGAGAGCTTCTCGCATCCCCTGCTCGGCGGGCTTGATGAACTCACGGGGAATCGTTCCGCCGACGATCTTGTCCTCGAAGATAAACCCTTCGCCCTGCTTCGCCGGCTCGATGTTGATCACCACGTGGCCGTACTGGCCCTTACCGCCCGACTGCCGGATGAACTTCCCCTCTACCTTCTCGACGCGCTTCTTGATCGTTTCGCGGTAAGCGACCTGCGGGCGGCCGATGTTCGCGTCGACCTTGAACTCGCGCTGCATCCGGTCGACGATGATCTCGAGGTGGAGCTCTCCCATTCCGGAGATGATCGTCTGGCCCGTCTCCTGGTCGGAGTGCACTCGGAAGGTCGGATCTTCCTCCGACAGTTTCTGCAGTGCGATGGCGAGCTTGTCCTGGTCGGCCTTGGTCTTCGGCTCGATCGCGACGTCGATGACCGGCGCGGGGAATTTCATCGCCTCGAGGACGATCGGCGACTCTTCCATCGTCATCGTGTCGCCGGTCCGCGTGTCCTTCAGTCCAATGGCGGCGGCGATGTCACCAGCGCGCACTTCCTCGATTTCCTCGCGCTTGTTGGCGTGCATCTGGAGCAGACGTCCCACGCGCTCACGCTTGTCCTTGGTGGCGTTGTAAACGTAGGAGCCGGACTTGAGCACTCCCGAGTAGACGCGGAAGAAGGTCAGCTTTCCGACGAACGGGTCGGTCGCAATCTTGAACGCCAGTCCGGCGAATGGTGCCTCGTCGTCCGGGCTTCTCTTACCCAGCTCGCCGTTCGGGAGATGTCCCTCGACCGGTGGCACATCGACCGGGGACGGAAGGAAGTCGACCACGGCGTCGAGCATCGCCTGAACGCCCTTGTTCTTGAACGCGGCGCCGCAAAGCACTGGAACGATGAAGCCACCGACTGTGGCGCTCCTGATGGCGTGGCGGATCTCGTCGTTGGTGAGCTCCTTGCCGCGGAAGTACTTCTCGATAAGCGCCTCGTCGTGCGAGACAGCCGCCTCGATGACATCGTGACGGGCCTTCTCCATCGCCTCGCGATATTCCTCGGGGACTTCCGTGATCTCGAACTTTTTGCCGAGCGACTCGTCGTCGAAGATGAACTGCTTGCGCTCGATGACATCGATATGGCCGTGAAACAGCTCACCCGATCCAACCGGCAGCTGAATCGGATACGCGTCCTTCGTTAGGCGGTCGCGGATCATGCGCATGCAGCGGTCGAAGTCGGCACCGATGCGGTCCATCTTGTTGGCGAAGATGAGGCGCGGCACGCGGTAACGGTCGGCCTGGCGCCACACGGTCTCCGTCTGCGGCTCTACACCCGCGACCGAATCCAGCAGCGTCACCACACCGTCGAGCACACGCAGCGATCTCTCGACTTCAACGGTGAAATCGACATGTCCAGGCGTGTCAATGATATTGATGCGGTACTCGGTATCGTTGCGCGTCCAGAAGGCGGTGGTGGCGGCGGAAGTGATGGTGATGCCGCGCTCCTGCTCCTGCTCCATCCAGTCCATCGTCGCGGTGCCTTCGTGCACCTCGCCAATTTTGTGGGTCTTGCCCGTGTAATAGAGGACGCGCTCGGTCATAGTCGTCTTACCGGCATCGATGTGGGCCGTGATGCCGATGTTACGGTAATGGTCGAGCGGTGTTGCGCGTGGCATGATCTCGGAGGCTCTCTCTATGTAAGCCGCCCCAAACAGCTGGAGCCGGTGGTCTCATTTCAACAAAAACGCGGGTGGACCATGCGTCCCTGAACGGGACCGGTATCCATCCGCTGCCGCCGGGTGCACCCGCAATCGCTGCACAGGTGGGGACTCGAGGCGCGCCGAAAGTGCTTCTTGTCGGCGATAGATTGTAGTTATGACGGGCGCGGTAAACTGCGTTCCGCCATAGCCTTGTAAACTTACCCGGGAATCGGGCTATGTCAACGGGACGAGCCTACTTCGCTCTGCTCGTCGCGAGGGCCTTGGGCCTCATCAGTAGATAGAGCGGCCAGCTCGCCCCCAGAAGCAGCAACGAATAGACGCTGTTTCGCGAGTCGGCAGCCACCGCGCCGATCAGAAAGGCGATGGAAAGCACCAGCACCACCCAAGTCGTCCACGGATGACCCTTCGCACGGTACGGTCTTGGCGTGCCGGGCTCTTTCCGCCTCAGAACCAGCAGGCTCGCGAATGCCAGTGCGTACTGCGCAACGAAAAAGAAAGCCGTCACTGCCAGGACTTTCTCAAAGGTTCCCGTCAGGACGAGGCCCAGTGCAACTACGCTGCTCAACATCAGGGCGACAGCGGGTGTTCCCCCCTCATTCACGTAGCCGCCAGCGGCCAGGTATCCGACGGAGCCGAGGCGGTGAAGAACACGCGACGCCATCAGCTGAAACGCATTGGCCGCGCTCAACAGCGAGATGATGGTGATAGTACGAATGATGGTGTCGCCCTTCGATCCGAACACCTCGCGCGCCGCCATGGCGGCGACGAGCGGCTCGCCCGCCATGCGCGACAGCGGCAGCACGTAGAGAAACGCGAGATTCACGAGAACGTAGATGAGCGCTACGGCCGCTACCCCTCCGAAGATCGAGCGCGGGATGTCGCGCGCGGGGTCACGCAGCTCGCCGGAGAAGTAGATGATGCCGTTGTAGCCGTCGTAGGTGAAAATCACCGCCTGCATCGCGAGAATGGCTGCCGCCGCGAGACTCAATCCGCGCGGGATCGGCGCCCCGCCGGGTCCGTCGGATTCGAACCCGTTACCCAGGATGAAGCACGCCACGATGAGCACCGCGAAGGCTATCGACTTCGCGATCGCAGTCACATTTTGCGCCCTGCTGCCGGCCTTTACTCCACGCCACTGGAGGATTGCAAAGCCCAGGATCACCGCGGACCCTATCGTGGTGTCGAACCCGCTCGGCAAAGCGAAAAGCGCTGTCGTGTAGTCGCCGATCACCAGTGCCGCCAGCGCGAGGCTGCTCAAGGAGGAAAGCCAGTCGCTCCACCCGATGACGAACCCGGCGTATTCACCGAGCGCGCGCCGGACGAACACCGTGTATCCTCCCGATTCCGGCATCATCGTCGCCAGCTCGGCCAGCGCGTTGGCGCCGAGAAGAGCATAGAGGGCCCCGAGCACCCACACCACGATGAATAGCGTCGGGTTGGGCAGGAGCTGCGCGACCTGTCCGGGAGTTCGAAGGATCCCCGAGCCGATTGTGTTTCCGACTATCACCGAGAGCCCGAAGAGAAGGCCCAGAACTGTGAGGAGACGGCGGGCAGGGCGAGCCGATCCGGCGACGACGGGCTCTCGCGCCTCCGGAACTGCGGTCACGCCCGAGGTATCGGCCGTGGCGCTCCGTTCGGTTCGAGAGGCCGCTGCATGAACTCCGCAAGCAGCTCGTGGAAGTGATGCGTCCCTACTTCACGCCTCTCCGAGTAGCGGCCACGATCGTACAGGCGCGAGCGAACGCCGCGCTGCACCGACTCCACGACTTCCTCGTCCTCCATCTCGACCCGATGAAGTCCCGCCCCCACCCCCGAGTCGCGCAGGGCCGCGTTCCACACGTACGAGTGGAACGACACCTTGGTGCGCCCCGCGCCGAGTGGAGTGACGACGTTGAGCGAGAGACCCCACGGATAGAAGTTCAGCATCAGGTTCGGGAACAGCCAGAAATAGAACGCGGCGACCCGCTCACCCTCGTCGGGGTGACCCGCGGGCAGATCGAAAGCCGGTTCCCCCGCCTTGGCGATCCCGAGCTGAAGATTCGCGTAGCGGAATCTCTCGGTGCGATAGCTGGAGTAGTCGAGCTGTTCAGACAGCCCCGCGTGCACGTAGGGGATGTGGAACTCCTCGAGGTAATTGTCGCAGTAAAGGGCCCAGTTGGCGTTGATGAGATAGTCATGAGAACCGACAGCATCGCGAACGAAATGTTCAAGCGGCATCCACGACACCCTCTCTCTGACTGGAGCGATCCATTCTTCGAACGGCATGTCCGGCGCGAGTCCGCTGAAGAGAAGCGGCCCGAGACGCTCGAGCGGAAGAGCGGGGAGATTGTCTTTCGCCGAGGGGAAGCCTTCAGTGGTGTCGAACTCCGGCATCGACACGAACTTTCCATCCAGCGCGAAGCGGCGGCCATGGTACCGGCAGCGCAGCGACTTCAGGTGTCCCGCGCCCTCGACGACGATCGCGCCGCGGTGCGTGCAGACGTTGGAGAGGCAGCGAACGACTCCTTCATCGTCCGACGCGAGCACCAATGGCTCGTCGAGACAGCCCTCGAGCAGCGTGAAGGGGGAGACACTCCCCGGCGCCCGGACCCGCGCCGAATCGCCGACCCACTGCCAGCTCCGCGCGAACACGCGGTCCTTCTGGAGCTCGAAGTATTCCGGATCCGAATACACACGGGCCGGCAGCGTCGACGCGCGACGGATGTCAGGGTCGATCTCGAACGGCTCGACTGTCATGACGTTCGCTCGGGTGCAGGCGGATCCAGCGGGCCCTACGCTTCCAGCACCGCCCGGTATCTCACGGACTTGTCACGGACCGTGGCAATGGCATCGTTGACCTTGGACATCGGGTACTTCTGGATCTGCGGGTGGATGCGGTTTTTGGCGGCGAACGCCAGCATCTTCTCGATCGCCGCGCGCGAGCCGGTGTTGCTGCCGACTATCTTTTTGTGCCCCAGGATCATCGGGAACGCGGCGACGGCAACCTGACTCTGCGGCACTCCGAGGAGACAGAGAACTCCCCGTTGACGCAGGGCGCCGAGGAGCGCGTCCCATGGCAGGTCGGCGGAGGCAGTAGTGAGGATGAGATCCTGCGTGCCCGCGGCTGCCGCCATCTCATCCGCGTTGTTCATATCGACGAACTTCTTCGCTCCAAAGCTCCTCGCCTCGTCGCGCTTGGAAGCCGATGTCGAGAACGCAGTCACTTCGCAGCCGAGCGCTTTCCCGAACTGGACTGCCAGATGTCCTAGTCCGCCTAAGCTGACGACGCCAAGTCGCGTGCCGGCGCCCGCGTTGTAGTCGTCGAGAGGCGTGAAGACGGTTATCCCGGCGCAGAGCAGCGGCGCTGCTTCAGCGGACGGGAGCTCGTCGGGAATGGAAAACGCGAACCGCGCATCGGCACGAACCTTTTCCGCAAATCCGCCAGCCCTGCCGACACAGGTCGGCTGCGATTTCGCGCAGAGATTCTCCAGCCCCTCCTTGCACCACTCGCACTCCTGGCAGCTCGCCGATAGCCAGCCGATGCCGACACGCTGCCCGGGCCTGAGATTCTTGACGCTCTTTCCGACGGCGCTGACGCTGCCAATCACTTCATGGCCGGGGACAAGTGGGTAGGAACTAATGCCCCAGTCGTCGTCGATCAGATGCAAGTCGGAGTGGCAGATCCCGCAGTGAGTCACCGCGACCTCCACATCCGTATCGGCGAGAGGTCCG
>CAYMKQ010000085.1:0-2659 GCA_964391175.1 uncultured Gemmatimonadaceae bacterium | reverse complement strand
CGATAGAACTGCCACACGTTCCGCACCTCTCGGATCTGGTCGAGATCCAGCTCCGCGGTTATCAGCTCGTCCCGGTCGCGGCTGGCTTCGGCCACCACCTTCCCGCGCGGGTCGCAGAAGTAGCTCTGCCCATAAAACTCGCCGATGTTCCACGGCTTCTCGAAGCCGACACGGTTGATCGCGCCCACAAAGAAAGCGTTGGCCACGGCATGCGCCGGCTGCTCCAGCTTCCATAGATACTCCGAAAGCCCGGCTACCGTTGCCGACGGATTGAACACGATCTCGGCTCCGTTGAGCCCCAGCTCGCGGGCGCCCTCGGGAAAGTGCCGGTCGTAGCAGATGTAGACGCCCACGTCGGCGTACTGCGTCTTGAAGACGGGATAGCCAAGGTTTCCGGGACGGAAATAGAACTTCTCCCAGAATCCGGGGGCGCAGTGCGGAATGTGGTTCTTCCTGTACTTCCCCAGATACGTCCCGTCCGCGTCGATCACCGCGGCGGTGTTGTAGTAGATCCCGGTGCCCTCTTCCTCGTATATAGGGACGACGATCGCCATCGAGTGCCGACGCGCGACCTCCTGCATCAGCTTCGTCGTCGGGCCATCCGGGATCTGCTCCACCGCATCGTACCACCGTGGATTCTGCTCGGCGCAGAAATACGGGCCGGTGAAGATCTCCTGCATGCAGACGATCTGTACGCCCTGTCGGCCCGCTTCATCGAGCAGCTTCAGGTGCTTCGCGATGTTGGCCTCTCGAATGGTCTCCAGCGGCTCTTCCGTCGAGCACGCGTGAGTCGCCTGAATCAGACCGCACTTAACGACACGAGGCATCCAGCTCTCCCTTTATGATCCTGAAGTGGACGATCGACTAACTGTATCACGCCGCATCAGCAGCCAATAGATGATGAAGCTGAGCGCGAATGTCACGAACCAGGCGTACGAATAAACCCTGTCGAAGAAATTCGGATCGGCGACGGCTCCGCCCGGCGTCGTGACTGCGTGCAGAAAGCCGGGCACGACCGGCGCGATCGAAAGAACCAGCGCGAGAATGGCGCGCGGATTGACGCCTTTAGTGTAGGTGTACATTCCGCGCTCGCGGTACAGGTCGTCGACCGCGAGCTGCTGCTTCCGGATCACCCAGTAGTCAGCGATGAGAATTCCGCCGAGCGCGCCCATCAGGCTCGAATAGCCGAGGAGCCAGGTGAAGATGTAGGCGGCGGCGTCGGAGTAGAGCTTCCACGGCATCATCAGTATGCCGACCACCGCGGTGATGAGACCGCCGGTGACGTAGCTGATCCGCCGCGGGCTCAGGTTCGAGAAGTCGTTGGAAGGCGAGACGACGTTCGCTGCCATGTTCGTGGTGAGCTGCGCCGCGAGCACCACGAGCGTGGCGAAGATTATCACGCCGGCCGTCCCGATCCTGCTGACGAGGACGACGGGATCCCAGATCGCCTCGCCGAAGATCACGATCGTCGCGCTCGTCACGGCCACTCCGATGAAAGCGAATGCTGTCATCGTGGTCGGAAGACCGAGAGCCTGCCCGAGTGCCTGCGAGCGCTGGCTTTTTGCGTAGCGGGTGAAGTCGGGGATGTTGAGGCTCAGCGTGGCCCAGTATCCAACATTGGCGGTGAGCGCCGCGGGAAATAGCGCCCAGAAAGTTGCGTTGCCCCGCTGGAGACGCTGTGACTCTTCGAGAATGTTCGTGAGGCCGCCGCCGTTCCGGATCGCCCACCAGAGCAGGATTGCCCCGCCCCCGAGCAACAGCGGGGCCGACCAGCTCTCCAGAACCTTGATGCCCTCTGTTCCCTTGAGGATGATCGCGACCTGAATGAGCCAGAAGACTCCGAACGCGATCGCCGTCGACCCGGGAAGCTGGGCCCAGCCCGGCCAGGCCGCTCGCATGAGCGCGTTGAGCGCAAGCGCGCCGATCCAGGTCTGGATGCCGAACCATCCGCACGCCACTACCGCGCGCAGCATGGCGGCGACATTTGCCCCACGAACGCCGAAGCTCGCACGGCAAAGGACAGGAAAGGAGATTCCGTACTTGGTGCCGGCGTGGGCGTTGAGGATCATCGGAATGAGCACGATCACGTTGCCCAAAAGGATCACGATCATCGCCTGCCACCAGGTCATCCCCTGCTGCATCAGGCCCGAGGCGAGCGTGTACGTCGTGATGACGACGCTCATCCCGATCCAGAGCGCCGCGATATTGTAAGTGGACCACGTCCGTTGCGACGGGGCAGTGGGCGCGAGATCCTCGTTCCAGAGCGGACTGTTCCGGATGTCGTCGCTCACTACGGGCGCGTAGGACGCGTCCGCCGTGACGCTTGTCACGACGCGAGCCCGGCTGTCTTGCGCGGCAGCCACTGCCCTCGTCCCTCGGTGCCCACGACGCGGTAATCGTCCACGATCACATCTCCGCGCGAGAGTGTCGTGCGCGAGAAGCCGGCGAGATCCCATCCCTCGTACGGAGACCAGTCGGCATTCGTCTCCATCGAACCCCCAACCGACTGCACCTTCTGCGTTTTTGTCGGATGAATGATGGCGATGTCCGCATCGGCGCCCACCTGAAGCGCGCCCTTCTTCGGATACAGTCCCATGATCCTCGCCGGGTTCGTGCTCAGCTTCATGCACATGTCCTCGAGGCTGATCTTCCCGCCGAG
>CAYMKQ010000084.1:0-8698 GCA_964391175.1 uncultured Gemmatimonadaceae bacterium | reverse complement strand
CGCTCCTTCGCGGCTTCGAATCGCCTCTTCTCCTCGGAAGTCTCGGGCCTGAGCTTCGGAACCGGCACCGGCTTGCCATCGTGATCGATCGCCACGAAGGTGAGATAGCACGAGTTCGTGTGCCGCCTGATACCGGTGAGAAGATTCTCCGTCTCAACCCGGACTCCAATTTCCATGGATGTCCTTCCGACAAAGTTCACGCTGGATTTCATGATGACGAGATCTCCGACGTAAATCGGCTCACGGAAATCCACACGATCAACCGAAACGGTCACGCAGGCGAGTCGCGCGTGCCGAATCGCCGAGACGGCGGCGGTGGTGTCCATCATCGAGAGGACGACGCCGCCGAAGACGTGGCCCAGAACGTTCGCGTGCTGCGGCATCATCAGCTGCGCGGTCTCGTGCTGCGTCTCACCGACGCTCCGCGCCTGGCGCTTCGAAGGGCTCATGTGTGGCGTCGCGCTCTCTTCGCCGGCGCGCGGGGCTGCTTGCGCGAGACCTGTTTGAGGGTCTCACCGTACGCAACGGCCTCGTTGAACGCTTCCGACAATGCGTGACGCGTCCGCGCATCCACGCGCGGCTTGTCGAGCCAGAAGATCTGAATGAAGCTCGACGCGACCATCCCGAGCTTCCACTCCCGGCCGCGCCGATCTCTCAACAGCAGCGCGTTGCCCTTCCGCGTCGAGTCATAGTGCGAGACGACGTCGTATCCGTCGTGCTTCCACTTGCGGGTGAAGAGTCCGCCTTCGCCAGCGGCCTCATGAATCGTCGAGTCGTCCATCACGTGATCCAGCGAAACCGGCTTGCCGGTACGGATGTCGACGACCGCGCGGGTGGTGTCATCCTGATCATTCCCGTCCGCGCGTCCGACCGACAGCCGGTGCTCGAGCGCGACATACGGCCCGAGCACGTTCAGAATATCCGTCTCGCCCACAGCGGCGATTTCGACATCGTCCTCCGGGTCCTCGTCCGGGGCGAGCAGCGCCTGATGAGGATTCCTGCGCTTGTAGTCCGACGCGAGCGAGACGACCGTGGTGTCGTCGAAGATGATCGCTGAGTCGCCACTGGCGAGCTCGCGCCGGAAGACGCGCTCGCTCGCAAAGAGAGCATGAGGATATGACCGGTCGACTTCTCCGATGTATACCTCATAGTAGCGCCCGCCGGTGCGCGCGAGGATGAGCGGTGAGCCGCGGATGCGAACTCCCGATTGATCGCTCCGCACCCAGTACGTCTGATCGCCCGCCGAGACGAGGAACTCGGCAGCGGGTGGCGGCGGCGGCGGAAACGCACACGCGCCGGCTAGCGCGAAAGTGAGAACGGGAAGGGGCAGGTATCGCATTGCTGCCAAATATATACTGAGCTGGTTGGTGGGACGTTTACCAGCGGACGTGATTAGATTCCGGTATCCTCCCGTCCATGCAATAGATCATGCATCTCAAGAAGGTCACTCGGGTCCTACTCGCGGTGGCGACAACGGCGGCGGCGATCCCGCTAGCCTGCTCTCCTACGCACGATAGCGCGGCCAGGAATCCGCTTCCGACTCCCGAGGGAAGCAATCCGCGGGCTGCGACCGCGGCTGCGACCGCGGCTGCGACTACGGCTGCGACTGCGGCGGCGACCAGCACTCCGTCGAGCGTCACAGGTGGAATCCCGAGCGCAACGGTCGGACAGACGACCGGAGGGAGAACCAA
Organism: uncultured Gemmatimonadaceae bacterium; assembly: GCA_964391175.1. Lineage (GTDB taxonomy): Bacteria > Gemmatimonadota > Gemmatimonadetes > Gemmatimonadales > Gemmatimonadaceae > UBA4720. The sequence goes on along the minus strand of CAYMKQ010000084.1, from coordinate 7,007 downwards.
CGCATCACCGTCTACCAGCGCCTCAGGTAGGATGGCGCCGATCGCGACTTCCTCCGCGCCTTTGCCTCCAGCCCGTCCCCTCGTCGCCGGCACACACCCGACGCCCCCGGTTCTCGACTCGCTGATCAAGGGCACGCTCGCGGCGCGCGGACTCTACGTCTATCGCTTCGGCGCCAACACTCGGCGCATGAAGCATCTGATCGGGATCGCCGACTCGACCGAGATCAACGCGTTCGTGATCGACATCAAGGACGAGTTCGGCCTGAACTTCAACTCCAGTGATCCACTGCTCCAGAAGAATGGCGGCACGCAGGTGAAATCGCAAAACCTGAGAGCGCTCGTGGACACGATCCGCGCTCACGGCATTCTTCCGGTCGCGCGCATCATCGTATTCAAGGATTCCGTGGCGGCGCGATTGAATCCCGAGCACACGATACGCAAGCCCGACGGCACTCCCTGGCGCGACAAGCAGGGCCTCATCTGGGTGAATCCATACGCGAACGCGATCTGGGAGTACAACCTGCGCGTAGCGGACGAAGCCATTCGCATGGGCTTTGGCGAGATCCAGTTCGATTACATCCGCTTCCCCGAGCCGTACAGAAGTCTGCCGAAGCAGGTATTCCCCGGGCAGAACGGGCGCAGCAAGCCGCAGGTGCTCGCGGAATTCCTCAGCACGGCGCGCGCGCGGTTCGCGAAGGCGGGGATCCGGACGACCGCTGACGTCTTCGGTCTCGTCACGACTGTCGGCGGAGCGCTGGAGATCGGACAGGCCTGGGAACCGATTTCCAGATCAGTCGACGTGATGTTGCCGATGGTTTATCCATCGCACTATCCGCGCGGCGCGTTCAACATCGAGCGCCCCAACGCGGCGCCCTACGACATCATTCATATCGCCATCTCTCGCGCGCGCGAGCGCGACGCGAAGCTCGGGATCACCGGCGAGCACGTACGTCCGTGGCTACAGGCGTTCAGCATCGGCGCGCCCAGGTACGGACCACGCGAGCTGGAAGAGCAGAAGCGCGCTGTGTACGACGCGGGGTACGATGGATGGGTCATGTGGGAGCCGGGCACTCGCTACGATGCGTTCATTCCCGCTCTCGAAAAGACGTTCGTGTCGAGGAAAAAGAATCCCCCGGTGCCGAGGTCCGCGAACAGACTCGACTAGTATATTATGCCGCATGGTGACCACGGCTTCGATCTCCGGCATGAGCTGCGCGCACTGTGTCCGCGCGGTGTTCACTTCCCTCGGGGGAGTGCCGGGGATCGAGCGTGCTGATGTCTCGATCGGCCAGGCGGTAATCGAGCACGACGGTACCGTCACGCCGGAAGCGATTCGCGATGCGATCGCGATAGCCGGTTATGAACTGACCGGCACGAGACAGAACAGGCGCACTCTCCCCCTCGCGCCGTGAAGACTCCGATGCGCAACGTGCAGTACGACGAAGAGGGAGCCCGCTCGATAGCCGCGCTCCTCGTGCCGGATCTGCTCGAGATTCTCGAGGAGACGCCCGAAGCAATCGCGGCGGAAACCGAGGAGATGCACGCCGCGGATCTGGCGAACGTCGCGGAAGCGCTTCCGCGGGAGAAGGTGGCGCAATTCATCTCCGCGCTTCCCGTGGAGAGAGCCGCCGATGTCCTCGAGTACCTGAACGAGGACCTGCGCACCGAGCTCCTCGAGACCATGAGCGCGCGGCAGGCCGCCGAGCTCGTCACGGAGATGACTCCCGACGACCGCGCGGATGCCCTCGAGACTCTGGAGGAGGAGAGCGCCGACGAGATCCTCTCCGAGATTCCTGCCGCCGAGAGAGCGGAGACAGAAAAGCTTCTCGCCTACGATCCGGATTCCGCCGGCGGCCTGATGACGACGGAGTTCGTCTCCGTGTCCGAGGAGACTCCGGTTGAGGAAGCGCTCGCGGGGGTGCGACGGATCGCGCGATCGGAGCGGCGCGAGGCCATGAACGCGATTTACACCACGGACTCGGCCGGCCGCCTGCGCGGCGTGATGTCACTCCGCGAGCTGCTGGCGGCGCCGGAGGGTGGAAAGGTGTCGGACATCGCCTGGCAGGAAGTTGTCTCCGTACCGGTGACGGCTGACCGCGAGGAGGTCGCGCGATTGACGCGTGAATACGACCTCGTGGCGGTGCCGGTGGTGGATGACAATGGCGTCATTCAGGGCGTGGTCACCGTTGACGACGTCATCGACGCGCTCGTCGAGGAGCATACCGAAGACGTGCAGCGCTTCGGCGGCATGCAGGCTCTCGAGGAGCCCTACCCGCAGATCGGGTTTCTCACCGTGATCAAAAAGCGCGCGCCGTGGCTCGCCGCGCTCTTGGTCGGCGAGATGTTGACGACGTTTCCGATGCAGTACTTCGAGGAGGAGCTGCAAAGGGCGATCGTCCTCGGTCTGTTCATCCCGCTGATCATCAGCTCGGGAGGCAACTCGGGTTCGCAGGCGACGTCGCTGATCATTCGCTCTCTTGCACTCGAGGAGATCAGGCTCAGAGACTGGTGGCGGATCTTCCGGCGCGAGATCTCGTTCGGTTTGACCCTCGGCCTCATACTCGGAGTGCTCGGAATGCTGCGCGTGGTCGTGTGGCAGAAAATGGGGATCGCCGGAGGATATGGCGAGCACTACATGCTGATCGCGCTCACGGTAGGTATAGCGCTGCTTGGCGTGGTGACGTTCGGATCTCTGGCCGGCGCGATGCTGCCCTTCATCATGAAAAGGATCGGATTCGATCCCGCCAGCGCGAGCGCGCCCTTCGTTGCGACGCTCGTCGACGTGACCGGCCTCACGCTGTATTTCTACGTCGCGCTGGCCTTGCTTCGCGGGACGCTGCTCTAGCGGTTCTTTTCCGGCATGGACGCGCCCGAGATTATCCTCGGGTCACGCACCGGTTGCGCTCCGCGCGCGCGCTTCAACGTATCTGACAATGACGGCCAGCTGTCCATCACCATCGAGACCCGCTTCGGCCATGACGCGCGCGCCCGGTCCACTCCCCGGGTAACGCCCGTGTGAGAACGGATGCAGCGTCAGCGATCTGCCGAGGTCGGAACGAATCCAGCGATACATCGTGGGAAGCGTGAACCCGGTCAGTCCCATCGCGTGCATTGCGACGCTTTCCGGAAAAATCTCGTCTCGCTCCACCGATGACAGCAGGTCGAAGAGCTCAGCGCTCGCCACGTAATAGACGTCCAGATCTATTCCCTTCGTCGCGAGAAGCGGCAGCGTCTGCTCCACGAACGCATACGCGACTCCCGATTCCTGGAGCACAATCGACCCTTCGCTGCGACCGTTCGCGCTTCGCAGCTTGTACACTCCTCTGGCCGAATCCGACGCGGGGGCGAGTCCGAGCGCCTTCCTGTCGGGCACTGTTTCCGACGGCCGGCTGACGAAGGGGGCGATGATCGCGGGTGAGCTGCGCAGAGCAGCCGCCATGAGAGGCCATATCTCCTGCGAATCCCACGGTGTGAGGGTGATCATCGCTCCCCTGGGGAAATTCTCCTGGAGAAGCTGCAACGGCTGGGGATCCGCATGCGTGGGTCCGTCCTCGCCGGTCTTCAGGCCGGCGTGAGCACACACGAGAATGAATGGACGATACGGACCGGGGTCGAGTGCCTGCCGCGACTGATTTCCTATCGCGTGCAGGCGGGCGGCGATGTGTCCGAGCGGCGCGATGAACGCCGCGTACGACGAGCCGACTCCGATGTGATGCCCGAACGTGGAGATGCCGGAGAGAACGCCGCTCATTGCGTCCTCGCAGATTCCGCCGATTGACAGAGTGCGCGAGTCAGGATTCGAGCGCGTATTGAAGTAACCCGGTGCGAATCCCGCTGCCGCCTCGTTGAGGCTCGTCGATCCGAGAAGGTCGGCGGCGGAAATGAACAGCGCGCCGTCGCTTTCCCTGTTGAGATATCCGAGCACCTTGCCGAGCTGCCCGCGCAATGTGGTTGTTGCGCCGGGAGAAAGCTCGAGCGACGGTGGCGTCGATGTGGACTGCGCGAGCGAGAAGACCCGCAGCACGTCAGGCGACTTTTCCGCGAGGCGACGATCGCGCTTGTATAGACGCTCGCGGGCCGCCGTCACCCGTTCGACTATCCGCGCGACGAGCTGACGGTTCGATTGCAGGACCACCCCGACGGCGGAGAGCGCTTCTAAGAAGCATCGCTCGACGACTTCGGAGCTCGATCCTCCCCCGCAGCGCGGATTTTCGGGGTCGCATACCGGCAGGCCCACCCGACTCTCGGCGACGAGCGGTGCCATCGCCTGGTAGAATCCCTGGGCGCAAAGCTTGTGGCCGGCGCCATGTGATGCGCGACCTTCGATTCCGTAGCGCCATCCTTTAGTAGTGCGGTAGACGATGGCGGTCGGCTGCCCGTTCCCGAGACTGAGCGCGCGCCGCTGCGCCGCTACGATCTGCTGGAAACTTGTTCCGTCCGGAACGTAGATGACGTTCCAGTCATTGAGATAGAAGAGCTCGCACGGCGTCCACTGCACGTAGTCGCCCGGAGTCACGCCTTCGCGCGTGACGTGCTCGGAGTCTATGGACGCCTGGTTCCAGTCGAGATGGACGATGACGTTGCCGAGCGAAGCGGTTCCCGCCGCCGCGAGAGCTTCGGCGACACGTCCGGGAGTCAGCCCTCCTTCACCCTCGACGATGTGCACGCGAGGCGTATCGTCCGGATAGCAGTCGGCGGCAGCGAATGCGAGACCGATGGACGACGCGAGCCCCACTCCCGATGCTCCCGTCGCAAGTCGCACGAACGGAGTCGCCGGAGTCGGGTGCCCGTCAAGGGCCTTCGATTCCAGAGAGCGCGCAAGCGGCGCCGGCCCTGCGGGATTTCTCCGGAAGCCGAGCAGATCCTCCAGGCGAAGCTGCAGCCTGATGTCGGCGGGAAGCAACGATGGGGCGCCGATCCGGACTATCTCGTTCCTGAGCGCCCACATCGAGTAGAGACCGAGCGCCTTATGGCCCGCGGCGTACGATATGATGTCGGCCTTTTCACTGAGCGGATCGGAAAAGTCGTAATCCATCGCGTCGAACAGCAGCGCGGACACGAATCGGCCCGACGATATCGATCCTCCCGGATGTCCGGACATGGGGACGTAGTTGTACATCATCGCGCAGAGCGATCTGTAGATCATGTCGAGCGTCTCGAACGCCTCGACCTCCTGGGCGCTAAGCGGCAACGACGTGTCTTCGCCGATGTCAATCCATTGTCCGCGGTGCGCTCCGAACGGAGAAGCCGGCGAGGTAACCTTGTCGAGTGTCTGTTCCAGTGCGATTGTCACTGTGTCTCCAGTCGCTGTCGCGGCTAGTACAGGTGTCGTCCTTCCTTCACGAATGCGCGGAAGCCATCGGCGTCACGGCTCGCCCGCTCCATGCGCTGCATTCCCAGCTCGAGCTGCTCGAGCGAAGTCGCAATCGAAAGCCGCAGATAGTGCTTGCCCTCGCTGCCGATTCGTCCGAACGATTTTCGGTCCAGCGTAGCCACGTGATGTCTGAAGAGAAGGAAGAGCTGAAAGAGCGTCGAAGGCGTGGTGAAGTCGCGCACCGGTGCAGGGAGCGATGCATGCGCCTCGATTGCGCCGAGGCTCTCGCAGACGCCGGCGATGTTCGGGAAAACGTAGAACGCGCCTTTCGGCTTCCGGCAGCGTACGCCGTCTATTGAATTCAGCGCATCCACCACGAAGTCGCGCCGCTTCGAGAATGCATCCACCATCGTGGTGATGGCGATCTCGCTCTCCGGTGATTCGAGAGCGACCTTGGCGCCCATCTGGTTGTATCCGGGAACGCAGGAGAAGTAGTTGATGTTCAGATTCTTGAATACCGCTGCCTCCTCCGCCGTCGGGAACACTGCCCAGCCGATCCGCCCGCCTGTCCAGGAGTACGACTTGGAGACCCCCGACACGAGCACCGTCCGCTCTTCCATTCCCGGAACCGATACGATCGAAGCGTGCTTCTCTCCGTCGAAAAGGATTCTCTCGTACACCTCGTCCGAGTACACGCGCACCTCGGGTGCGGTGTTGGCGAGAACTACTTGAGCGATCTCGTCGAGCTGATCGCGCGTCGCGACTCCGCCGGTGGGATTCGAGGGGAAGTTGATGTAGACGAGCTTCGTGCGGTCGGTTATGAGACGCCTTAGGTCGCTGCCGTGGAAGCTGAAACCCGAGCTCTCCTCCAGATGGAGCGGAACCGCGGATGCTCCGATGTATCGAACGAAGGATTCGTAAATGGGGAACCCCGGGCTCGGGTAGATGATCTCGTCGCCGGCGTTGCAGTAGGTCTGCTGTGTGAATCCGATGGGCGGCTTTGCACCGGGAAAGACGACGACGCGGTCCGGCGTTATGTGAATCCCTCGGGCTTCGCCCATGGTGTGTGCGATGGCCTCGCGAAGCGGAAGAATTCCCTGCGGATCGGTGTAGTGGGTGAGGTCGTTGTCAATCTGCCGCTTGACCTCTTCGGCGATGTGGCGGGGCAGAGGGAAGTCGGGCTCTCCGATGTTGCACCGCACGACCTGGTGGCCGGCGTCCTCGATCTCCTTTATGTATGGACCGACCTTGAACGCATTCTCGGTGTCGATCATCGCGACGCGATCAGCGAAGAGCGGTCGCGTTTGTCGCGACGGTGCGGCAGCGGTGGCCATCGGTCTCTCCCTGGCAAGAGGAAAGCGGATACTCGCGCGCCTGAGCGGCGCGTGCCCGTCGTTCATTCGAGTGGATTGTGTATCCTGCCTTGTCGGTTCGGTTGCCGCTGTAGGGCGAAGTGAGGAAATGAAGTGAGGGATGCCCTGACGCGAAGGACCCTCCTCCAAGCGGAGCAGCACAGATGTGAAAGGCGGCTTGACCGCGCGCACTGGCAACCGTAAAGGCTGCACGCAGGGCGTAGCGCGCCGCCTCCGACTCTCGGGGTCAGCGAGAGCCTTTGTAAGTCACTATCCTACTTACAGTTCCATAGTCGGGGCGACTGGATTTGAACCAGCGACCTCCTGCTCCCGAAGCAGGT
>CAYMKQ010000083.1:0-8708 GCA_964391175.1 uncultured Gemmatimonadaceae bacterium | reverse complement strand
TGATTCCGGCCGCGACCACGCATGAGTGCGATGCGTAGCGCTCCGCTAGCTTTCGACCAATGACCGTCGCAACCCGGACCGCCAGCCTCGAGGACGCCCGCGATCTCCTCAAGACCGCGTTCGGGTACGATCAGTTCCGACCCGGGCAGGAGGCCGCCGTGTCGGCGGTGCTCGCGCGAAGGGACACGGTCGTCGTGCTTCCCACCGGCGGTGGAAAATCGCTCTGCTTTCAGGTGCCCGCTCTGCTCATGCCGGGCCTTACGGTCGTCGTCTCTCCGCTGATCTCACTGATGAAGGATCAGGTCGACGCGCTCGCGGCTCGCGGTCTGCCCGCGGCGTTCATCAACAGCACTCTCTCGTCGAGCCAGATTTCCGATCGGATGGCGCGTGTCGAGCGCGGCGAGATCAAGCTGCTCTACGTGGCGCCCGAGCGATTCGATTACGGAAAGACGGCCGAGCGCCTGCGCGCCGCGGGAGTCTCGCTCCTGGCGATCGACGAGGCCCACTGCATCAGTCAGTGGGGTCACGATTTCCGCCCGAGCTATCTGCGCGTGAAGAATGTAAGGGCGGACCTCGGCTCGCCGACGACGATCGCCCTCACCGCGACAGCGACGCCGGAAGTCCGGCGTGACATCATCCGCGAGCTCGCACTTCGCGATCCGGAAACGATCGTCACCGGGTTCGACCGTCCCAACCTCACCTACTTCGTCGTCCCGGTGAAAAACGACACCGAAAAGGAGAGGCGGCTGGTCGAGACGTTGAGACGACACGACGGTCTCGCCGTGATCTACGCGTCGACGCGGAAAGCAGTCGATCACCTCACACTCGCACTGGGGCGGGCGAACATCCCTGCGGCGGGCTACCACGCGGGACTTGATGACGCGCACAGGCGCGAAGTTCAGGAAGCGTTCATGTCGGAGAAGATTCGCGCTATCGTGGCGACCAACGCGTTCGGAATGGGGATCGACAAGCCCAACGTTCGCCTCGTGATCCACTACGCGATGCCGGGGACGCTCGAGGCCTATTATCAGGAAGCAGGACGAGCCGGACGCGACGGGAAACACTCCGACGTATTCCTGCTGCACGCCTTCCCGGATCGCTTCACTCATGAGTTCTTCATCAAGGGCTCGTACCCCGAGCGCGCCATCGTCGAGCAGACATACGAGGCGCTGAGGAAGCTGGCGGATCATCAGGGCTACGTGAACGCCGAGCCAGCGGACCTTGTCCGCTCGATCAAGACGAAGGCGAGCGGAAAAGAGATCGAAGGCGCCGTGAGGATTCTCGAGCGGCATGGAGCTGTCACGGTTAGCACAGGTGACCAGACGCGCGTACACGTGCGACTTCTCGCCACGCCTGAGCGCATCAAGCGCGAGCTGACCGGCGAATCCAACCAGGAGCTCGGACTTTTGCGCGTATTATGGAGAGGGGTGGGAGCAGCACTGGCGAAGGGCGCGAATATCAACCTCGACGGATTGCCGCCGGGATTCGGCGGGTCAGCAGGCTGCATCCCGCTGCTTGAAGCGCTTGAGCGGCGGCAGTTCCTCGTCTGGGAAAGGCTGGGGCGTGGACTCTATCTGTCCGATCGCGGTGCTCCGCTAGCGGCATTTGGCGTCGACTGGGCGCTGATCGACCGTCGCCGGACCGCGGATCTGGGGAAGCTCCAGGCTGTGCAGAAGTACGCCTACACGAGAGAATGCAGACGCGGATTCGTGTTGCGCTATTTCGGAGATCCTGCCGCGAGACGCCGGTGCCAGGGTTGTGATAACTGCCTGGGTATCACGGCCACGGTGTCGGAAGAAACGGAACGGCCAGCCAAACGACGCAGAGACCCCGCCAAGCTCTCCGATAATCGCGGGTCGCGCCGCACCGCACCCGAAGACGAGGTCGCGCTGGGTACGAACGAGCAGCGACTGCTCGTCGCTCTCAAGACCGTGCGCTCCGCCATTGCGCGCGAGGAACAAGTGCCGGCGTATATTGTATTCTCGGATCGTACGCTGGCTGAGCTAGCGGTGCGCCGTCCTCGGTCGCTCACCGCGTTTCAGGATGTTCGCGGAGTCGGGCCGATGAAGATCGAGCGCTACGGCGCGCGCTTTCTGGCCGCGATCAGTGACTCCGACGAGACCGAGGCAGCCTGACGTCGGGTGCGACGCCGACCTTTTCCCATGAAGTGATGAATCTGCAGATACGGTTTCCTCTGCCGACAGTGACTCGCCTTGCTCTGTCATTGCTCGCGCTTTCGGCCTCCGCCTCGTCGTTATTCCCGCAGGGAGTGTCTGCTGCTCGCGCGAGCGACGCACAGCTGCCGTTCGATCCGGCAGTCAAAGTCGGCTCGCTGCCGAACGGCATCCGCTATTACATCAGGGAGAACCGGAAGCCGGAGAAGCGCGCCGAGCTGCGCCTGGTCATCAACGCCGGCTCGGTACTGGAAGACGAAGACCAGCGCGGCCTCGCCCACATGGTCGAGCACATGGCGTTCCGAGGCACGAAGCGCTTCGCCAGAAACGAGATCTCGAGCTACCTCGAGTCGATCGGCATGCGCTACGGGCCGGACATCAACGCTTTCACGAGCTTCGATGAGACGGTGTACATGGTGACGATTCCGACGGACACCGCGGCGATCCTCGACAAGGGTTTCCAGATTCTGTCGGAGTGGGCGCAGAACGTCGCCTTCGAGGAATCGCAGATCGAACGGGAGCGTCCGGTCGTAATAGAGGAGTGGCGCCTCGGCCAGGGCGCCGAGAACAGCATGCAGAACAAGTGGTTTCCGGTACTCTTCTCCGGATCACGCTACGCGTCACGCCTGCCGATCGGAGACAAGACGGTCCTCGAGACCTACACCCCGGCGACTCTCCGCCGGTATTACGACACCTGGTACAGGCCGGACCTCATGGCGGTGGTCGCGGTCGGGGATTTCGACAAGACGCAGATCGAGACGTTGATCAAGCGCTATTTGGGGACGATGCCGAGGGCGACCAATCCCAGACCACGCCCTCTCTTTGCCGTGCCGCCCCACGACACTACGCTCGTCTCCGTGACGACTGACAAGGAGGCGACGCGCTCTGTCGTCCGCCTGCTCTACAAGCAGCCGAAGCGGTCCAATACCACGGTTGCTTCCTTCCGCCAGAATCTCGTCGAGCAGATCTTCAGCTCGATTCTCAACGATCGCTTCTCCGAGATCACTCAGAAGCCGAATCCGCCCTTCATCTCCGCCTTCGCGGGCCAGGGAGAGCTCGTGCGCTCGGCCGAATCCTTTTCACTGACCGCCATCGTCGCGGACAACGGGATCACGCGCGGTCTCAACGCCCTGCTCACGGAGGGCGAGCGAGTGAGGAGATTCGGATTTCTCCAGTCCGAGCTCGATCGCGCCAGGAAGGATCTCGAGCGCTCCCTGGAGCAGGCGTACGAGGAGCGCGAGAAGACCAACTCCGCGGTCTACGCCAGCGCATACATGCGCGCATTCCTGCAATCCGAGCCGTCGACGAGCATCGAGTACGACCTGGCGACGACAAAGCTGCTGCTCCCATCCGTTACACTCTCCGAGGTCAACCGCCTCGCCGGAGAATGGATGATGGAAAAGAACCGAGTGGTGGCCACCACGTCCCCTGACAAGAAGGGGATTGTCCATCCCGCTCGTAGTGAACTCGTCGATACTTTCGCCGCCGTCAGGGGTGCGGGCGTCGCACCATACACTGAGCCGGCACTCGCGCAACGGCTGGTGGAGGTCGAGCCGAAGGGCGGCAGCATCGTTGGGGAGAGACAGGTAAAGGAGATCGGAGTCACCGAGTGGAAGCTCTCCAACGGAGTTCGCGTGCTCCTCAAGCCCACCGATTTCAACGCCGATCAGATCCTGTTCAGCGCCTACAGTCCTGGCGGTGCCTCGCTACTGCCCGATTCCACCTACCTCACCGCGAGTGCCGCGGATCTCATTCACGCGACGAGTGGTGTCGGCAAGTTCGGAGTCGTAGAGCTGCAGAAGTTCCTGGCCGGGAAAAAGGCAGCCGTATCGCCTTCGATTGACGATCTGGGTGAGGGCGTCTCCGGCGGCGGGTCTCAGCGCGATCTCGATACGATGCTGCAGCTCGTCTACCTCTACTTCACCGAGCCGCGCCTCGATACATCGGCGGTGCACACGTTTCTCGGCCGGTACAAGGGCGTGCTCGCGAACAAGAGCTCGAGCCCGGATGCGGCTTTCAGTGACACCCTCCAGGTGACACTGGCGCAGCACTCCCGTCGTGCGCAACCCGTATCGGCGGCGCTGATCGACAGCATCGATATCGCAAGGTCATTCGCGTTCTACAAGGACCGCTTCGCGGATGCGAGCGACTTCACCTTTGTATTCGTGGGCAATCTGAAGCTCGACTCTATCAAGCCATCGATCGCGAAGTGGCTGGGGAGCCTTCCGTCTACCGGCCGCAGGGAAACGTGGCGCGATACCGGAATCCGCCCGCCGGCGGGAGTAGTACAGCGGGTAGTAAGGAAGGGGGTCGAGCCAAAAGCGCGCACGGTGCTCGTTTTCACCGGGCCGTTCGAGTACACGAGGCAGAACCGATATCATCTGACCGCACTTTCCGAGCTGCTGAACATCAAGCTGCGCGAGGCACTGCGCGAGAACCTCGGCGGCACCTATGGCGTAAGCGTCGGTGCAGGTGCGACGAAGGACCCCTGGCCCTCATACAGCTTCTCGATCGGTTTCGGGTCCGCCCCCGAGCGTCTCGACACACTAGCGGCCGCCGCGTTCGCCCAGATCGACAGCGTCAGGAAGTTCGGTGCGACCGACGAGTATCTGACGAAGATAAGGGAAGCCGCGCTGAGAGGGCGCGAGACGGCCCTGAAGCAGAACAATTACTGGATATCGCAGATCTCAGCCTTCGATCAGACCGGTTGGCCACTGGCGACGATTCCGGACGCGGACAAGCTGATTCTCGCGCTCACCTCCGCCGATCTCCAGCGTGCCGCCTCGCAGTACCTCCGCACGGGCAACTACGTGCGAGTCTCCCTCTATCCCGAGAATTACGCGGCGGCCGTGCCAAGGGAGTAAGCATACCGAAATGCACGACAGCCTCTATTTCTCCGAGCAGCACCTCGCGGTCCGCAACATGGTCCGCGAGTTCGCCCGCTCCGAAGTAGCGCCGGTAGCCGCCGAGCTGGACGCCCGGGGCGAGTTCCCGTGGGCGAACGTGAAGAAGATGGGAGAGCTGGGCCTGCTGGGGATTCCGTGGCCCGAGGAGCTGGGCGGTGCCGGTCTCGACCTTCTCAGCTACATGATCGTGATCAACGAGATGGCGAAGGTGGACGCCTCACACGCGATCACGATCTCCGCGCACACGACACTTGGTACCTCGCCGATCGTGAACTTCGGCACCCCCGCGCAGCGGAAGAGGTTCGTGCCCCCTCTCGCGAGTGGGAAAGTGCTGGGCGGATTCGGTCTCACCGAGCCCAGCGCCGGCAGCGACGCGGCGAGCATGCGAACTACGGCGGTGCGCAAGAATTCACACTACGTGCTCAACGGCTCGAAGATCTTCATCACTCACGGCGGGGTGGGGGAGATCTTCGTCGTCACCGCCGTCACCGATCCTGGTCAGGGAACGAAGGGCATCAGCGCTTTCATCGTCACCAAGGAGGCGAGCGATCTCGACAAGGCGGATGGAATCGGACACGACGCCTCGCTCCCGTCAATGCGCGGCTTCCGCGCGGGCAGAAAGGAAGACAAGCTGGGGTGGAGAGCTTCGGATACGAGGTCGCTAGTCTTCGAGGATGTCGAGGTGCCGGTGGAGAATCTCCTTGGCGAGGAGGGCGACGGGTTCAACAACTTCATGAGAACACTGGACTCGGGGCGTGTCGGCATCGCCGCCCTCTCGCTGGGGATCGCCGAAGGCGCCTTCGAGCAGTCGCTCCGCTATTCGACTCTGCGCAAGCAGTTCGGCCAGCCAATCTCGAGCTTCCAGGGAATTCAGTTCCAGCTTGCGGACATCGCGACCGAGATCGAGGCGGGAAAGCATCTGATGTTCCACGCGGCGTGGCTGGCGCAGAACAAGCAGCCGTTCGGGAAGCAGGCGGCGATCGCGAAGCTGTTTTGCTCCGAGCTCGCCATGCGAACTACGATCAAGGCGATTCAGATTCACGGGGGATACGGCTACACCAAGGAATATCCGGTCGAGCGCATGTTCCGTGACGCCAAAGTCTGCGAGATCGGTGAGGGAACTTCCGAGATTCAACGCATCGTCATCGCCAGGCATCTACTGAAGGAGCTGGCCGATTGACATATTCCGAGATCGCCAAACGCCTTCGTCTTCCCCTCGGGTTCATCCTCGGCATCACTTACCTGATCTTCGCCCGTCCGACTCCGCTTACCCTCGCGGTGGGAGGAGCCATCGCCTTCGTGGGAGTTCTGGTTCGTGGCTGGGCGTCGGGGCACATCTCCAAGAACGACCGGCTGGCTACGACCGGTCCGTACGCCCATACCAGAAACCCGCTTTACTTCGGCAGCTTTCTGATCGCCGCCGGATTCGCCATCGCCGCGCACTGGGGGCTGCTGCTGCTGGTGGTTGCTTTCTTCGTTCTGATTTACGCCCCCACGATGCAGCGCGAGCGCGCCAACATCGCGGGCCGATTCCCAGACGCGTACGAAGCCTACGCCGCCAACGTTCCTGCTTTCGTGCCGCGCCCAACTCCATGGAGAGACGACGCGGCCGAAGAAGGTAGCGGCGGCTTCAGCCTCGATCTTTTTATGAAGCACGGCGAGTGGAAGGCCGGGCTTACCTATGTGCTTGTGATGGCCTGGCTCATCTGGCGGACTGTGACGGGGACCTGAAGGCGTGCGTCACATATCTGTCAGACGCGCCCATCTGACCCGGGACATCGGTTGCGGCGCGTAAGTTGTTGTCAGCATTGCGCAAACACGCCCTGCAACCCTAGATTGTCCCCACTGACTGTTGCTCCTCATGCATGGGGCACCCGCGCGACTCGCGGGTCCCGGACACATGGATCGAGGCGCGCCGAAGGTGAAGCACCCCAGACATCATAACGCGGCCCTGTAGTACGACCGCGCGGACTTTTTTGAACCGTCTCCTCTCCGGTCGCCGAGTCGCCGTCCGTCGAGCTGGAGCCGGGCAACAATGAAAAGAGAAATCCTCATCAACGCGGCTCCGCGCGAAACGCGGATCGCGATTCTGGAGGACGAGCAGCTCGTCGAGCTGCTCGTCGACCGTTCAGACAACCGGCGCATGGTCGGTGACATTTACCTGGGCCGCGTCGACGCGGTGCTCCCGGGCATCCAGGCAGCCTTCATCCACATCGGCACCGAGAAGAGTGCCTTCCTTCACGCCTCCGATCTCGTGCGCCAGACCGCGGACGAAGCCGAAGACGAAGACGAAGAGGAAGACGACGAAGTCGACGAGCCCGGTGGAAAGAAGAATAACGGCAGTAACGGCAGTAACGGCAGTAACGGCTCGGGCCGCCGGGGCAAGGCGCCACCGATCCAGGAGGCGCTGAAGCGGGGACAGGAAGTCCTCGTTCAGATCTCGAAGGAGCCCATCTCCACCAAGGGCCCTCGCGTCACCGCTCAGATCTCCCTCGCCGGCCGATTCCTCGTCTACATCCCGGACTCGGCCAAGGTGGGCGTGAGCCGGAAGATCGGCTCGTCCGCGGAGCGTGCCCGGTTGAAGGAACAGGTTCAGAACATCCTCCCCGATAACTCGGGCGGCGTGATCGTACGCACCGTAAGCGAGGATGTGACGCCGGAGATGCTCCAGCGCGAGCTGAAGAGCCTCATGGCGCAGTGGAAGAAGATAAAAAGAAAAACGAACTTTCAAAAAGCGCCTTCCCTGGTTCACCGCGAGAGCGGACTGACGCGCGGCCTCGTGCGCGACATCTTCAGCGACAAGGTCGACAGCCTGACGGTCGACTCGCGACAGGTCTACAACGAGATCATCGCGTACCTGAAGGACATCGCGCCGGACCTCATCCCTCGCGTCAAGCTCCACGAGTCGAAGGCGCCACTCTTCGACACTGCGGGGATCGAATCGGAGATCAGGGACATCTTCAAGCGGCGCTGCGATCTGCCCTCGGGCGGTTACCTGATCGTCGAGCCCACCGAGGCGCTCGTCTCCATCGACGTGAACTCCGGACGGTACACCGGGAAGAAGGATCCGGAGAAAACGGTGTTCAAGACCAACATCGAAGCGGCGCAGGAAGTCGCGAGACAGCTCAGGCTTCGCGATGTCGGTGGCATCATCGTCTGTGATTTCATCGACATGGAGACCAAGGCGAACCGCGATCGCGTCCTTCAGGAGCTACGGCAGCACCTCTCGCGCGACCGCGCGCGAACCAAGGCGTTCGCAGTCAGCGACCTCGGGCTGATCGAGATGACGCGGCAGCGCGTGAGACAGAGCCACTACCAGAGCTCGACGGAAGCGTGTCCAACCTGCAACGGCAGCGGCCGCGTCCTCACCCCCGAGACGATCGTTCGCCGGATGGAGAGGTCGGTCAAGCGAATGGCGATCGAGGGGCGGCGAGACAATCTGCTGGTCAAGCTGCATCCTGATGTCGCGATGTACGTGCTCGAGCAGGAGCGCGACCTAGCGCAGAAGCTTCAGAAGGGAGCCAACTTTTCGCTCGAGTTTCGGGACGATCCGCTCCTCAAGCCCGACGAGTTCAAGCTCGTCGTCAAGGCGCAGGGCAGGGATGTGACGCAGCAGTACGTCGCTTAG
>CAYMKQ010000082.1:0-8783 GCA_964391175.1 uncultured Gemmatimonadaceae bacterium | reverse complement strand
GGCGACGAGCAGGTTGCGGCGGATCATGGGAGTGCTCCTAGAGGAGAGAAAGGAAGGGTCTGACCTGGAACAGGTTGCAACGTACGCGTCCGACCGAACGGCGAAATGTCGTTTTCTTATCATGAACTGCCTGTTTCTTATCGAAAACGGCGTTTTCTTATCACTTTCCTCTCGCGCTGAGGCGAAATAGGCCCCACCTTCTAAGGGTGATGAGCGCGACCGCCCCTTGAGCGTTGCCGCCTTCCTGCCCTCCCGGCTGCTCATGCACGTCAAGCACGTGTTCGCCGATGAGGCGGAGATCCTCGTCGCCTCATCCTGGGAAGAGCTCGACTCGCTCATCCGCCGGAAGCCCGTCGACACCGTCATTCTCGATCCAGCGGCCGACGGCCTCATGAACGTGGGCGCGGTTGCGGGCATCATCACACGCTATCCGTCGCTCCCGTTGATCGCTTACGTGACTTTGGGAGCCCCCGCATTCAACGCAGTTTCCCAGCTATCGCGCCTGGGCATCGAGGATGTCGTGCTCCACCGCTTCGACGACGCGCCGGACAGGTTTCGGGAGCGCGTGGAGCGGGTGCGGGGCAACCCTCTGACCCGACACGTCATCGAGGCACTCGCGCCCTCTTTGGGACAGCTCCCGGTGCGCCTCGCGAGCGCGGTGGAGAACATGTTCGAGCAGCCGCATCGCTACTCCACCGCGCTGGACCTTTCCATGGGATCGGGGGTTCCTATCGTTCGCCTCTACCGCAACATCCACGCGGCAAACCTCGGCTCACCGAAGAAGCTGCTAGTGGCGGCGAAGCTGCTGCGAGGCTACACCTATCTTCGCGACCCGGGATACACGGTACTCGACGTATCCGTAAAGCTGGGATATCGTGCCGCGCGGATCTTCTCCCAGCATGCGTTCGGCGTGTTCGGACTGACTCCTTCGAGAATGCGCACGCACCTGGCAGAGGCGGACGCGATAAGAAACATCCTCGAATGGCTGAGATCCACCGTACTCGACGGGGCGGCGCGGTGATGCCGGAGCTGGCTCGCGGGGGGCGGCGGGGGAACGATGCTCCCAAGGGAGCAAAAAATCAGAGTCCCGCTACTCCCACTGACGGATGCCCGTCATGTCGTCGAAGAGCGGAACGGCGCCATCGTGGCGCGATGGAGCGTCCGGGTCGCGGCTTTCGCCCGCGGCCCGGATAAAATCGCTCCAGATATCTCCGAGACGGACCTGTAGAACCGGACCCGTCTCGTCGGCACCGAACGAGTCGGCAACGGTCGGGTGAGGCTTCTCCACCTCGACCGGCTGCGTCCTCGGCATTGAGAGCTCCCGGGCTCCCGAGAGATTAGTACGCTTCTTCATCTCGACGGTGGGGGTGCGTTGTCCGGCGGATCGAAGTAGTCGAACGGGATATTCGCCGCTGCGACGAGCGCGTTCGCGATAATGCGGCTGTCGCCGGAGACTCTCCGGGCTGCCACCATGTGCTCGGCAAACCACTTCCCGCGTCGGGTACTAAGATCGTCATACCGAACTCCGTTTCCGCTCGAGGAAGAGTGGATGATGCGCCCACTGCCGGCGTAGATCGCAACGTGGCTGATTCTCCCGTTCTGCGCGAAAAGCATCAGATCCCCTACCGCAAGATAGCGAACGGAAGGGGAGACGGCGATTCCCGCTCCAGCCATCTGCCGCGACGTCCTTGGCAGATCAACCCCCTGCGAGCCATAAACATACTGCACGAAACCCGAACAGTCGAACCCGGATCGGGGAGAGCTTCCGCCCCACTTATAAGGTACACCGAGGTACTGCTCGCCGGTCGGGACGACTCGCCGGGCGGCCCCTGCCGCCGCCGTGTTGCTGACCGGCCAGGTGGTCCGCGACGACGATCCGGGCCGCGGCACTCGCGCGGCGCGCGGGGGCGGCCGGTCTGACCGGCTCCTCGAATAGATACTGGTCCGAGATCGCTGGCCGCCGAAGTGAATCCCGATTCCGATCCGGTACTCCAGCCCTCGGACGAGCTGGGAGTCGGCGTACGCTGCGGGCGCGGCGAGGTGCCGGGAGCGAGCCTCTCCGTTCACCGACAGGACTCGGCCAATCGCGAGCTGAACACCCCCGCCGTAGCTCCAGGTGCGGACGGCATCGGTAAACGTGGCGGGCTGCGCGCTACTCATCATTCCAACGCCGCCAAAGGTGTAGGGCATGAAGCCCTCCCCGAGCCCGGCGTTGAGGGGCCCGAGCATCAGGTCGGCATCGGTCGCCCAGACGAGGTTGGACATCCCCGGCGTCGCGGTAGTCTGGGTTCCGATCGAGGAGATCCCCAGGCCTCCGCTGCCGCGGATCCCCACATAGGGCGTTCCAACGCTGAGGGAGAGACCACCGATGGTCCGCGTCACGGGCTCCGAATTGTCGAGGGCGCCAAAGAACTCAACGCCCCCGGCCACCTGTGCGGCCAGGCCGCCAGGTATTGCCAAATACGTGAGGACTCCAGAGAGCCTCACCAACCGCCGCATATTCACATGCGACTCCACTGAATAAGTTGGGCCTTATAGTGGCATTAGGAGGACCAGTCCGTGCCAAACCGTCAAGTGCATACGCCACAATCGCTTACATGCAACAAGCTCTGCCGGAAACATGCTATTGTCATCTTTCTTGGACACGGCTTGAGGTCAGGGAACGATCGGAATCGAGTGGCGTATGAGGTAAGACTCCTGAAAAAAGGGGAATTCGCGGCTGGTTCGATTTCCCCACCAGCCATCGCGTCAGCACGCACGCATCTGCAACACCGGCGGGGGTGGCATGCACCGATACCTGAGGAGGCAGAATGTCAAGACTCGTTAGACGAGGCACTCCTGCCTTCCTCGCCGCCGCGCTGTTCGCCTGCGGTGGAGCGCCATTCGAGACCCCATCAATCGGCGACGCCGTCGCCGGTGCCTCAGCAAACATCGCCGAGAACCTCTCCGAGGGGCCTCACCTGGGGTTCGACACCTACGCGTATCCCGGGGACTATGAGATGCGCGCCTGGCTGACTGCCAGCAAGCCGTACAAGTGGGTCGGCTACTATCTCGCGGCTCCCTGCCACAAGGAAGACTCGTGGATGGGAAAGCGGGAGACACTGGCGGACATGGGCTGGGGCATGGCGGTCATCTACGTCGGCCAGCAGACCTGGGGCCGGACACCGGGACGGAAGGTAACCGTCACCCGCTACGTCACCCGGCGTGTGCGACAGGTGAAGACGCGGAGAGGCAAGCGCGTCGTCAGCTATGTCAGGAAGCGCGTGCCCGTACGCGTGAGGATCACGCCTCGCGCCGCCCGAGGGTCGAGCTGCTCGACTCAGCTCGTGAGTGGCGCGCGCGGAATCGCGGATGCGAACGACGCAATAGCGAAGACAGCCGCTGAAGGGTTCGCGAAGGGCACAGTGATCTTTCTGGACATCGAGCGCATGGACGCCGTTCCCAGCGCTATGCGCGACTACTATCGCGCGTGGACCAAGCGCGTACTGGAGGACGGGCGCTTTCGCCCGGCCTACTACGCGCACAGCTTCAACGCGAATCTCATTTACCGCGACGTGAAGCAGATACTCGCCGGCTCCGGTATCTCCGAGGATCCGCCGTTCTGGATCGCGAGCGTGCGCGGGTTCTCCGTGGACAAGAATCCCTCGGAAGTCGGCCACGCGTTCGCGCAGGTGTGGCAGGGCGTGCTCGACATCGTCGAGACGCACAACGGCGTCAGGTTGCCCATCGATGTCAACGTCGCCCAGCTCCCCTCGCCCTCCGAGAAGTACGTGAGGAGCGAGTAGGGGGCAGGATCACTTCACGCGAGCGATGAAATCCTCGCGCTTGGGTGGCCGGAAAATCAGATCGACCGCAAGCCACGTCGTCTTCGCGAACGGATAGCAGAAGACGGCGCCCAGAATGGATAGCGCGACTCCGCCGTACTGGAGCGCCTCCCAGGGCGGGTTGGGACGCGTTGCCAGCACCACCACGAGGAAGCCGATTGCCAGCAGTATCTCGACCGCGATGAGATTGAGGGTGTAGGCGCCGATGAAATAGTCGGGTTCGCCGCGCTCGAGGAGAATGCCGCACCATGGACAGCGCTCTTCCATCCTGACGAACCCCTTGAAGAGCGATCCTCCGCCGCAGTTCGGACACCGCAGCAGCAGCGCGCGACCGAGGAGCCGCCAGGGTGACTGATGCGAAATGTCGGGGTGGGTCATGGCGCGCGCGGTCGGAAGAATCGGCGACGTCAGTGCCCGCGAACGGCGTGCGGCTGATAGTGTGCCTCGAGTGCGATTACCTGCTCTTCACTGAGCGTGAGATCGAGCGCGCGCACCGCGGTCTCGAGGTGCTCGATCTTCGTCGCGCCGACGATCGGAGCCGCTACTCCCGGCTTCCGGAGCAGCCACGCGAGCGCCACCTCGGAGGGAGGTCGACCCAGGTCACTCGCGACCTTTCGCACCGCCTCAATCACGAGCAGGTCCGACGGCGAATCGTAGAGATCGACCGCATATGTGTCGCTGTCGGCCCGCGTGGTCCCCGATGTCGGCGACGGAGTAGTGCGGGCGAGGCGGCCCCGCGCGAGCGGAGACCACGGGATGACGCCGACCCCTTCTTCGACGCAGAGCGGGATCATCTCACGCTCCTCTTCCCGATACACAAGGTTGTAATGGTTCTGCATGGAGATGAATCGCGCCCAGCCATTCCGCTCTGAAGCGCTGAGCGCGCGGGCCATCTGCCACGCATATCCCGAGCTTGCGCCGATGTAGCGCACCTTCCCCTGACGCACGAGGTGATCGAGTGCGGCGAGGGTCTCCTCGATGGGGACCGTGCTCTTGAATCTGTGAATCTGGTAGAGGTCGATCGTCTCGACGCCGAGCCGCCGAAGACTCGCTTCGCACCCCTGTACGATGTGCTTGCGCGAGATCCCGCCCATGTTCGGTCCGTCGCCCATCGGGAAATGCACTTTCGTAGCGAGGACGACTTCTTCCATGTTCGCCATCTCTCGCAGCGCGCGCCCCGTCACCTCTTCGCTCACGCCCATCGAATACATGTCGGCGGTGTCGAAGAAGTTGATGCCGAGCTCGAGTGCCCTCTTATAGAAGGGACGGGCGTCGATCTCGTCGAGCACCCATGGGCGCCATTTCGGGTTCCCGTATGTCATGCAGCCCAGGCAGATCCTGGACACCGAGAGGCCGCTTCGACCGAGCTGCGTGTACTTCACGTATGGCACTCCGGGTGCGTCGTGTCGGAGAACAGCCCCGCCTCAGTGTACCACTGATCAGTCGTCCCGGGCCAGTCTTCAACCCTTTCTCCGCAGCGGGTGTCAGAAGGTCGACAATTGCTTTCAGTGGGGACGCGCCTTTACTCTAGTAATGCACCATAGGGGAGTCGGAATGCGTTCTCGCATAGTCGCGGTTGTGATCGGCGCGGGGCTCTCGTGCGCGCAGCCGCCGTCACCTCCTGCCCCGCCGCCCGAGAGCATCGCCGGCGTCTGGGAAGGCAGGCTCGTACATGACTCGGCGAGCCATCTTCTCAGAGTAGCCCTGCAACACGATTCAACCGGCTTTCACGGCTCGCTCGACCTGCCCGACCAGTACGCCTACGAATACACGGTCAAAGACCTGACTATCGACGGGCCCACGGTGAAGTTCACCTTTCCCGACGTGCTGCCTCCCTCGGCCTTCGATGGAACGTTCGATGGGGACAGGATTTCCGGAACGTTCGCAAGTCCCGCCGGCCCCGATACCGCTCGAGGAACGTTCGAGCTCTCGCGGCGTCCGGGCGAAGCGAAGCCATACGGCTCCGAGCCGGTGCGGTTCCAGAATGGGGATGTCCCGTTGCGGGGCACTCTCTTCGTGCCGAACACGAAGGGTCCGCATCCAGCCGTCGTGCTTCTCCATGGCTCGGGACCGCAGACTCGCGAGAGCTACATCCGTTATTTCGCGGATCAGTTCGCGCGTAAGGGGATCGCGGCGTTGATCTACGACAAGCGGACCACCGGACGTCCCGATAGTACCCTCGTGCCGCAGGGTAGTGGAACGCTTGGCGACTTCGCGAACGATGCGGCGTCCGCGGTGCGATATCTTCGCGCCAGGCCCGACGCCATCGATCCGCGGCGCATCGGATTGTGGGGACTGAGCCAGGGCGCGTGGGTGGTCCCCATGACCGCCGAGAGAATCGAAGGCGTGGCTTTTCTCGTTCTTCTCTCCGGCGGAGGCGTGACTCCAGCCCGACAGGAGCTGTACGACGACGAGGTCAAGCTCAAGACCCGCGGGTTCTCCAGCGCGCAGATCCAGAGAGCGACATCCCTTCTCAAGCTCGCCAACATCTACGTTAGGACTCACGCCGATTCCGACTGGAATCGCTTTCGGAGCGAGCTTGCCCGAGCCCGACAGGAGCCGTGGTTTTCCAGCCTCGATCGCTTCCCGCTGATTCTCCCGCGCGAATCCCCGGCGTGGACCGATCTGGACATCGACTACGACCCGGCTGCGCTGCTCGAGCGGCTTCGCATTCCGGTCCTCGTCATTCTCGGCGCGGACGATGAGCTGACACCGGCGGCTGAGACCGCGCGAATAATGAGAACCGCTCTCGAGAGCGCTGGCAATCCCGACTACACGGTCAGAGTGATTCCGCGCGCGGATCACGGGCTCTGGGTTACGAGCGGCTCTGGCGGCGCCGGTGCCCCTGGCGGCTCCGGAGGGCATTCGTGGCTCGGGCAGCGGCCGGCCAAGGGATGGGTGGACGAGATGGTCGCATGGGTATCGGCTCGCGCGATACGGCCCTGACGTGGACTATTCCCAGCTTTCTACGCAGCTCTCCTCGAGTCCCTTGACCGCGCTCCCGGTCATCTTCATCGCCGGTGTGCTGACAAGCCTCACGCCGTGCATTTATCCGATGATTCCCATCACAGTCGCGATCGTCGGAGGCGGTTCGGTCGGGGAGGGAACGACGCCGCGCCCCCGCTCGCGAATCGCGCTTCTCACGTTTGCCTATGTGCTCGGACTCGCCGCCGTCTACGCGGCGGTCGGTCTGTTAGCCGGGCTTACGGGCACGCTCTTCGGATCGGTGAGCACGAATCCGTGGCTGTACCTCGCGATGGCGAATCTCCTCATTATCGCGGCGCTGGCGATGCTGGATGTCATACCGGTCCGCATTCCCGCGAAGCTTCTGACCCGTGCAGCGGGCGCGGGCGAGGGTGGAAGCGTTCCGGGCGCGCTGGTCATGGGATCCGTCTCGGGCCTGGTCGCCGCGCCGTGTTCTGCTCCCGTGATGGCGGCGGTTCTCACCTGGGTCACCGTCACCCAAAGCGGAGCGCTGGGCTTCCTGTACCTGTTCGTCTTCTCGCTCGGGATGTGCACCCTGCTGGTGGTGGTGGGACTCTTCAGCGGAACGCTGGCGCGGCTTCCAAGGGCGGGGGCGTGGATGGTGTGGATCAAGCGGCTGTTCGCGCTGATCATGTTGGGCGTTGCGGAGTATTACCTTGTGCAGATGGGGAAACTCCTCTTCTGAGAGGCGCACTCACCGACATATCGACTGGAATCCAATGATCTATCGCTCGCGTTTCCTGAGACTTCCAATTCTCGCTGCGCTGATCGTGGCCGCGATCTCCGTCGCCGCGCCCGCGGAGGGCCAGGATCTGGGGCTCGAGATCGGAGCGCGCGCGCCGGCGGTGACCGTGCACTCCCTCGATGGGAAGCGGGTCGATCTGGGACAGTACATCGGCAAAACACCGATGCTCATCGAGTTCTGGGCGACGTGGTGCGCGAACTGCCGCGAGCTGATGCCGACGCTCCTGGCGGCCGAGAAGAAATACGGAAAGCGAGTCAAGTTTCTGGCGCTGGCCGTCGCGATCAACCAATCGCCGGAGCGGGTTCGCAAATACCTGGCGGCGCGCCCAATGCCGCACGACATGCTCTACGATACTGATGGGAAGGCTGCGGAGGCGTTCGATGCGCCCGCGACTTCCTATGTCGTCGTCCTCGACAAGAGCGGCCGCGTGGTGTACACCGGGCTCGGCGGAAAGCAGAATCTCGAGGCAGCGCTCAGAAAAGCGCTCTAACCATCCGTGACGGGGCTGAGGCTGTCTACCACCGCGCCAAGCTCGGTGTAGGCGGCGGGCACGAGCACCTTGAACGGCCTGGTCACATAGGCGACGCGTCCGTCGGGGCCGATCACGAAGAGCGATCTGTCGTTCGTCTTGCTCTTTGGCGCGTAGGCGCCATAGAGCTGCCCAACGGTGCTGCCGGGGTCGCTCGCGAACAGCATCGGAAAATCCTTCTCCCGTGCCCACGCCGCGAGCGTGGTGTCGGCGTCCACGCTTATCGCGATGACGACGACGTTGCGGCCATTGTTGAAGAGCGTGGCGTACTGATCACGGTACGCCTCCATTTGGACCGTTCAGCCCTTGGTCCGCGCCTGGAAAAAGAAGGCGAGAACCACCGTACTGCCCCGGAAGTCCGAGAGTCGAACCGGCGTTTTGAGAACCCCGTACCGGGTCGCGCCAGTGAGAGCAAAATCGGGGGCCGCCTCCGTGACTTTTGGCCCGGACGGCGTGAGCGTTGCTGGCGGCGCCGCTGCCGTGGTCTGTTGGCTGCGAGCGTCTGTCGCGTGCACGGCGAGAGCTGCCGTGATCGAGAGCGCGACGATTCTGGTTCGGACGGTAACGAGCATGCTCCGGTTCCCCATGCGATATTGCATGCAAGTCTATATCACGATCCGTGCAACTGCCAGATACTGTCCTGGCCCTCGAGATCTCAAGCTGAGATTCGATTTTTCTCGCCTCGCGTGAGTGAGCGCCG
>CAYMKQ010000081.1:0-9013 GCA_964391175.1 uncultured Gemmatimonadaceae bacterium | reverse complement strand
CTGATGCCGGTTCGAATCGGTCGCGCCGCGTATTTCTCGTCCTTTTTCACGAACGCGACCTGCATGGCACTGCCGGCTCGACCTGAACCCGCGCCTCCGCCGAATCCGCCGCCTCCACCCCCAGCTCCCTGCGCTCCAACACCCCCACCAGCCCCCCCACCTGCACCCGGACTCTGGAATCCGCTCGAGGACGGAGTACCAGACGCGGCGCCACGGAAGCGTCCGCCCGCGAAGCTGCGCGCGGCCGAGGTCGCGGAGCCAACCGAGTCACCCATCGCCCGGCGTCCACGGCGACTAGTCGCGCCGGCGCTATCTCCCGCGCCACCGGCGCCGCTCTGTCCTCCGCGACGACTGGCGAACGACGCCTGTATCTCGGTGCGAATCGCATCGGGGTTCAGACCAAGGGAAGGCGCGACCGTCGCTGCGTCGCGCATGCTGCGCACCGCCTCGCTCGGAATCGCGAGGACGTTGTCCTTGCGCAGGAGTTCCATCACCGCCTCGCCGTTCATCCCCGGCTTGAGCGCGCCGTCGAAGTTGCTGAGGCTCACGAGGACGGGAAACATCGTCACGCTCTGCAGCACCACTGCCTGTGGCTCGACCTTCTCCACTACGCCCTGGAATCTGCGGTTGGGAAACGCATCGACGGTGACGGTTGCGACCTGACCCGGCAGCACGTTGCCGATGTCGGTCTCGTTCACCATCGCCCGCATTCTCACCTTGCTGAGATCGGCCATCTTGAGGATCGTAGTGCCGCCGCTGGCGGAAGAGGTCGCCGACGTGATCACTGTCCCTTCGGAGACCGGGCGCTCGATGACGGTGCCGGCTGTCGGGGCGGTGATCGTCGCATCCTGAAGCTGCTGGCGCGCGATGTCGAGCGCGGCGCGAGCTCTCACGACCGCCGCATCGGCGTTGGCGAAGCCCAGCGTCGCCGCTTCCATCTCCTGCGCCGTAATGATTCTCTGCCTGTAGAGATCCTGGGAGCGGGCGCGCTGCGAGACAGCGACGGTTCTCGCCACCATCGACGAATTGAGCTCCGCCGCGGCCTGGTTGTACCGGCTCTGCACGTCGCGGGCATCGATCTGCACGAGGAGGTCGCCCCTTTTTACCACCGAGCCTACATCGACGGGCATGTTGGTGATCTGGCCTGACGCGCGCGACTTGACCTCGATGACGGTCACCGGCTCGACCACGCCGTTGGCCTGCGCGCTGAGCACGATGCTGCGCCTCTCGACGGGCGCCGTCTCGATGACGAGCTCTGCCTGCTTTTTGCTCGCGCACGCCGCCACCGCGACCGCGAGCAGGACGGAGAGAATCGCTCTCGATGCCGAAGGCTTAATTTCATTGATTGATGTTGCCCGGGTCCGCACTATTGCAGCTCCCGGCCGATCAGCGCTTCGAGCTGCGCGCGCGCGATCCGATAGTCGTACCGCGCCTGAATGAGCGCCTGCTGCGCTTGCGCCAGCGTCGTCTGCGACGTGAGCAGATCGAGCAGTGTCGAAGCGCCGATATTGTAGCGCTGCTGCTGCACGCGCACGTCCTCTTCCGCCGCCGCGACCGATGCCGCCGCCACCGCTACCCGCTGCGAAGCGCCTCTCAGCGTTCCGATGTACTGCGTGAGCGACTGCTGCGCCCCAAGCTCCGTATCCCGAAGCGCGGCCTGCGCGTTCGTCTCTGCCACCTTCGCCCTCACGACCTGCTCCTCGCGCTGGAACCCGTTGAAGACGGGATACGAGAGCGAGAAGGAGAGTCTTCCGTTGTAGGAGAACGGATCGTTGCCGAGTCCGAAGCGCGGGTCGGCGCCGCTGCCGCTCCTCGAGTAGCTGGCGCTCAGCGACGGCAGGTACGTCGCCTTCGATGCCTTGCGGGACTCCTCCGCCGCATCGAGGTTTGCGCGCGCCTCTTCCACCGCTGGGCCATTCTTCGCGAGCGCCGCCAGCTCCGCGCTGTCGGGGAGCGCCGCCATGTTCTCCTGCACCGAGCTGGGGTCGGCGGTTACCGGCTGCTCCGATCCGATCAGTCTCGTGAGCGCCGCGTTGGCGGCGGAGAGATTGCTTTGCGCCGTGATGAGCGCGAGCTGCGCGTTGCCAACCTGGATCACGCCGCGCAGCGAGTCCGACATCGTCGCCACGCCCGCCCTCACCTTGGCGATCGACGAGCGGAACTGCTGCTCCGCCTGCTCCATCTGCACCCGCGCGGCGTCCCCGCTCTCGAGCGCGGCGAGCACGGCGAAGTACTGCTGCTTCACGTTGAGCGCGATGTCGTACTTGACCGCGACGCGATTTGCTTCCGCCGCCTCGATCGCCGATTTCGACGTGCGGAGGTTGTACAGTCTCTGGCCGCCGTCGAACAGCGTCATGTTCATGTTGAGCCCGGTGCTGTTGGTCGGCTGCGATGCGACCGCGATCTGCTCCCCGTTCTGATTGAGGCGCGTCGCGCCGCCGAACTGGATCACCCTGCCGGCGCTGAGCGTGGCGCTGGGGAGAATGGCGCCGATCGCCGACACTCTGGCCGCGCGGCTCGTGCGCTCGTTTCCTTCCGCCTGGATCGCCTGCGGAGAATTCCGCTGCGCGAGACGGATCGCCTCATCCAGGGAGATTTTCCGGGCGCTGTCGGGCGCACGGCTGAGGCCGGGCTGCAAGCCTGGCTTGAGCGGAGGGGTGACCTGCGCCGATACGCTGGTGGCGGCGGCAATGGAGAGGGCCAGCAACAGCGAGGGGACGGATGCTGTGACCGCCCAATTCATTCTCTGAAGCATGTGCACACGGGACCGATTGAGCGAAAATGGAAAGGGCCGCACCGAGCTGCGCGGCCCCTCAATAACTACGCCCGACTCTTCGCGTGTGCTGAAAACTGGTCCCCCCCGCCCCCCCGTTATCCCCCCAACCATTTGGCGGGATTCAGCGAGTCGCGGACGCCATCATCCTGCTCCGGAGCGTGGCGAGCCTCCTCCGCACAGATCCATCCATGACGGTGTCGCTTACCTTCACGATCACTCCACCCAGTATCGAGGGGTTGATGGTTATGTGCGGCACCACGCGCTTGCCGAACAGCCTCGAGAGCTGTTTCGTGAGAGCCTCGCGCTCGCCGTCCACCGGCTCACGAGCCACGGTCACGTTCGCATGCACCCTGTCCTCCGACTCGTCGATCAGCGCGCGGTACTCCTCGGCGATCGCCGGGATGATCATCTGGCGCCGCTTGGCCACGACGGTCTCGAGAAAACGCAGAAACGGCCGCGGCACCCTCTTGCCCAGCGCTTTCGCCAGCACGTCGATCTTCTGCCCGGCGGAGATCTTCGGTGACTCGAGGAACGTGCGGAGCCTCTTGTCCTCGCGCATCGCGGCTGCCAGCTCCTCGATGAGAACGGCCCATTGCTCTTGCCGCTCACTGTCACTGGCCCCGGCGTCGCCGCTGCGCCTGGCAAGGACCAGCAGCGTCTCGGCGTAGTTCCGGCCGATCGTCGCGTCGTTCATCCGCGCCTCATATCACTCGATGAAATCGAGGTCATCCGCGCTTCGTCTCGGTCACCGGAATCGAGGAGAGAAAGCTCTCCACGATCTTCCGGTTCGACTGGTCGTCCAGGTTCTTCTCGATCACCTTGGTCGCGCCGGCGATCGCCAGCTCTATCGCCTCGCGCCGCATCTCCACGATCGCCCTCTGCTTCTCGGCCTCGATCTCGCGGCGCGCCCGCTCGAGCATCTGCTGCTGCTGCTGGTGCGTCTCCTCGATCATGTCGGCCCTCAGCTTCTCGCCCACCTGGCGCCCCTCGACGATCAGCTTCTGCGCCTCCCCCCTCGCCACCTCGATCTGCCGCTGCTGCTCGGCCAGCATGCGCGCAGCTTCGTCGCGGTCGCGCTTTGCTCCCTCGATCGCTTCCTCGAGCGCCTTCTCACGCGCCTCGACGGCGGCAATGATCTTGGGGAATACCAGCTTGCCGAGTATCGCGAAGAGGATGAGGAAGATGACGAGCGTCCAGAACATGAGCCCGCCGTTGGGCGAGAGCAGGTTCACCTTTTCCGGAGTTCCATCCGCGGTGGCGGGGTGCTGGAGCAAAGCGAGTACGAGAGGGGAATGCATTTGATTGGTCGTGTGCGTTAGTGTGGTCGGCTGTCCATTAACAGACTTGCGTTGTGCGTTTCCCGTTGTTGCGTTTACCGTTTTTGCGTTCAGTTATTGAGTTCCGTCATTGAGTTCCCATTCAACAGTTGCGCGTCGTCCAGCTACGCACAAACGGGCAACGGATAAACGGGAAACGCACAACGCAACCATTTCGCCGTCGCAGGTCTATCCCTGTCTAAAACTTGCCCTGGATCAAAAACGAAATGACGATCGCGAACAGTGCAACTCCCTCGATGAGCGCGGCGAAGATGATCGCGCCCGTCTGAATGCGTGCCGCCATCTCCGGCTGGCGTGCCATTCCGTCCATCGCCTGTCCGGCGAGTCGTCCGATACCGATGCCCGCTCCGATCACGGCGAGACCCGCGCCGATGCCGGCGCCCAGCATTGCCCACGCGCCCGAGTAGGCGGCGTTGAATACACCCGGCACGTCAGCGGCTCCCTGCAGCAGCGCAAAAATCGTTGGCATTTTTTCTATTCCTCTTGCGTCGATCGTGGTATGTCATGCTCGCGACCCTCGAGTCGCCACCCGTCAGCGGGACGATTCTGCAAGTCCCAACGGGCTTCTCCGGCCGCTCGGCCGGATACCTACGCGAAGTCGAGCGGGCTCCGCGTCAGTGCGCACCTTCCCGGATGAGGCCAATGAAGACGCTGGCCAGAAGCATGAAGATGAACGCCTGCAGAAATGCGACGAACAGCTCGAGCACCATGATCCCGAGCGCCATGGCGATTGGAGCCGGCGCCAGGAAGTAGCTCCCGAACGTGAAGATGAGGCTGATGAGGGCCAGCAGCACCACGTGACCCGCGGTCATGTTGGCAAAGAGACGGATCGCCAGCGCGACCGGCTTGGTGACCTTTCCGATCAGCTCGATCGGCGTAAGAATGGGCGAGATGAACAACTTCATCGGCAGCGACATGTCGTGCGGCCAGAAGACGATGGTATTGATATACTTTCGCCCGAGGGCTCTCATTCCGGCGATCTCGATCATGATGAAGGTGATGATCGCGAGCGTGGCGGTGACGGAGATGTTGCCGGTGGCGGTCGATCCGTAGGGGATCAGGCCGAGGAGGTTGGCGAAGAGGATGAAAAAGAATAGAGTGAGTAAGAAAGGGACATAGCCGTTGCCGTGGTGTCCGACGTTGGGCAGGACGACCTCGTTCCGGAGGTAGAGCACCAGCGCCTCGAGCCCGTTGGCGACCCCTTTCGGTGCTCGTCCTCCCTCTGTTTTCTGCTTGTGGCCGCGGAGCGCCAGCAGCATTGTCGCGATGCAGAGGATTGCCGCGATCCAGAGCATCACCACGTGCTTGGTGGGCGAGATGTCGAGCGCGAAGCTTCCGATGTGGATCGGGTCCCAGCGCGGGAGCTCGTACGAGCACACCCAGCCCGTGTCGAGGCACGGGTACTCGAGGTGGTGCGAGTCGGTGATGTGCGGGGTGATGAAGTCTTTGCCGTCAGCGCTCATAGTTCAGCAGCAGTGGTTCGGCCATCATCGTGAGAAATAAGAAAACTCCAAAACTTATGAGTGCGGCATCGAGGGGGAGGTGCATGACTCTCGCCAGACCCGCGTACAGCACCAGCACCACCAGCCGCATCACCGCTCCCACCCCCCAGCGGGCGATCAGCTCTCCGGCCGCCCCCTTGGCCGCTTTCGCCGGCGCCAGGAGAGCGTAGGCGGCAAGCTGTACTGCGAAAGCCAGTCCAGCGCTCACGAGCATCGCGTCCTGCTGCTCGACGCTCCTGAAAAACATCCTCAGCCCCACGGTCGCAGCGATGATCAGGCCCGCCGAGACAGCGGCGAAGAGGCCGAGGGATCGGGTGGTGGTGATCACCGCCGTTTCGCCTCGTCGTCCTTCTTCTGTGCCGCGGTGATCTTGCGGTACATGTTGTAGAAGGCGGCGCCGGCGCCGAGAAACACTCCGGCGATGGTGAAGACAGGCTTGGTATTCAGCGTGTCGTCCACCCATTGTCCGGCGAACAGGAAGGCGATGATGGCGAACGCGAACTGGATTCCGACGCCGGCGAAATCGGCGCCGGAGAGTCCCCCTTTGGGGGTCGGTGCGCCCGTCCATTTTTTGTCTTCCATTCGATGCAGAATTTAAGCGCTTGTGATATTTTTCACAAGCGAATCGGGCGCCCTTTTCCGAAGACAGACCGAAGATTTAGCACTGGGTGCAAGTGTATGAGGAATGCGCAGTTAGATGTTACATCCGGCATTGACCGCGCGTCATTCTCTCGATAAGTTGGGCATCTCACTTTGAGTGAGAAAGGCCCCCCGCCAACGTATCGCCGCCGAGCTCCGAAGTACATGCCGAATCGCCTGCTTCTGCCATTACTGTTAGCAGCCTCCGCCGTTTTTGCGGGCGGAACATTCGCCCACGAAGACAACAAGCCAATCGCCTCCGTCAAGCGTCAGCACGACAAGAAGGAAGTTCTCGCGACCACTTTCGACGTGTTGCGTCCGAAGAACGATGCGGAGTCGGTGAAGTTCGCGCTAAGAGTCGTGAACAACACGTCGAAGATGGTGGAGATCAATTTTCCCGACGGTCAGACGCACGATTTCGTGGTAAACGACTCGACGGGCAAGGAAGTGTGGCGCTGGAGCGAGGGGCGGATGTTCACCTCCGCGATGCGCAGCAAGACGCTCAAGGGCAAGGACGAGACGGTGTTCGAGGAGAGCTGGGAGACAACGGGTCATCACGGATCGTTCACCGCGATCGCCACGCTCCGGAGTCAGAATTTCCCGATCGAGACCAGCGTACAGTTCGTGCTGCCGTAGTCGACTACTAGCAAGAGAGCAGCATCGATAACGCGCCTGGAAGGGCGCGTTTTTGCATCCTGGGCTCCCTTTCCCCCTGCCTTGATGCCAATTTGACCCCTCATAGGGATTCTGACGCAAGTCTGACGGGACAGGATGACCTTGTGAAAGGCCCCCTCGAGAAGGCGAGATGATTACACTGCGCGCGCTTGGCAATGCGGAGATCGAGACGAGCGTGACCACACTGACTCCGTCTCAGGAGATAGTGTTTGCGAGCGCGTTGTACCTGATACTTGAGCGTCGGAAGCGCATCAGTCGTGCGGCGCTGGCGGCGCTACTTTGGCCGCGCGTTGAGGAGTCTGCTCGGGCTCATCGATTGAGGCAGACGATTCTGCAGTTAAAGAAAGCAGACATTGGATTAGCTGCTGATAGAAATCATGTCCTGCTTGCAGAGCGCGAAGTGAGCGTCGATACAGATGCGTGCGCTGCCATGGAGCCTCATGAATTTGCGGTTCAACAGTCGTTCGAATTCTTGCCAGGATACAGCCCGAGTTTCTCCGAGCCGTTTAGAGATTGGGTCGACACTACGCGAGCCGGAGTACACTCAATGATTGCCCGATCCTTACTCGTTGAAATTCAGCGAGCTCGTGAAAGCGGCAACTGGCCACTCGTCGAGCAACACACTTCGAGATGCCTCTCCCTAGATCCTTACAACGAAGTAGCGGTTCTCGCTAAAGCGGAGGCGACAGCGATGCGTGGCGCCAAGCGAGAAGCCGTTAGGATGCTTGATCAGTACATCGAAGACGTCGGGAGCAGCGGGCAGGATTTGAAGCTGCCAGCGT
This sequence comes from uncultured Gemmatimonadaceae bacterium, assembly GCA_964391175.1. Lineage (GTDB taxonomy): Bacteria > Gemmatimonadota > Gemmatimonadetes > Gemmatimonadales > Gemmatimonadaceae > UBA4720. Next base: position 1,302 of record CAYMKQ010000081.1, on the reverse strand, counting down.
CGCTATTGCGCAGACGCATCAGTGCGAGGATCTCGGACCCGAATTCCATCCTGCCTTCAGAGCCATCGTTTGTCGGCAGGGAGGCGGAGATGAAAACTCTCACCGACTCAGTAACACGGGCACGTGAAGGTGGGGGAGGTGCTTGGCTAATAACGGGGGAACCCGGCATAGGAAAGAGCAGACTTGCACGAGAGCTTTCTGAGTTTGCGCAGCTACAGGGTGTACAGGTTCAGCGAGTCAGTTGTCGACGTTCCGACATCGACCGACCTCTGTCGGTTTTCGTAGATCTTGTTCCTGCGTTGAGGGACCTGCCCGGTGCACTGGGCTGCTCGCAGGAAACACTCGTAGCCCTTAAACGCCTGACGGAATTCGATGGTCGTGGGACCGAAGCGTTATTGCCATTAGAAGACCTAACGAGCCTCTTCGGCAACATGCGTCGGCCGCTCTTCGACCTGTTTGACGCTCTTGCTGACGAGCAGTGCCTCTTGATCGTCGTCGACGACGTTCAGTGGTTGGATCGAGCCTCGTCGAGCTTGTTTACAGAGATGATTCGTTGGGCACCGAAAAAAAAGCTGCTCTTTCTTTTTAGCTCGCGACTCTATACACAGGCGCTTGGCACCACAAACCCACCGTCGGAGCTCTTCACACTGGAGCTATCTCCTCTCTCGCGTGACCCGAGCTTGAGGTTGCTTCACGCAATACTCGAAACTCAGTCGCGCCAAGCTGACGACGAAACTCTCCGATGGCTCCTCACAGCGGGAGACGGAAATCCGTTCTTTCTTCAGGAATTGGCCAAGCGATGGCTGGAAACGGGCCATAAGCAAGAAATGCCACCGTCCCTAGCGACCGTTCTTAATGATCGGCTCTCCAGACTCACGCCGGAGGCGATCAATGTGCTGCAGGCGTGCGCCGTATTGGGTGAAAACTCAACGCTTGACCGCGTTGAAGGAGTGCTGGAATACAAATCTCACCAGCTTCTGACCGCCATTCAGGAGCTGAGCTTGGCAGGCATGTTAGCTCCGCAAGGTCTGCCTTCGGATGAATGGTCAGGCCCAATACGTGTGAGGCACGATCTCCTGTCGATCGCTGCTGTTGCCAGACTTGCTCCCATCTCTTTGGCTTTCCTTCATCGACGAGCTGGAAGTGTATTGGAGCGAGAAATATCTGGCGAGAGAAGTCCCACCTCGATCTTGTGGGCTTGTGCCTTCCATTGGGGAAATGCCGGGGACCGAGGACGTGCATTGGCGGTCGCTCGTTCCTGTGCTGAACATCTCCTTGAAGTTGGATTGCCTCTCGATGCAG
>CAYMKQ010000080.1:0-9035 GCA_964391175.1 uncultured Gemmatimonadaceae bacterium | reverse complement strand
CCGGTATGCCGGTTTTCGAGACCGGTGCCTTCAACCACTCGGCCACCTGTCCTGGCAGTCTCGCAACTTATTGGGGCTATTAGCCTTCTTCAACCCATGATACCCTGATGCGACGGCGAAGCGCCCTTGTTCGCCATTGACGGAGTAACCGGTCGGTCATACGATGATGTCCCGCGCACGCCTTCCCCACACCTGCAGACGAGGTTTTAGATGAAAACCGCTCGAGCGACATACACTGCTCTCCTGATCCTCGTTTCTGCAGCATGTACCACCACCGGCATGGGAGTATCCACACCGCCGGGCGTCGCCGCAGCCCAGGTCGCATTTCCCGTCACAACGAGCTCGGCCACCGCGCGCGAGCAATTCCTGCTCGGTGTCCGCGCTCAGGACGCTGGACGCGCACCTTCCGCGCGAAACCATTTCGCGCAGGCGATCGCTGCGGATCCCTCGTTTGCGGTTGGACACCTCTATGCCGCGTTCGCAGCGAACACGCCTGCGTCATACCGCGCGCACCTGGAGCACGCTGAGCGGTTTGCGACCAATGCGAGTGCGGCGGAGCAGCTGATGATTCGCATCGAACGTCGCAGTTTCGCCAACGACGATCTCGGCGCGCTCGAGCTGGCGCAACAACTCGTGCAAGCGGTCCCCTCTGACCCGCGCGCTCTTCAGGCCCTGGCGGGGATCCAATTCGGACTCGGTCAGACTGCCGAGGCGCGGGCAACTCTCGCGCGTGCGACTCAGATCGCGCCTGCTTTCGCGCCCGCTTTCATCCAGCTCGGCAACTCATACCTCACAGTCGAGCCGCGCGACCTCGCACAGGCCGAGAACTATGTTCGTCGCGCGGTAGCGCTCGAGCCAAGCGAGCCGTACACGCACGATTTCATGGGTGACGTGTACCGGGCGCAGAACCGTCTCCAGGAAGCGCGCGGAGAGTACACTCGAATGACGGAGCTCGATCCAACTCGGGCGCTCGCCTTCCAGCAACGTGGACACGTCAATTCTTTCCTGGGAAATTGGGCGGATGCACGCGTAGACTACGACCGGTCGATTGCCCTTGGTGAGCCGGGCGAGAAAGCTGCTTACGGCTTGTATCGCGCGCTCGTCAACGTGCACTCCGGTGATGCGGCGGCGGCTGAAAGAGAGCTGGACCAGCTGGTCGCCTCGATCGACGGAATGAACGTTCCGAACCCGACCGGAGCGAAGATCGGCGCTCTCTTCCCCCAGTTCCAGATCGCGCTCCACAGCAGGCACATGGAGGTCGCGGAGCGGGCTCTCGACCAGCTGCGAACGCTGTTGCGGCGGCAGGCCGAGCTCGCCGGAACACCGGAATCCGCCCGGAACCGCGACACCAACATCGCCTTCGCCGAAGGGATGCTCGCGGCGTACAAGGGCGACTTTGGCACGACCCGGAGCAAAGCGCAGGAATTCATGAGAGTGATGGAGCCGGTTCGTAATCCGCGCAAGAACGAGTTTGCTCATGAGCTCCTGGCCATGGCGGATCTGCTCCAGCGCAACTATCAGTCGGCGGCGGTCCACTTCGCCCAGGCTGATCCGAACAACATCTACGCTACCTACAACCACGCACTGGCGCTGGAAGGTGCGGGGCGAACCGCGGAAGCTCGCGCACTATTCCGACGCGTCGCCGAGAATAACTTCAACAGCCCCGGACTCGCCCTCGTCAAGAGGGATGCGGCCCGCAAAGCAGGCGGCTGACACAGCCAGATATCGGACGGATCCGGGATTACGGGTCCGCCCGATATCGCTATCCGCCCGCGACTATCGTTCGCTGGCTCCGAAAGAACTCGCCGAGGACCGCGGCGCACTCCTCGGCGAGCACATCGCGCACGGCTCCAGCGTCATCCCTCGGTCGCCAGAACCTCGCGCGCCTCCGGTGTCAGCTCGAGCGAGGAGATGCTGACATTTAGCTTCCGTGACTAGTTACTGTCGACATGCCGATTCGTCACTCTCCCCTAGACAGTCAGAATCGAAGGTTTTCGGTTAATCCTCAACGAGTTACCAATGAGTCACACGACGTTCGCAGACCCGAAAGGACAGAAATGGCAAGTGTGGTCCGTCAATCCGGCCGATCTCGAGCGCCGAAAGCACGACCGTCGTGATGCAACTCCTTCCTTCACTGCCGCACATACCGGGACCGAACGAAGGACTAATACCGATGAACGCCGCAATCCATTTCAACAATGGTCTGCGGTTAAACCGGGCTTTGAGCATGGTTGGCTTTGTTTCGAAAAAGAAGATGGGGAAAAACGTCGATTAATTCCCATTCCGAGCGCATGGGAGAACGCCACCGTGGAAAAGCTTTGGGACTGGTGCGACGAGGCCGCCCATGTGTCGAAACGCGGACCGCGCTAGGGCTTGCTGATAATCAACCACGCTGGGCGCCGAAGAAATCAACCAGCAGCGACGCACATTCCTCCGCGAGCACCCCCGCGGTGATCTGCGGACGGTGATTGAGCCGCGGGTGTCGCAGGAGATCGCCGATCGACCCGGCCATCCCTGCCTTCTCATCCCACGCCCCAAACACAACGCGCTTTATGCGCGCAAGAACTATCGCGCCAGCGCACATCGCGCACGGCTCCAATGTGACATAGAGAGTGCAGTCAGAGAGTCGCCAGCTGTTAAGCTTGGTCGCTGCTTCCCGTATGGCCAGCAACTCCGCATGCGCGGTCGGATCCTGATCGCGTACGGTGCGGTTCGTCGCCGCCGCCACGATCGACCCGTCGCGCACCACGAGAGCACCGATCGGTACTTCGTTCCGCTTCGCCGCGTCCCGCGCGAGGTCGAGCGCATTCCGAATGTACCGCTCGTCCTCGCCGTGAGTCGTCGACCCGAGCCGGGGCGGTTCTCCGCCCGTCTTACTATCGCGCAGCGAGCGCGGACTCACCCGATTTCCTGAACGTAAGCTCGCCCTTCTGATCCACGCCAACTACGATATGGTCGCCTTCAACGAAGCGGCCCTCGAGCACCGCCATCGCAAGCGGATTCTGTAGCAGGCGCTGAATCGCCCGCTTGAGAGGTCGAGCACCGAACGCCGGATCGTATCCCTCGGTCGCCAGAATCTCGCGCGCCTCCGGTGTCAGCTCGAGCGTCAGCTTCCGGTCGGCGAGCAGCTTCTCCAAGTGCGCCAGCTGGAGGTCGATGATGTGCTCGATCTCCTCCTTACCGAGTGGACGGAAGATGATGATGTCGTCTATGCGGTTGAGGAATTCGGGACGGAAATGCTGCCGGAGCGCGCTCGTCACCTGTGCCTCGATCACCGCCCGGTCGTCGCCCGTATGCTCGAGGATGTACGTGCTCCCGATGTTCGATGTCATGATGATGACCGTGTTACGGAAGTCGACCGTACGTCCCTGTGAATCCGTGAGCCGGCCGTCATCCAGAATCTGGAGCAGGATGTTGAACACATCCGGGTGCGCCTTCTCGATCTCGTCGAAAAGGATCACCGAATACGGGCGGCGGCGCACCGCCTCGGTGAGCTGGCCACCCTCCTCGAAGCCTATGTAACCCGGCGGCGCGCCGATGAGCCGCGCGACGGAATGCTTCTCCATGTACTCCGACATGTCGATCCGGACCATCGCGTGCTCGTCGTCGAACAGGAACTCCGCGAGCGCACGCGCAGTCTCCGTCTTTCCAACGCCCGTGGGCCCGAGGAAGATGAAAGATCCGATGGGACGGTTGGGATCCTGCAATCCGGCGCGCGAGCGTCGCACGGCGTTGGCGACCGCTCGCACCGCTTCTTCCTGACCGATCACGCGAGTCGAGAGAACCTCCTCCAGTCGCGTCAGTCGCTCGCGCTCCGCCTCCATCATCCGCGACACGGGAATTCCGGTCCAGCTCGAAACGATTTCGGCAATGTCCTCCGCCGTCACCTCCTCCTTGAGGAACCGCGCTCCACCAGCCTGCTTGCTCGCCAGCTGCTGCTCCGCTTCGCGCATCTGCTTCTCGAGCTGCGGAATCTGTCCGTATGAGATCTCCGCCGCCTTCTGGAGATCGCCGGCGCGGGTGGCGCGCTCGGCTTCGATGCGCGCCTGCTCGATCTGCTGCTTGATCTTGCCGACGGCGCCGAGGGTTTCTTTTTCCTGCTGCCACTGCGCCTTCATCCCCGCTGATTTCTCGCGCAGCTCCGCCAGCTCGCGCTCGAGTGTCTTCAGTCGCTCGCGCGAAGCCTTGTCCTTCTCTTTTTGTAGTGAATGCCGCTCGATCTCCAGCTGGGTGATGCGACGCTCGACCTCGTCGATCTCCTGCGGCATGGAATCGATCTCGATGCGGAGGCGCGACGCAGCCTCGTCTACGAGATCGATCGCCTTGTCGGGAAGGAAACGGTCGCCGATGTAGCGGTTGGAGAGCGTGGCCGCGGCAACGATCGCGCCGTCGGTGATGCGAACGGCGTGGTGCGACTCGTACCGTTCCTTGAGCCCGCGCAGAATGGCGATGGTGCTCTCGACGCTGGGCTCGCCCACGTAGACGGGTTGGAAGCGGCGCTCGAGTGCCGCGTCCTTCTCGACGTGCTTCCGGTATTCGTCGAGCGTGGTCGCGCCGACTACGCGCAGCTCGCCGCGCGCGAGCAGCGGCTTCAGCATGTTGCCGGCATCCATCGCGCCTTCGGCTTTCCCGGCACCAACGAGCATGTGCATCTCGTCGATGAGCATGATGAACTGTCCTTCGCTCTCGGTGATCTCCTTGAGAACCGCCTTCAGCCGCTCCTCGAACTCGCCGCGGAACTTGGCGCCGGCGATGAGGGCGCCGAGGTCGAGGGCGACGAGCCGCTTGTTCTTGAGACCTTCCGGCACGTCGCCATTTATGATGCGCTGCGCCAGGCCTTCCGCGATCGCCGTCTTCCCCACACCGGGCTCTCCGATGAGAACCGGATTGTTCTTGGTTCTCCGCGACAGAACCTGAATCACGCGACGAATCTCTTCGTCGCGGCCGATGACCGGATCGAGCTTGCCCTTGCGGGCGGCCTCGGTCAGGTCACGCGTGTAGCGCTGAAGCGCCTGGTACTGATTCTCCGGGGTCTGGTCGGTGACGCGGTGCGAGCCGCGAACAGTCTGGAGGGCCTCGAGCAGCGCGCCGTGGGTCGCGCCAACACCATTGAGGAGATTGCGGCTCTCGGTGCCCTTTACATCGGAGAGCGCGAGAAGGAAATGCTCGGTGGAAATGAACTCGTCGCCGAGCTCGCGCGAATCGGCCTCGGCCCGATCGAAAACCTGGTTCACCTCGCGTGAGAGAGTCGGCTGGGCGTTCGACTGCTTCGGGTACCGCGCCATCTCGCGCCCCACGGTTTCCCGCAGCTGCGCGACACTGATGCCGAGCTTCTGGAGGATCGGCACCACGATGCCTTCGTCCTGCGTGAGGAGCGCGAGCAGAAGATGGAGATCGTATACGAGCGGATTCCCCGCGCGGCGCGCGAGGTCGACCGCCTCGTTCAGCGCTTCGGAAGCTTTTACTGTCAGGCGGTCCGGATTGATCATGTGGCTAATGTTGGGAAAGAACCGTCTTAACTGCAACGGAGAACAGCCAAGCTGCCCGCTGCCTGCTGGAAGCCTCCAGCTTCGGGCCTACGACTCCGAGACCGTTCGTGGCGCGAATTCGCGGAAACCGGGCTCGCGGTAGTGAAGTCGGCGTGTAGTGAGCCGGCAGCGGGCAGCCACTAGCCGGTAGCAGGCAGCCTTGGTCCTCTCTCTTTCCCGGAATTCCGTGAAGAACCCAAAAAGAAAGAGACGCGCTCCGGCTCTGCCAGAACGCGTCTCTCTTCACTGCCAGACGCCTACTTCCTTACGATCATCTTCTTGACCAGCACTTTTCCATCGACCTCGAGCCTGAACAGATAAATGCCCGAGGCCACGTTCTCGGCTGACTGTGAGTACTTCCCATCCCAGTACGCCACGTACTGGCTGCACGTCAACAGCAGATTTTCGAGCGGCTCGCCTCCAGCCACGTTCCCTACACCGCCCTGCAGTACCGGAACAGCCACCAGCTGTGCCAGAAGATTGTAAATCCGCAGACTCACGCGGTGTAAGCGTCCGGAATCCGTACAGCCCTGCGAATTACCGAGGACGAACGGAATCCGTGTGTCCTGATTGACCGGGTTCGGATAGTTCTGCCCCAGCTCAAATCCGGCGCCTTGTCCCCGGCCGGTTTGGGTTGAAGTCCCCTGAGCCGCCGAACGACTTGGCATGAACGCGCTGAGCACGAGCACTACCAACAGCGCCCGCCACAGGTGCTTCATGATGTCTCCAAATGCTGACGAAAGAGGGACTCTAGACTCTGACTCCTGCCAAGGTGGACATGTGTTCTTCCTGCGCGAACTTAGGACTGGGTACGGGGGCTGTCAAGAACGGCCCCAACTGTTCCTCTCAACATCCTACCCTCTCCACGTCTTTCAGTTACGCCCGCCCGATCGCAGAACTCGAGAAAAGGGATCAGGTACTTTCTCGAGACGCCGAGCACATCCCTGAGCTGGGCAGGCACATAGACCTTCCCGGGAACGAGCTCCTCCTCGAGCCGTGCGACCAACGCGGCCAGCGCACTCCGGTCGTAGTAGCGATCCGTCTCCACCTGGACGATCCGCCCCTGCCGCTCCAGGTGTCGGAGCAGTGCGGGAACCGAGCTACCATACCGTGAGACCAGCTCTCCCACGCTCGGCGGCTCCCGCTCAGCAGCGCAAATATCATGCGCCAGATGATTACTCGCCTCGACATCGCTCGCGGTCGGAGTGGGCGCCCATCCTCTCCTACGAATCACCGGCCCATCGGTTTCGATTTCGCCGGCGCGTTCCAGCTCGCGGATCGAGATGTCCGCGAGCTCCTCCGTGGAGCGCAGTCCCTCCCTCAGCGTCCGCGCAGGGACCCCGGCACTGAGGGGGGACCTGACCTCATACTCCGCGATGATCATCCGAACGTGTGCCATTGTACTTTCGACAGCGCGGATCCCGAAAAGGTTGTTCGGGCTTGCGAGCGCCTTCGCCCGGGCGATCAATTCCCCGGTGTCGGATGGCGTGCAGCCCGCGCGAATCGGGATCTCGCGAAGAGGAACACCGCGGGAGTCCTCCGTGCCGAGCATCAGCTCGATACGAGCGTCAGGGCGACGCTCAAGAGCGTCCAGCTCGCTGGCGGACATGACCGGAAGCGATCGTCTTCTCGCATAGGGATCGATGACCATCCCCCCTCCGATCGTCCCCACCGGGGCGGGAAGCCGAAGCACGAAGCGATCTCCTCCGCGGACGGGCATTGGCGACTCGGTGCTGACGCGGGCGAGTGATCGCTCTCCCGCTCGGAGAGTGCCCCCGGCCGTCACCACCCGCGCGCCGACTTCCGACGCTCCGGCGTGGAGGCGGACGCGCGTGCGAGGCCCGAGATGCGCGAGCCCCTCCGCCCCGAGGGCAACCACCGCCTCGAACATTGAGGTCGCGCGCCACGCATCTTCCGTCACCAGGACAGAGCCGCGGCCGATGTCCCTGACATCGAGCCCCGTAAGCGCGATCGCCGCTCGTGCTCCCGCTCGCGCGCTCTCTCCCGCACGTCCGTGCTGCTCTATTCGCCGCACTCTCGCCTCTCTATCGATCGGCAGCACGCGCACAATGGCATCGCGATCTACCGCGCCGCTCCACACAGTTCCGGTAACTACGGTGCCGGTGCCGCGAACCGTGAAAGCGCGATCCACCGGGAGCCGAAATAGATCGTCGGTCGCGCGTGCCTGAGCGCCTCCCAACGTTGTCGCGATGACTTCGCGGAGCTCCCCCACTCCTTCACCGGTGCGCGCCGAACACTCGACGATAGGTGCCGACTCCCACGGCGTTCCCGCAAACAGCGCCGATACGTCGGCGCGGACGAGCGAGATCCAGTCCGCGTCGACGAGATCACACTTGCTCAGAGCGACCACGACGCGCGGAATCGCGAGCAGCGACAGGATCAACAGGTGCTCGCGGGTCTGGGGCATCACGCCCTCGTCGGCCGCGATGACGAGAAGCCCGAGATCGATCCCGCTAGCGCCCACGAGCATGCTTCGAACGAAGTCCTCGTGACCGGGAACGTCTATCATCCCCACCGTCCCGATCCCCTCGAGCGGCAGCGGCGCGAAGCCGAGGTCGATGGTTATTCCTCGGCGCTTCTCTTCGGGCAGACGATCCGTGTCAACTCCGGTTAACGCTTTAACCAGCGCCGTCTTCCCATGGTCGATGTGTCCCGCGGTGCCGACTATCACGCCGCGCTCCAGCGCTCGTGCTCCCACACCGCGAACGCGCGGAGGGGCCGGTCGTCGGTGAGGTGGTGACCCAGGAATTCGCGGAGAAGGCGCTGGTGGGAGCGAGCCTCCGCGTCCGTGAGATGCGTCGGTCCATCGCCCTCGAGCCACCGGCGGATGGTCGCGCGCGCGGTCGCGGGAATTTTTCTGCCACCGGGCGCGAGCCGGCTGCAGGCGACGCAGATCACACCACCGGAAGCGTGTGAGAAGGTGGCGTCCTCCGCGTCGCGGAGCGGAATATGGCAGAGAGCGCAGCTCGAGAGCTCGGGCGTGAACCCCAGCACCGAAACGATGCGCCAGCATCCGGCGAGCCCGTCTTCGATGGTGTGCTCTGGTGGTGAGACAGCGATGCGATCGAGCACGCTGACGACGGTATCGAAGAGGGATGCACTGGCACCCTCTCCCGCGAAACGGAGCGCCAGCTCCGCGATCGTCGACGCCGCAGTGAAGCGGCCGATGTCATCGGCCAGCTCATTCCGCGTCCGCGATATCTCGAAGTCGCCGAGGTTGTTCAGCTCGCGGTTCGGCTTCACGTATAGCTGGGCCGAGCCCTCGGCGAACAGATCGAGCGCGGAACCGTACCGCCCCCTGGACTTTTTGGCCCCGCGGGCCAGGCACGATTGCACGCCGGCTTCCCTCGTGAGCAGACGAATGATGCGAGAGCTCTCGAGATAGTCGAATGCGTGCAGCACGATCGCTTCCGTGACGAGCAGCGCCATGGAGTGAATCTAACGTCCGGCCGCGGCCTCTTCCCCGTCGCCCTCCGCCGAGCCAAA
>CAYMKQ010000079.1:5763-9391 GCA_964391175.1 uncultured Gemmatimonadaceae bacterium | reverse complement strand
GGAGACGGGCGAGTGCCAGCGGAGCTGGCGCTCGCGCAGTTCGGCTCCGCCCGAGTGAGCGTACTCGCGCAGCAGGACCCCCTCCGACGCACCGGCGCAACGAACTGTCGAACCGGCCGCACAGAACCGCTCCCGTGCGCGCGCGAACGATGCCCGGGCTTCACGCTCGCGGCCCTAATTTGCGCGCATGACCGCGGCGCGGCAGGCGATGGGCGAGAGAGGTGAGCAGGTGGCCGCGAAATGGCTGCACGTGCACGGGTGGGAGATCGCGGAGCGCCGGTTCCGGAGCGGCCACCGCGACATCGATCTCGTGGCTACCCGTACGGAGGGTGAGAACGGTGCCCGCACGGTTGCATTCGTCGAGGTCAAGACACGCAGATCGGACAGCTTCGGCGGCCCCGTGAGCGCCGTTGGCTGGCGCAAGCAGCGTGAGCTCGCCCGATCGGCGAAGGTCTGGATCTCACGCAATCAGCGACTCGCGGACACCTTCCGGTTCGACGTCATTGGGGTCATTCTTGGACCGGAAAAGGTGCGGGTCCAGCATGTCGAGAACGCCTTTCTCCTTCCGAGTCGTTCTTGACCTCTTGCGGCTTTCTTCGTATTTTGTTCGGGTATGGCAAAACGTCCCTGTTTCCCCGCTGTGCCAGGTCTAAACGCTCAACAAAAAGGTGAATGAGATGTCTGTTTCGACGGTTCAGGAAGACAAGAAGAAGGCCTTGGGCCTGGCGATCGCCCAGATCGAGAAGACCTGCGGCAAGGGCGCCATCATGAAACTTGGGTCGACCGACTCGCGCGTTCGAATCGATGCAATCTCGACCGGCGCGATCAACCTCGACGCCGCGATCGGCATCGGCGGCATTCCCCGCGGCCGCGTCACCGAGATCTACGGGCCCGAGTCGAGCGGCAAGACCACGCTCTGCCTACACGTCGTCGCCAACGCGCAGAAGGCTGGCGGGGTCGCCGCCTACATCGACGCCGAGCACGCGCTCGACACCGAATACGCCGTCAAGCTGGGCGTCGACGTCGAGAGCCTCCTCGTCTCGCAGCCCGACACCGGCGAGCAGGCGATGGAGATCTGCGAGATCCTCGTCCGCTCCGGTGCCGTCGACGTCGTCGTGATCGACTCCGTTGCCGCGCTCGTTCCGAAGGCCGAGATCGAGGGCGACATGGGCGAGTCGCACATGGGGCTCCAGGCGCGCCTCATGAGCCAGGCGCTGCGCAAGCTCACCGGCGCGATCGCACGCTCGAGGACGTCAGTCATCTTCATCAACCAGCTCCGCGAGAAGATCGGCGTGATGTTCGGCAATCCCGAGACGACAACCGGCGGCAAGGCGCTCAAGTTCTACGCTTCGGTGCGCCTCGACATCCGGCGCATTGCTCCCGTCAAGGACAAGGAGGAGGTCATCGGCTCACACGTCCGCGTCAAGGTCGTGAAGAACAAGGTCGCGCCGCCGTTCAAGCAGGCCGAGTTCGACATCATGTACTCGGAGGGAATCAGCCACGCCTCGCTGGTGCTGGACATTGCGTCCGAGTCGGGAATCATCGACAAGTCCGGCGCCTGGTACAGCTACGGCGCGCAGAGAATCGGTCAGGGCCGCGAGAACGCGAAGATGTATCTCAAGGACAACCCGGCGCTTCTCGCCGAAGTCGAGGAAAAGGTGAAGACTGTCCTCGGGATCAAGCCGCCGGTCGGTGACGTAGAGGTCGAGCTCGCGGATTGACGCCGCCGACCGCGTACAACTACGCGCTGAACCTGCTGGCGGCGCGCCCGTACACGTCGCGGGCTCTGTACAGAAAACTGATCCGGAAGCAATACTCGGCGGCGGACGCGGATGACGCGATCCGCCGCCTTGTGGATAACGGGCTTCTCGACGACGCAAAGTACGCCGAGCAGTACGCGCGATCGAAAATAGTGAGCACGGGCGCATCGAAGCGGCGGCTCCAGCAGGATCTTTTTCGGAAGGGGATCACGAGCGACATCGCGAACGAGGCGATCGACAACGTCATCGAGCAGGATGGGATCGACACGTCGGCCGCGATCGAGCGCGTCGCGAGAAAAAAGCTTGCGTTGCTCGGGGGCCTCGAGGCGCTCGTATTGCGGCGCCGGCTATTCGCCTTTCTTGCCAGGCGGGGCTACGACGTCGACGAGATCAAAGCGGTGGTCGGACGACTTGTCTCGTAGTGCGCGTCAGTCACCGAGGTAGCGGATTCTACCGGACTTCATCGTGGATGCGGGCGAAGAAGGCAGGCAGATCGATGCGGAGAGGTGGATGGCCGATTGACGGCTGCCAATCGATAGTCCCATTCAGAATCTCCGGCCGCTGGTCCTGGGGCCTCCAACGTTCGACTAGTCTCGCATCGACGTCCACGATCCAGTACTCCGGCACTCCAAAACGCTGATAAATCAGCCGCTTCTTTGTCCGGTCGGCCCGCTGGGTCGATGGCGAAAGGATCTCGACCGCGAGTAGCAGCGATCCTGCTTCTTCAAGCGTGTTTGGCTTGCGGCCATTGACGAGGGGAGCTACGAAAAGGTCGGGTTCGAATACGTTTCGCCGATCGAAAATGACGTCTGCCGGTGCGGACAGCCCGAGACCGATGCGCTCCTCGTCGATGTAGGGACCAATCAAGAGGCATAGGCGCCAGACGACTTCCTGATGCCGCCAGGCCGGAGACGGAGTCACGTACAACTCTCCGTCGAGGATCTCGTAGCGATTTCCGTCGTCGGGGAGCGTTTCCAGCATCTCCACTGTCCATTCTTTCGTTGCAGCGGAAGCCATACCCATACACTACACTCCTCGGCGGAATGCGTGCAAGAGGACATTTTGCCAGGCTAATCTCCCTCGGCGCGAGAGCATCATCCTTGCACTTGTGTATGGGACGAATTCGCGCGGCAACGCGCGGCGCGGCGTGCTAGCGTTCCCCGTGAATCCTGGCGAGGCGCGGCTACGACGTCGACGAGATCAAAGCGGTGGTCGGACTACTCGTCCCGTAAGTCGTAACGCCGGCGGGGGACCGGGCAGAGAAGAGCTACGGCTCGTTAGAGCGTTCTCTCATTGGGGTATTGCTCGACTCCCGGTGAACGCGCGCGAAAAAATCGATCAGGTCGAGGCGGAACGCGGGAACCTCAGGCGACGGCTGCCACTCAATGAATTCTGACAGGACCTCTGGTCTGCTGTCGCCAGGGCGCCACCTATTAACGAGACGCGAATCGGCGTCGATGATCCAGTATTCCGGGACATTGAATCGCTGATAAAGTGCGCGCTTCGTGACACAATCCGCGCGTGCCGTTGAGGGCGAGAGCACTTCGACGACGAGTAACATCGAGCCAGCGTCCTCCAATGTCGGAGGCTCCTTGCCGTCAACCAGGGGCACGACGAAAAGGTCCGGCTGTACCACATTGTGATCATCGAAAATCACATCCGCTGGGGCGAACACGCCGTACAACGTTGCGCACCGGGCCAGATAAGGATCTATGAGAACCACAAGCTTCCAGATAACGCCTTGATGATTCCAAACCGGCGCGGGCCTCACCTGCAACTCGCCGTCGATGATCTCGTACCGACTCCCGTCGTCCGGAAGTGTTTGGAGCATCTCGTACGTCCATTCTTTCGTCGCTGCGGCGGCCATA
>CAYMKQ010000079.1:4256-5663 GCA_964391175.1 uncultured Gemmatimonadaceae bacterium | reverse complement strand
GTCTTGTATCGCGTATATTTCCCCCATGAACGCGCCAGAAATCCGTCAAAAGTTCATTCATTATTTCGAGCGCAACGGCCACATCGTTCACCCGAGCTCGCCGGTCGTGCCAGCCGACGATCCGACGCTGATGTTCACCAACGCGGGCATGGTGCAGTTCAAGAAGGTATTTCTCGGACAGGAGGGACCACCGCGCGGCGGCCGCCGCGCGACGACCGTACAGAAGTGCGTGCGCGCGGGCGGCAAGCACAATGACCTCGAGCAGGTCGGTCATACTGCCCGTCATCATACCTTCTTCGAGATGCTCGGGAATTTCTCCTTCGGCGACTACTTCAAGCGCGACGCGATCCGCTTCGCGTGGGAGTTCGTCACGAAGGAGCTGAAGCTCGATCCGAAGCACATTCGGGTGACAGTCTTTGAAGAGGACGATGAGGCCCGCGTTCTGTGGAGAGAGATAGCCGGACTGCCGGACTCCCGTATCTACGGGCTCGGCTCACACGACAACTTCTGGCAGATGGCCGATACGGGCCCGTGCGGGCCATGCACGGAGATATTCGTCGATCTCGCCCACGTTGCGCGCGACTGGCGCTTTCCCGAGGGCGCAAAGGGCGAGTGGACGGAGCTGAACAGGAAGGAATTCTCGAAGGCGGCGTTCGTCGAAGGCGCGGAAGCGGGAAGATTCCTCGAGTTCTGGAATCTCGTCTTCATGCAATTCGATCGGCAATCGGATGGCACGCTGGTGCCGCTGCCCAAGCCATCGGTCGATACTGGAGCTGGCCTCGAGCGAATCGCCGCGATCATGCAGGGCGAAGCGAACAACTTCCACACGGATCTGTTCATGTCGTTGATCGAATCGGTCGAGAAAACCGTCGGGCACCGCTATAGCCAGGGCGAAAAGGGAGCGTCCTTCCGCGTCATCGCGGACCACAGTCGTGCAGTGGCGGTCCTTCTCGCGGATGGTGTTTTCCCCTCGAACGAAGGACGAGGTTACGTACTGCGCAGAATTCTGCGCCGAGCCGTTCGGCACGCCTGGCTGCTCGGCCGCCGACAGCCGACGCTCGTCGAGGTCGTCCGCGTGGTCATCGAGCAGATGGGTGATGTCTATCCGGAATTGCGCCAGCGAGCGAAGCACATCATCGACACGACGCGCGCGGAGGAGGAGCGCTTTCTGGCGACGATCGAAGGTGGAATGCGCCGCTTCGACGAGCTCGCACCGGAGAATACGACGCAGGGATCTACCTCAATACGCGGCACGATCCCGGGCGAAGATGCGTTCAAGCTCTACGACACGTTTGGCTTTCCGATCGACCTCACCGAGCTGATGGCGCGCGAGCGCGGCTACTCGGTGGACATCGCGGGGTTCGAGGTCGCGCTCCAGGCGCAGCGCGCGCAGTCGCAGGCAGAGCG
>CAYMKQ010000079.1:2880-4156 GCA_964391175.1 uncultured Gemmatimonadaceae bacterium | reverse complement strand
CGCGCGCCAGCGTTCCGCGCGACCGGCGTCGCGATACCGAGCGGAATCACACCGCGACCCATCTGCTTCACGCGGCACTGCGGCAGATACTGGGCGAGCACGTGCACCAGGCGGGTTCGCTGGTGGCGCCCGACCGCCTGCGCTTCGATTTCACCCACCACGGTCCGCTCACCCAGCAGCACCTCACGGAAGTCGAGAATCAGGTGAACTCGGGGATCCTCGAGGGCGTCCAGCTCGACTTCGCACAGAGGCCCTACGCGGAGGCGGTCGCCTCGGGCGCGATGGCGCTCTTTGGCGAGAAGTACGGGGACGTCGTGCGCGTCGTCACCATTCCGGGACTTTCCGTCGAGCTGTGCGGCGGAACTCACGTCCGGAACACCGCCGAGATCGCGCTCTTCAAGATCACGAGTGAGACTGGTGTCGCGGCCGGCGTGCGACGCATCGAAGCTGTCACGGGCCGCGGCGCGCTCGATCTTTTCCGGGAGCGGGAGCGCGAGCTACAGGAGATCGAGGGGATCGTCCGCGCGCCAGCGGGTGGCGCGGTCAAGCGTGTCCGCACTCTCGTCGATGACCGGCGCGCCCTCGAGAAGCGTCTCCAAGAGGCCGTGCGAAGCGGAGGGGGGAGTGGGGGGGGGGCCGGCGCGATCAAATCGCTCGTCGATGGGAGCCCGCTCGTGAACGGCGTGCGCGTCGTCGCGGCTAATGTCACGGCGCACGATCTTCCCGCGCTCCAGGCGATGGGTGACGCTCTCCGCGAGCAGATGGAGAGTGGCGTCGGAGTTCTCGCCGCCTCCTTCGAGAACGGCAAGAACACGTTGCTCACCGTCGTCAGCGACGACCTCCGCGACCGCGGTGTGCGTGCCGATGCTATTCTGCGCGAGCTTGCCGCCGCGGCCGGCGGGAAGGGCGGAGGAAAACCGCACATGGCGCAGGCGGGGATTCCGGACGCAAAGCGGATGGCATCGGTCGTAGCCGACGCGCCGGAGATGATCCGGAAGCACCTCGCCGCCGCCTCATGACCGCGACTGACCGTTTTGAACGCGGCCGGAACAATTCGCCTACGCCGCCGGAGCTGGAGGCGGCCATGCAAAAGGCGTTGAAAGAATTCGGGACCGATGGGGCGACCACAAATCCGCACGATCTCCTCACGGCCGCTGAGCGGCTGTTGGAGAAAGTTCTGGCGTCGGAGTGCGCGAAGCGGGAATCCGCCCTCGATCTCCTGACCGTCGACGCGCTCGTGACGCGCGCCCTCGCGATCGCGAGCGAAGACGCGGCG
>CAYMKQ010000079.1:0-2780 GCA_964391175.1 uncultured Gemmatimonadaceae bacterium | reverse complement strand
GCGGGGCTCAACCCGGCCTCACGCCCGGCGAGATTCTCCAGGCGACGAGAGGGATTCGTGAAATAACCGCCGTCGAGACCGAGGAGTGGGGACAGTTCCCCGGTCCGCACATGACAGTCGAGCGCATGTGGGCCCTGAGAAACCGCATCGTCGAGCATCTCGCGCGACCCGAAGTCACCGGCGTGGTGATAACTCACGGCACCGACACGCTCGAGGAATCCGCCTATCTCGTCGCCCGCTCGACCTCCACCGAGAAGCCGATAGTCTTCACCGGCGCCATGCGCACTGTCAGCGACCTCGGATGGGATGGCCCGGCGAATCTGTTCGAGGCCGTTCGCGTGGCGGCGAGCCCTGAGACGAAGGGCTTT
Source organism: uncultured Gemmatimonadaceae bacterium (assembly GCA_964391175.1). Taxonomy (GTDB): domain Bacteria; phylum Gemmatimonadota; class Gemmatimonadetes; order Gemmatimonadales; family Gemmatimonadaceae; genus UBA4720. The sequence goes on along the minus strand of CAYMKQ010000079.1, from coordinate 2,412 downwards.
GGCGTAATGGTGGTGATCGGCGGGCAGATCTTCGCCGCGCTCGACACCACCAAGACGAACACCCACCTGCTCGATGCCTTCGAGAGCCCCGGCCTCGGTCCGCTCGGCGTGCTGGACGAGGGTGAGCTCATACTGAGGCGCGAGATGCCGCCTGCGCCCCCGGTGATAGCCCCGAGCGCGCTTGCCACTCCGATCGATATCATCTTCGCTTCGGCCGGAGCCGACGCACGACTCCTCGACGCCTCGCGCGAGGTTGCCCGCGGACTGGTTCTCGCCGCGATGGGGCGCGGGAACGTGCCTCCCGCGATGGTGCCGGGAATCCAGCGCTGGGTCGCGGACGGCAAGCCGGTGGTCATCACGTCCCGCACGCAGGGAGGCCGCGTCGGCCATACGTATGGCTATCCCGGCGGTGGGCGACGACTCGAGGAGATGGGCGCCATCTTCGGCGGCTCCCGTCGCGCACAGCAGGCGCGAATAGACCTCATGCTCGCCTTGGGCGCTGGTATGGACGATTCCGCTCTGCGAACGATGTTCGACTCATGACGCCGCGGCTCGATCCCCCCGAGAATGTGAAGCGTATCGCCGAGCGTCTCGAGCAGGCCGGATACGAGACATGGTGCGTTGGTGGAGCGGTGCGCGATGCGCTGCTCGGGCATCCACATCTCGACTGGGACCTCGCGACCGCGGCGAAGCCGCCGGAGGTTCGAAAGCTGTTCAAGCGCACCGTACCCGTCGGGATCCAGTTCGGCACGGTCGGAGTTCTCGACCCTGACAACGTGATGCACGAGGTCACCACGTTCCGCCGTGACGTGCAGACCGACGGCCGGCATGCAGTGGTGGAATTCGGCGCATCGCTCGACGACGACCTCGCGCGCCGGGACTACACCATCAACGCGATCGCATATTCGCCGCGACTCGACGAGGTGCGCGATCCCCACGGCGGGCGGGCAGATCTCGACAAGAAGGTCATTCGCGCCGTCGGAGATCCACGCGACCGCATGCGCGAGGACAGGCTCCGCGCGCTGCGCGCGATCAGATTCGCGGCACGATTCGATTTCACCATCGACCCGCGCACCTGGGATGCGATCAGGGAGAGCGCGCCGCATCTGTCCAGACTTTCGGCCGAGCGGGTAAAGCAGGAGATCGAGAAGACGATGGGCCAGGTGCGCCTTCCGAGCCGCGCCTTTCGCCAGTGGGGGGAGAGCGGCGCCCTCGCGACGCTGGTGCCCTCGCTTGCCGATATCACGGATCGTCAGCTCTCGGCGCTCGATCATCTGCGACGTCCCATCTTGCCGGGCCGGCCGCACAGGAGGACTACCCGCATCGCCGCCCTCTTCTGCGCGGCTCCCCGCGACAGCGTGCGTACAACGCTGAAAGCTCTCCGGTTCTCCAACGCGGAGACGGAGTGGATCGGGTCACTTGTTGACCGCTGGCACCTGCTGTTCCCGGAGATGACGAGAGCGATGCTGAACCCGCACCCTCCGGACGACGCCAGCCTGCGGCGCTGGGCCGCCAGAGCCGGGCGCACGCGTCTTGCGCCCCTCCTGCGTCTGGCGGACGCCTTCTGGTGGGCGGAGCGTGAGGCTGGCGGCGAGGCCCCGACGAAGGCGGCGATCGCTTCCGTCTACAGGCGCGCGGTGAGAATCGCCTACCACGATCCGATGGAGGTCTCCGACCTGGCTATCGATGGCAACGACCTGCAGGAGATGGGAGTGACGGGGCCAGCGGTCGGAGTGACATTACGCAGGCTTCTCGATGTGGTTATTAATGATCCCGGCCGGAACACGCGCGATCAGCTCCTCGGCATGGTTAGCGGCCTTGGCGACCCCGGCGGTGGGCGCGCCGCCCCGGGGGGTTCGACCCGCGCCGGCCCCGGTGGTTCGACCCGGCATTCACCCTAACGAAGCGCACGATGCTCTTTCGCGGTAAGCGGCAAGACACGACGGTGTGGAAGCGATTCAGTTCCGGACAGGACGGTTTCACCTTCACGCGCATCGGCGACATATACGAAGCAAAAGTGGTTGCCAACGCCGAGCGCGTCGTGGACCTCTTCTATACCCTGAGCGAGCTGATGGCGCCGGCCGTAGATGTCTACATCCGCGACATGAGATCGCAGACGTCGTGGTCGGGTGAAACAGTGGCCCTTCCCGATATTCGAGACGCTGTTGCGCGTCTCAAGGTCCCGCTCTCGACCTATGGCGGGGTCGAGGTCACGCTCTACACGCCCGACGATCAGCTCACGCTCACTCCGCAGCTCGAGCTGTTCATCTACTCTCGCTCCGATCGCTGGGTGTACCTCCTCACCAGCATGAACCTCGAGGAGCGCTCCTCGATAGAAGAGAGACTCTGGGGGATCCAGTCGTGGGAACGGGCGCCCGCCCCCGCGCTGAGCGACGCGGTGGCCGCCGCGGC
>CAYMKQ010000078.1:0-9497 GCA_964391175.1 uncultured Gemmatimonadaceae bacterium | reverse complement strand
CCGGGGTCGAAGATCTGGTTCCTGATCTCGCGGGGAACGCCGGGTCCGTCGTCCGCAACCCTGACCCGCACGCGGCCCTCGGGTAAGGGGGCAGCCGAGATCTCGACCTTTCCATCGCTGCCTGCAAGCGCATCGATCGCGTTCTTGGCGAGTGACTCGAGCGCCCACTCCAGGAGGACGGCATCACCCTCTATCAGGAGATCGCCCTGGTGTGACGAGGTGACCGTAACGCGCTGAGCGAGTGTCGGAACGCGCGCCCTGAAGTAGGTGGCGACGCGATCCACCAGCTCGCCAAGGTCGACGGCTTCCTGTCTGGGCGGCCGGCCGATCCGCTCGAACCTGTGCGCGACGCGCTTCAGCCGCTCCAGATCCGTCTCCATGTGGTCGAGGGCGGCGCCGGTCGTCGCCTCCGGCTCGGACTCGCGCAGAAGCTCGATCCACCCGCTGATGCTGGAGAGAGGGGTTCCAAGCTGGTGCGCCGACTCGCGCGCCATTCCCGCCCAGATCTGCTCACGGTCGGCGCGCCCACGCGTGCGCAGAGCGTATGCCCCGGCGAGAAGAATCATTCCGATGAGTATCGACTGAAGCAGCGGAATGAGAATCAGTCCGCGCACGAGCGGCGTGTTGCCGTAGTGGACAGTTCCGACTCCGGGCTCAACTATCGGCGCGTTCTGGCGGTCGAGCTCCGAGATGTAGTCGCGCGTCTCCTTCGAGCTGAGCGATGCGCTGAAGGGCAGGTTTGCCTGCGCCGTAGGCCGCCCGCTCGCGTCGGTGACGATTACCGGGACGCCGGACTCGCGAATGTACCTCGAGAGATCGAGAAGCGAAGCGTTTGCCGCGTCCGGATTCGGATCGCTAAGCCCGTGATAGATGCGCGCGTACATCAGTCCCACGCGCGACGCCTCCTGCCGGAGCTCTCTCACCACGCCGCGCGTGTAGATGACGTACCAGACCAGCAGCGCGAGGACGCCTATGGTCACGAGCGTTACCGGTGCGAGCCGGCGCATCGGTCAGCTCAGGCGCTCAGCGCCGAGATACGTACGGAGCGCAGCGGGCACCAGAACGCTGCCATCGTCCTGCTGATGATGCTCCAGGATCGAAGCGATGACGCGCGGAAACGCGACGCCGGATCCGTTGAGTGTGTGGATGAAACGCGGCTTCCCGCCATCCGCGGGTTTGTAGCGGATGTTCGCCCGTCTCGCCTGAAAGTCCGTGAAGTTGCTGCACGACGATACCTCCAGCCACTTCCCGACTCCAGGCGCGAAGACCTCGAGATCGTAGGTATGCGCGCTCGCAAATCCCGTGTCACCGGATGCGAGCCGCACCACGCGATAAGGAAGCTCCAGCAGCCTGAGAATCTTCTCGGCGTGACCTGTCAGAAGCTCGAGCTGCTCTCCGGAGCTTTCCGGCGTCACGTAGCGCACGAGCTCGATCTTGTCGAACTCGTGTACGCGAAGGAGACCTCGCGTGTCCTTCCCGGCAGCCCCCGATTCCCGCCTGAAACAGGGCGAGTACGCGACGAACGCCTTCGGCAGCTCGGAAGCGGGAATGATCTCTTCGCGGTAGAGATTGGTGAGCGGCACTTCGGCCGTCGGAATGAGAAACGCGTCCTCATCCCTGAGAGCGTACATGTCCTCCTCGAACTTCGGAAGCTGCGCCGTGCCCGTCATGCTGTCACGATTGACGACGACCGGCACCCAGCTCTCTTCGTAGCCGTGCTCGCGGGTGTGGACATCGAGCATGAGATTCATCAGCGACCGGACGAGCCGCGCGCCCGCTCCGCGGAAGACGATGAAGCCCGAGCCGCTGATCTTTGCGCCGCGCTGGAAGTCGATGAGGCCAAGCGCCTCGCCGGTCTCCCAGTGGGGCCGAACGGTCGCGCCCTCGCGAGCGGATCCCCAGCTGCGAACCACGGCGTTGCGCTCTTCCCCGCCGGCGGGCACCTGATCGAGCGTGATGTTCGGCAGCTCGAGCAGAATCCGCGACAGCTCGCCTTCCGCAACGGCGAGCTCACGGTCGAGCTGGGCGATCTCCTCACCCAGCGCGCGCGAGCGCTGCTGGAGATCGTCGGCGTTCTCCCCCGCCCGCTTCCGCTGACCGACCTGCTGAGTGATCGAGTTGCGCGCTGCCTTGCGCTCCTCAACCGCCTGGATCGTCTCGCGGCGCATCTTGTCGAGATCCGCCGCCCTGTCGATGGCCGGCGAGAGCGCATCGAAGGCTCCCCGCCGGCGCATGCCGTCACGGAGCGCGTCAATGTGCTCGCGCAACATCCTCAGGTCGTGCACTGCTCAGCTCGTAGGAATACCGGCGGCGAAGGAGCGAAAGCCACAGTTCGGGTCGAATCCCATTCGAAACTTGATTGTCCTCGTCGCGGGGAACACGGAGTCGATCGAAATCTTGGCGTAAAGATTGGGCGAGAGCGCGAACTGGCAGATATCATTCTGCTGGTTGTGCGCCGCTTCGATGACCACGACCTCTCCGGGGGAAACGACGAGGGCGGAATCGACCTTGTAGCCGCTCGTCGGCGCGGCATCGATGCTCTCGAACGTGCCCGCCACTTTCTGCATTCCGACCTGGGGGACTGCGCCACCGAGACTGACGATGAGCCTGACAGGATAGATCACCACATTGTTCGCCGCGTCAATGTCGAAGGCGACATCGAAGCCGCCCAACCCGTTGACCGGGACGGTCCGGCGAGCCGGGATCGAGAGCGCGTTGGGGTATGCCGGCGGTGTCCCGGACAACGCGAAGACTGAAAGTGTATCAACCGACGTCGCTCCTGATGCCGTCAGACTGATCGGGTCGCTGCAGGCGCTGAGGCCGACGACCGTCCACATCGTCGCGAAGAGGGCGAGGCGAAGTTTCATGCAGATGATAGACAGATGAGGGACTGGAGGGGTTGCTTCACAACAATACCCCGTAACTTATGACAGTTCAAGCGATTGCCGTGCTTGACTTCACTCTTTCCGCTTTCTAGCTTCGCACCTTCGTCCCGCCAACAATGCCCAACATCCGAGATTTCACGAACGCGCTTCGCCAACGTCCCGGAGTGGACGCAGTTCTGGTGCTGGGAAAGGACGGGCTCCTCATCGAAGGCTTCGCAGCACCGGGACTGAACAACGAGGATCTCGCCGCGCGGGTGCCCGCTCTCGTCTCCGAAGCGGAGAGTCTCGGGAAGGCGACGATGCAGGGCCCTCTCCACATGGCGATCGTCGAGCACCAGAAAGGCTACGCGATAGTCGCCGCGCTCGCCGACGAGACGCTCCTGCTGCTCCTACTCCGACCGTCGGCGGATCTCGGCGGCCTGCTGTTCGATGTGCGCCGATACCGCGGCAACATCGCGTCTCTGATCTGAGGCATCTGCCGTGAATGATTCCGTGATGCCCCTGAGTCACATCCTCGTTGCTGACGACGAACCGCACATCGGCCGCATCATCAAGATGAAGCTCGAGCAGGGGCCGTTCAGGGTGAGTCTCGCGTACGATGGGCAGGAGGCTCTCGACTTCGTGATGAACGAGGAGCAGCTCGATCTGGTGCTCCTCGATCTGATGATGCCAAAGCTGAGCGGCCTCGACGTGCTGAGGCGAATCAGGGAGCAGGAGCGCTTCAAGGCCCTCCCCTGCATCATTCTCACGGCGGGCGGCGACGCCAAGCACAAGCGCGATGCGCTGGAGCTAGGCGCCACTCAGTTCATCACCAAGCCGTTCAGCCCGAAAAAGCTCTACGCGCTCGTCGCGCGGCTCACGGGCGAGCCCGACGAAGCAGGGATCAGCGGAGAGTGAGCCGCTGGGCGGTCGTCCTCGCCGGCGGCGTCGGCTCCCGATTCTGGCCGCTCAGTACGCCGTCGCGTCCGAAGCAGCTGCTGCCGCTGGCGAGCGAGAAGCCGTTGCTCCAGGATTCAGTGGAGCGGCTCGCGCCGATCGTCAATGCCGGGCACACGCTGGTTCTCACCAGCGCTGATCTGGCGGACGCGATATCGGAGCTCCTGCCGGATCTCCCGAAAGAGAACATCATAGCGGAGCCTCGGCCGGCCGGCACCGCCGCCGCGCTCGCCTGGGCCGCGCTCACCATCGAGCGGCGCGACGGCGGTGACGCAACAATGCTCTGCGTTCACGCCGACTGGGCAATCGGTGACGAGACCCGCTTCCGGGCGACGCTTCTCGCGGCGGAGAAGGTGGCGATCGAACAGCGCAGTCTCGTGACGGTCGGAATCGTCCCCACAAGGACTGACCCCGGCTTTGGTTACATACAGCCGGAGAAGCCCGATACAGCCGGCGCATCTCCCGTCACGCGCTTCGTGGAAAAGCCGGATCGCGCCCGCGCCGAGAAAATGCGCCGTTCCGGGTATCTGTGGAATTCGGGAATCTTCGTCTGGCGCGTCGAAGATTTTCTCGCCGAGGTCCGGCGGCACACCCCGGAGCTCAGAAGCGCTCTCGGAAACGCGGAGCGCACGGACGCCCGGCACTTCTTTGGCAGTGTGACGACGGCCGTGTCGGTGGACGTCGGAGTGCTCGAGCGCAGCAGCAAGGTGATGGTCATTCCCGGCGACTTCGGCTGGGACGACATCGGTACCTGGTCCGCTCTGAAGCGCGTGCGCGACACGGACGAATTCGGCAACGCCACCAGCGGCGACGTCCATCTTCTCGACGGCTGCGACAACGTGGTCCACGCGGAATCGGGAACCGTCGTTCTTTACGGCGTGGATGATCTCGTCGTGGTGACGAGAGATGGTCTCACTCTCGTGACCACCACCGAGAAGGCGGCCGACCTCAAGAGACTCGTGGATTCGCTTCCACCCGAGGTGAGGTCCAGAGCGTGAGCGAGCTCTACTTCTACGACGACGCGAGGGCGCGCCAGTTCGAGCCCTTCGCGCTGACACGTCCCGGATCGGAGATGCGGGCGGGCACTTCGCTCATTCGACGGCGATGGGAGACAGCTACGGCGCTCAAGAGCGCCGGATTCCTGAGCGCCGCGCATCTCGCCCAGTTCGAAGAGGGTGATGCGCCGCCCGCGGTCGCGCCGAACGCGGAGATCCCTGCCGGCTCCGTCGTCGTGAACACGCGGTGTGTGATTCCGCTCGACTTCGCGCTCGAGCCGTTCGACCTTCTCATGTGCGATGGCGTCGCCTGTGCGGTACGCCTCGCGAGAGCGGTCCCGGCGGCGCATTTCGCGGATGGATCACTCGACCTTGGCACGATCCAGACGAGCCTCGGCGGCAGGAGGGTGGCTGGCCGATGGATGAACGAGGTGTGGGACTTCATCGCCGTGCTGAGCGAGCAGCTGGCCGAGGACATCCCACACCGCGCGAAAGACCTCACGATCGTGAAGACGAAGGTGTCCACACTTGGCAAGGGACAGGTCTTCATCGAGAAAGGCGCGGAGATCGGGCCCCAGGTGGTGTTCGACGTGTCGGCGGGACCAATTCTCGTGCGGCGGGGCGCGAAGGTTTCGCCCTTCACGCACCTTGTCGGCCCCCTGGCGATAGGGCGCGACTCACAGATTCTCGGCGACCGGGTTGCCGCGTCATCGATCGGCGACGGGTGCAAGGTTCGGGGAGAGTTCAGCAATACCATCGTGATCGGCCACAGCAACAAGGGGCACGCCGGCTTCGTCGGACACTCCTATTTGGGACGGTGGGTGAACCTTGGCGCTCTCACGACCACCAGCAATCTCAAGAACACGTACAGTCATGTTCAGATGTGGACGCCAACCGGCGTTCGGAGCACGGGGCAGCAGTTCCTCGGAACCCTCTTCGGAGACCACGTCAAGACTGGAATCGGCACCATGCTGAACACGGGCACGGTGATCGGCGCTGGCGCGAACATCTTCGGAAGCGTGATGCCACCGAAGGTGGTTCCGCCATTCGCCTGGGGGGAAGCCGCGCCATACGGGACATACGAGGTTGCTAGGTTTCTCGAGGTGGCGGAGCGCGCGATGGCGCGCCGCCACGTTAAGCTGGGCGAGAAGGCTCGACAACAGCTCGCCGAGGCGCATCGGAAACGTTGGAGCACATAGATGAATCTGTGGATCCTGGGTAGTGGCAGCAGCGGCAACGCGGTGCTCGTGGAGACGGGGCGCTCGCGCGTTCTCGTCGACGCCGGCTTTTCCCCGCGAATTCTCAAGCAGCGGCTCGCGGTCGCCGGAGTCGCGCCGGAATCGATCGAAGCCGTCGTCGTGACGCACGAGCACACCGACCACGTGAAGGGCGTGGCGGCCGCGGCGGTGAAATGGGGCTGGACAGTCGTCTCGACCGCGGGTACCCGGATGATGTGCCCCGATTGGAAAGGGCTCAAGATGATTCTCACGCCGCGCAAGAGCACGATCGTGATCGGTGATCTTCAGGTGGAGACCGTGCCGGTCGCGCACGATGCCAATGAGCCTATCGCAGTCATCGTCACTTCGCTGGCGGAGGGCGCTCGCGCGGGAATCGTTTACGATCTTGGATACGTCGGCGAGAGCGTGTCACGCGCGATGGATCGGCTCGATATCCTCGTTCTCGAGGCTAACCACGACGAGGGCATGCTTCGAGGGGGACCCTACCCCGCGTCCGTTCAGATGCGGATCGGCGGAAGGCTCGGTCACCTCAGCAACCGCGCCGCGGCGCAGACCGCGAATCAGTGCATTCACTCGGGTCTCAACAACATCGTGCTCGCGCACCTGAGCGAATCGTGCAACAATCCGCGGACCGCCCTCAGGACGGTCGGAGATTCGCTCCGGCGTGCGCGTTTCAGAGGCCGGCTCACCGCCGCGTCGCAGAACAGGGTGGCGGGGCCTTTCAGCGCTGGTGCCGGCTCCAGACCGACGCCGCCCCTTCAGCTGGCTCTGGGACTCTAGCTCAGGGCTTGCGGCGCGTGTTGCCCGCGTAAAGCGCGAAGAGCAACGCGGCGCCGATGAGGATTCCGATAATCCACGGCAGGCTCATTTAACGCTTCTCCTCCGAGAGGCCGGGGTCATCTGCCTTCGAGATCCCGCTCACCGGGTATCTTGCGCTCCGCCCTGCCCTCTCCGGGGTGCGCCTGCGCCTCGTGGAATCGCTCTCCCTTCAGCCTGATGGCGTCGACGAACTTCTCATACTCGGTGTCGGAGAGCTCGTCGGCTATCGCGGGAACAAGCCCCTTCACCAGTGTAATCCGCTCCGCCAGTGTCAGCTCGTTGACCGCGGTCACGAGCTTCCGCAGTCGCGGGTGATTCATCCACTCGGTTTCCTTGCTCGTGGTCATCTCGATCTCCAGTGAGGATCGCGCGGTGCGCCGGGGGGCCAGTATAAACATACCGGCTCGCCGACTCGGAGCAATAATCCTCTCCGCCACGGCGGCGTGGTACGCATCCAGCGTTAGGGGACTGGAGGAGGGCTAATTGGCGACCGGAACCGACCGCGGGACGAAGAAGAAATCGAGAAAGAGCGAGAACGGGATCATCACTGCCCGCCCCGGCGCGCAGGTGTCGGCGACGAGACCGGGACTGCATCCGATCGGCCTCTCCAAAGAGCGAGACGGTCTGCTCTACGTGCCCGAGACTTACAGCTCCGCGCACCCCGCGCCGCTCGTCGTGATGTTGCACGGCGCGGGAGCGAACGCCCATGACGCCGTGCAGCCGTTACGAGGATTCGCGGACGAGCGCGGGATAGTCTTGCTCGCGCCGGACGCGAGAGGGCCTGCGTGGGATCTCCTCGATGGTGGGTTCGGAGCCGATGTGGACTTCATCGACCACGCGCTCACCAAAGCTTTCGACCGGTGCGCGATAGATCCGCGACGCGTGGCCATCGAAGGCTTCTCGGATGGCGCCTCGTACGCGCTTTCGCTCGGTCTGACGAACGCCGAGCTGTTCACGCACATCATCGCGTTCTCGCCGGGATTCATGGCGATTCCGCGCGGGAACGGGAGGCCGCGAGTGTTCATCTCGCACGGAACCCAGGACCTCATCCTGCCCGCGGTAAGATGCTCACACCGGATAGTTACACGGCTGGAGCGAGACGGTTACGATGTCAGGTTTCTCGAGTTTCGTGGCGAACACACTATCCCCGACGAGGTCGCGGGCGAGGCCGTCAGCTGGTTTCTGGGGAAATGAAAATGGGGCACCGCGAAATTCCTGCTGGAACGGCTCTTGTAATCATGTGTAGTGTTACGCCACTCCTCAAAACGAAACCAACTCCCGAATGCAAGTAAATCGTTCGATCCTGGTGATGCTCGCTGCGGCGTCGGCGTCGGTCTTCGCCCCCGGCGCATCCGCGCAGATAGGGCTTCCCGTCAGCGCGATCCCGGCCGCGAAGGACACGATGGAGAGCGACACACTCGCCATCGTCGAGGCTCCGCTCACTCTGAGGGCAAGCCTCTCGGAGCGGATGCTCTACGTCCAGCGCGGAGACACCACGCTCCAGACTTTCTCGGTTGCCGTAGGTACCGACCAATATCCCACTCCGCTCGGGAGCTTCAGGATCAAGAAGATCATCTGGAACCCGAGCTGGCGTCCGCCCCCGGACTCGGAATGGGCGAGGGGCAAGACCGCCAAAGATCCGGGCGATCCCCGGAATCCGATGAAAGTCGTGAAGATCTTCTTCAAGGAGCCGGACTATTACATCCACGGTACGGGCGATGTCGAGAGCCTCGGGTCCGCCGCTTCGCACGGGTGCTTGCGCATGGATCCGGAGGAGGTAGCCCCGCTCGCTAAGCTCATGATGGAGCATGGTGGGCAACCCCGCGAAGAGAACTGGTTCTGGCGAATAATTCACTCGCGGCGGGAAGAGAAAGTGATTTACCTCAACAACCCGATCTCTTTTTCGGTAGACGGGTAGCGAGCACGTGCGAACGGGAGGCAGGAATGGCTTTGGCTATCCCTCTCAAGATTGGCATTAGTGGCCTGGTCCTCCTCGGGGCCTGCAGCCCTCCTTATATCGTAGGGTCACCGCTGGAATCGCGTCCCCGCTCCGTAGGTTGCATGCCCGGCGATTGCGGTGATCTTTCTCAACAGATCGCGGTTACCTACCTCGGCGTTTCAGGTATTCTGATCGAGCATCAGGGTCACGTGCTGTTGACCGCCCCCTTCTTCACTAACCCCCCGCTGTCCCTGGTGGCGCGGAGCCCGCGTCGGCTCTTTCTCAGTAGCGCGCGCATCTCTCCGGACGCACGCGCCATCGAGCGATTGCTTCCGAAGGCAGCCGACCGTGCATCCGCGATTCTCGTGGGACATGGTCACTATGATCATCTAATGGACGTCCCCTACATCGCCAATCACCGCGCCAAAGTCGCAGTCATCTACGGCGGCCCGTCGATTCGTCACATGCTGATGGGGGATTCCGCGCTCCGCGCGCAGGCGGAAAGGCTAGTGCCAATCGCTGTCGAGGCATCGGCGACTCGTGATCGAAACGGTGAGTGGTTTTACACGAGCGACAGCGCCTTTCGGTTCATGGCACTCTTCTCCGGGCACGCACCCAATTACAAAGTTCTTGGAAGGGGTTACACGTTCGCGGCGGGCGTAGTGACGAGCGACATGGACAGCCT
>CAYMKQ010000077.1:0-9634 GCA_964391175.1 uncultured Gemmatimonadaceae bacterium | reverse complement strand
CGGGCGGAAAGCTCACGACGTACCGCTCAATGGCTGCGGAGATCGTGGATGTCGTTCAGCGGACTCTCGGGCGGAAGCGCCAGCGCGCTCCGACCGATTCGGTCGTGCTTCCCGGAGCGGAGAGAGAATCCGCGGTCGCGCGACTGCGGCAGGATGATGCGAGCCTCTCCGAACCATTGGTGCCCGGCCTCCCCTACACTGGCGCGGATCTCGTTTACGCCGCCAGGGAGGAGATGGCCGCGACACTTTCCGATCTGCTGATTCGCCGCACGCACGTGGCCTTCGAGACCCGCGATCACGGTGCGAGCATCGCCTCGCGTGCCGCGAATATCGTCGCCCCTTTGCTCGGCTGGAATGAGAATGTGAAAAGCGCTCAACTCCGCGCCTATCGGAGCGACGTCGAGCGCATGTTCAGTATCGCAGAGCGTTGAGCCTTCAGCTACTGAACCGTGACTCTCCCCGTCATCGCCGCGAGATGCGTGGCACAGTGATAGTCATACGTCCCGGCCGCCCCGAACGTGCGGCTGTACGACCCTCTCTCCTGTGTTGCTGAGGTCGTGCCGTCGTCAAAGGTCACGCTGTGCGCCACGCACGTCTCGCCCTCATAACCACCAGTGCAGCTGTTCCATGCCCACTGCACCGTGGCTCCCGTGGCAACGGTCTTCGCTGCCGGACTGAAAGAATTGTTGGATACGGTGATTCCTCCCGTCTGGGCAGGTGTGTTCCCGAGCGGTGGCGGAGGTGGCCCGTTACTGCCTCCTCCTCCTCCACCACATCCTACGAGCGAAATTACCGCAAGTCCTATGTACCAGCGCTTGATCCTCACGTGACTGCCCTCCTGTTTACACCAGCTGTCCCCATGCGGAGTAGACGGCTGGTATTCATGCGGAGGCTAGGCCACCCCTCCTGGTGCATCAAGGGATTTCCTCCGCGCATACGGTGGACGACCGTAAACCCACGGCGGGCAGATGACAGAGCACCGTGAATTTTCGCGCTCGGACAGCAGCGTCACGCTACGGGGGTAACGCGGGCGGCCTTCAGGCCGCGTCGTGTATCGTTCTGAGCTCGACGATCTTGAGTCGGCGCGTCAGCGCGGGCAGCTTGAGCACGACGCTCTCGCCGACGCTCCTGCCGACGAGTGTCTTGCCGATAGGCGACGACATGCTCACGTGCCCCTCCTCGAACTCCACCGAGTCCCCGAACACGAGGCTGTAGCTCTCCCGCTGTCCCGTGTTCTCGTCCTCCACCACAACCTGGGAGCCTAGCCCTACCTTGTCGGGCGGGATCTGCGAGACATCGATCTGGGAGAGCTTGCTCAGACGCTGCCGCAGCTGGCCGAGTCGTGCCTGAACGAACTGCTGGCGCTCGAGCGCTGCCTTGTATTCGCTGTTCTCGCGGAGATCGCCCATCTCGACGGCCCGTCGGATCTCCTGCGGCAGCGTGACGCTCAGCTCACGCTGGAGCCGCTCCGCCTCCTCTCCCAGCTTTTTCTTGAGTTTTTCTATCATGCGCCCCGAGCCTGCCCCTATGGATGCCGCGATTCCGCTGAAAAGCGAGCGCCCGACCTCAGTGACCGGCCGGGCGCCGCTCTTCCAAGCTAGGGTGTCTCAACCTCCCAGGCAATCGCCTAGCGATGCTGCGGGAGCTTGGAGTCGGTGCGCTCGATCGGCGCGGGGTCCGAGCCGGATTTTTCATACTCCGTCCGGAGCCGCTTCATCATCGCCTCGCGCCGGTCGAACAGGCGCTTCAGCGGGCGCGGCTCGTGTCGCGCGAACGCATACGATGTGAGAAGCGGAAGCGCGACCGTCGAATCGAGGTAGCACACGATCGCGTCGGAAAGGCGGTCCGGGTCGATCTTCCCCCAGCTCACTGCCTCGGCCGGCGTCGCGCCGGAGAGCCCGCCGGTGTCGGGGCGCGCATCCGTGATCTGAAGGAAGAAGTCGTGTCCCTTCTCGTCGATGCCCAGCACTTCCTGGATCTGGGGCTCAGTTTGCAGCATGAAGTTTTTGGGACTGCCCCCGCCCAGGATCATCACGCCGCTCTTTCCACCACCGCGCTTCGCGTCGAGCACGATCGACGCCGTCTCGTTCACATCCTGATTGGGATCCAGCAGCAGGCGATTGCCGTCCAGCGCAAGCGCGGCGATGTTCATGCCGATCGAGCTGTCCCCGGGCGAAGAGGTGTAGATCGGAACACCGGCGCTGTAGGCGGCCGACAGCAGTGACTTCTGTCGCAGTCCCAACGTTTTCTCCCGCTCGCGGACGTACTTGCCGCACAGGTTGTGGAACTCGGCGCTCGACATCGGCCGCTGAAACTCACGCCCCGTGATGATCTTCCGGAAAAAGGCATCAGTCGATAGCAGCACCTCGTAATCGAAGAAGATGTCGTAGATGCGAACGACTCCCTGCTCGCGGAGCACGATGTCCGACTCCTGGGCGTTGCCGCGGTGCATGGCGAGGCCGAGTCCGAAGTGGGTGTCGTGGTACAGATTGGCGCCGGTCGAAATGATCCAGTCGACGAAGCCGGCCTCGATGAGCGGAATGAGCGCGGACATGCCGAGCCCGGCCGGAGTCAGCGCTCCGGTGATTGAAAGTCCAACGGTGACGTCGGGCTCCAGCATTTTCTGCGTGAAGAGCTGACACGCCTCTCGCAGACGGGCGGCGTTGTAGGCGAGGTATGTTCCCTCGATCAGCTCGGCGACGGACTCCTTTCCATTGATGCGGCGCGGATCGATGCGCTGGCCCTTGAGAAACCGGCTCGACTCGTGGGCGGTGTGCTGGAGGCCCGCCTTCTCGCGCTCCTCCGCGGCGAGCTTCTGCTGCGCCTTCGGACCGGCGGCGGATGCTTTTCCATGGCGCGATGCCTTGAAGCCTCCGCGCTCGCGCCCGTCACTTTCGCCGTTCCTCTTATTGCCTTTTGCCATCTCGTCGTCCGTCCGACTCCATCAGCATTCCCATCTGATCGCCCGCTGTTTTCCCAAGCGATTTGTAAGCGATGACGATCGCCTGCGCAGCCTCCGCCGGGTCGTCAGTAACGAGCATGAGGTCGAGATCCCCCTCGGAGATCTTGCCTTCGCTCAATACTCGCGCCTGTAGCCAGCGCAGCAGTCCAGCCCAGTAGTGGCGGCCGAACAGGATGACGGGAAACCGGTAGATCTTGCCCGTCTGGATCAGCGTTAGTGCCTCGAACAGCTCGTCGAGAGTGCCGAAGCCGCCCGGGAAGATAACGAAGGCAACCGAGTATTTGATGAACATCGTCTTCCGGACGAAGAAGTACTTGAAGTTCACCAGAGTATCGACGTAGGGATTCGCGCCCTGCTCGAACGGCAGCTCGATGTTGCAGCCTATCGATCGTCCGCCTCCGAGCTGCGCTCCCTTGTTGCCCGCTTCCATGGTGCCGGGACCGGCGCCGGTGATAACCGCGAAACCCGCCTTGGCCAGCAGACGCGCGGTCTCCACCGCAGCGTCGTAGTACCGATCGTCGGGCCCGATGCGCGCCGAGCCGAAGATCGTAACGGCCTTGTCCACCGAGGCAAACGTGTCGAAGCCCTCGATGAACTCTCCCATGATGCGCATCACCCGCCACGGATCCGTCCTCGTGAAATCGAGGGGGGGCGCGCTCTGCTGGAGCAGCTTCTCGTCTTCGGTGACGGCGGCGGCGGGCCCGAAGCTGCGGATTGCGTCGTCCACTACGCGCGTCGCGCCCGACCTCCTGCCCGATCCCTGCTGGGATGGTGGAGTTCTCCCCGCCTTGAGATGCCCCTCCTCTGTCCGCTGCTTGAGCCCCTCGAGCGCCTGCTGCTCGGCTGACGCCATCACCTCGGGGTTCATCTTCTTCCCACCCGCGGTGCGCGCGCGCGAGGCTTTGCCTGCCGTGCGCTGCTTCGTGGCCGCGGCTTTGGGGATATCTTTTCTCTTATTCATGATCGGCCGCTACAGCGGGATTCGGCTGCTCCTCTCATTCGGAAACTAAAGTTGCGTGCTTCTGCAGGAAGCCCGCCAGGTGATGGCGCGCAAGTCGTCATCATCATCGCCGACGGCGCGCGGCCGGATGCTCTGGCGCGCGCGATTGACAGTGGTCAGCTCCCGGCGCTGGCGCGCTTGCGCGCTGAAGGCATGCTCTGTTCCATCACCTCGGCCTTTCCCTCGGTGACCGGCCCCGCCTACGCGCCGTTCATCATGGGGCGCTATCCCGGCAGCGTTGGATTGCCGGGACTCCGCTGGTTCGACCGCTCGCGCCGCGTCGCGCGATTGCCCGGACATTCGCGCAGCTATGTCGGTCCGGAGATGCGCTTCGTGGACAGCGACATCGACAGGGCATCGCCTACGATCTTCGAGCTGGCGAAGCCGAGCATTGGCGCGCTGAGCGTGATTTGCCGCGGACTTCGGCGGCGCGACCGGATCGGTCAGAGCGCGGGCTTCGTCGCGCGGGCAGCGGCGACGCACTTTCGCGGGAATGTGAAAGGGTGGCTCGCGATCGACCGCAACGTAGGCGAGGAAGTTGCGCGCCGCCTTCGCACGCAGCGGCTGAGATTCGCGTTCGTCGCGCTCACCGGCATCGACAAGGCCTCGCACGCCGCGGGCCACTCCGCCCCGGTCGTCAGCGAGGCAATGCGCATCGTCGACAAGACCGTCTCCGAGATCCGTTGCGACGCCGAGCACGATGGAAGATGGGAAAGGATGCATCTCTGGGTCGCCAGTGATCACGGGCATTCGCCCGTTCGCGCTCATGAGGATCTCGCGGCGCTGGTCTCCGAATGGGGATACGACACGCTCGCCCATCCGTGGGCGTTCAAACGATCGGCGGATGTGGCCGTGATGGTGAGCGGCAACGCGATGGCGCATCTCTACCTCGATCTCGACCAGCGCTCGCGCCCGTGGTGGCCAGCACTCGCCGGACGCTGGAGCGATCTGGTCGAGAATCTCGCATCGCGGGAGTCAGTCGATCTCATGATCCTCCCCACCGGTTCCGCATCGTGCGTGATCCGCTCGCGGTCGCGCGGAACCGCGACGCTCGAGTGGACGTCGGCGAGCTATTCCTATTGTCCGGAAACCGGAGACCCTCTCGGAGTGGGAGAGCAGCTATCGCTGGATGACGAGGAAGCGTACGATGCCACGCTCGAGACCGATTATCCGGACGCCATGGTGCAGATCGCGCGCCTGGCCGCATCTCCGCGCAGCGGAGAGATAATCCTTTCAGCCGCGAGGAACTGGGACTACCGCGCCAAGTACGAGCCGATTCCGCACGTCTCTTCGCACGGAGCTCTGCACCGGGAGCACATGCTCGTGCCGCTCTTGCTCAACCGCGCGCCATCACGGGAGCCGCGACGCACCGTGGATGTGATGCCGAGCGCTCTCGCCGCGCTCGGCATCACCGCGCCCAAGACTCTCGATGGAGTCTCGTTCGTCTAGCCGGGGCGTCGCTACTGAACTACGACCGTACCGCGCATCCCCGTTGTTGGCGTTCCGTGGATCGTGCAATGAAATGGGTAGCTGGCAACGGTCGCGAACTGACGTTGGTTAGAGCTCGGCGAAGGAGCCTGGAAGCTGCCTGAAGCCCCGTTGCCGACACCGAGAGCGGCCGTGGGCGTGTCGAACGTGACATCGTGGGCCACGCCCGAATCGTTGGTCCAAGTCACGGGGGTATTCACGCCCACCGTCCGGCTCGTTGGCGTAAACGTGAGCGAGGTCATGCAGAATGTGTTGGTGGCGCAGACGGGGGGAGGAGGGGGAGGGGGAGGAGGGGGGGGTGGAGGACCTACCGACCCGCCACCACACGCGGCGGCGGCGACCAACAGAAAAGAGCCACCAAGCAAACGAGACATACTCCGCATCCTTCCTCCGGGAATAACTGAGTTGAGCTCGGTTGCAAGGCCAGTCACCGAGATCTGGACCACGAGCGGGCACCAGCCATTGAAATAAAGGACTCGTGCGCGGGGATCGCAAAGCCGGGGTCGGCAAGAGTATGAAGCGAGCCTGCGGGCGACAGGCCGATTGGGGCGAACGTCAGCTCCGCCGGATCGGGCGGCGCCGCTTCAGATCATCGCGCAGGTGTACAATCGCCACTCCGATCCTGACGCAGCGACGGCGGCGATATAACCCGGGCGGGGCGAGAAGAGCTTGTGGGTCAGGGTGGCCGGTGAGTCGTTGGATTCAGATCCCGACCAGATTCCCCTCCCCTCCGCCTTGAGCCGAGCTTCGCGAACCACCCAGGACTTGAGGAAGGTCGCGTCGCGCTCCTCCGGTGCCGTCGCCACCAGCGATCGCACCTCGTCGTCGGACAGGAACCGCTGTGCGACATCCAGCAGACGGCGCACGGGCCGCTTGTTCTCAACGTCGACGCCGACGGCTCGATCGGGCGCGAACGCGAACAGACCCAGCTCGGCGGAGTGCGAGATGTTGAAGTGGATGTCGTGGCCCGCGAGCGAGGGCTTTCCGCCGCTGCCGTAGTTGAAGCGGAGCTTGTGCGCGGCGGCACCGGTGAATCCGGCAAGCAGTCCGCGCAGCATCCCGCGCGCGACCACGAATCTTCGGGCGAGCGGGGGTGCGAGACTTCCCGCTCGTCCACGCTCCTCAGAGGAGAGAGTTCCCTCGAGCTCTCTATATCGCGCGTCCGAGACGGCGAGGGACGCGACCCAAACCTGAACCTCTTCTTCAGCCAGCTCAAGCGAGCTCAACGATCTCCACCTCTGCTTCCGGTCCTGATATGGTCATTCGTGCAACACTTGGTCTGAGGTTGAAGCGCCGCGGTCCAGCCGCTCCCGGGTTAACGACGATCCTGCTCCCCATCCGCGTAACGAGCTGACGATGCGTGTGACCATAAACGAGAACATCCGCGTCGTAGCGGTCCGCCAGCTTCGCCGGTGTCGGGCTACCCACTTCGTGACCATGACTGATGTGAACGCTGAGAGCCCCGATCCTGACGTAGATCTCCTGCGAGAGCGAGGGTGAGTCGGGCGGATCCGTGTTCCCGAACACAGCCCGGACCGGCGCGATGAGCGCGAGCTCCTGGAGGATCTCTTCGCCTCCCACATCGCCGGCGTGCAGAATCAGCTCGACACCAGCCAGCGCTTCGTGAACGCCCGGGCGCAGAAGTCCGTGCGTATCGGAGATGAGTCCGACTATGTGGGTGTGATCAGATGGCATGGCCCATTCTATATATTAGGAGGTAATGCCGTGGCTTCGACTTGCCGTGAGGCTGGCTCTTCGCGCGGTGCGCCGGCCGCGACTCGCGGTCGATCTGATGCGGATCGCCTGGCGGTTCCGATCGACCAGCTGGTACCGGCGGTTTCCCTTCATCCCCCTGCCTGATCCCACTTATCTCCGCTGGCGGATGTACACCGCGTATGGTGACTACGACGCAGTGCCATCCGTGCGTGATGTGGAGCGCTACGCGCGGTGGGCAGGCGAAAGCGAATGACCGCCGCATGCGTTGAGGCTCTCGCCGTCGAAGACCTTCTCAAGGCACAGGCATACGGACTCGGCTTCGACCTGGTCGGCATCACTACACTGGGCCCGATGGAGACAGCCGGCGCGTTCGATTCGTGGATCGCACGCGGCTACGCGGGCGACATGGATTACCTCCCGCGTGGAGCCGGAAAGCGCCGCGATTCCCGCCTCCCCGTCCCCGGCGCGGCGAGCGCGATTGTGGTTGGGCTCAACTACGGTGGCACCTCGCCAAGCGGTCCGATCGCCCGATATGCGCGGGGTGACGATTACCACGATGTGATGACGTCACGCCTCGATGAGCTGCACGCGTGGCTCGAGCGGGAGCTCGGCCGCCCTGTCGCGGGGAAATCCTATGTCGACACCGGACCGATTCTCGAGCGCGATCTTGCTCGCCGGGCCGGGCTCGGCTGGTTCGGGAAGAACACCAATCTGGTGAATCCGCGCATTGGATCCTTCTTCTTCATCGGCGCGCTGTTGGTGGACGTCGAGCTTGTTCCCGACGCTCCGTTCGAAGCCGATCGCTGCGGAAGCTGCACACGCTGTCTCGATGCGTGCCCGACCGATGCGCTCGTCGAGCCACGCGTGCTCGATGCGACGAGATGCATCTCATATCTCACCATCGAGACGAAGGGCGCGATTCCCACCGAGCTCCGTGACCAGGTCGGCGATCTCCTCTATGGGTGCGACATCTGCCAATCGGTCTGTCCCTGGAACGTCAGATTCGCGCAGGAGTCACGGGATATGGCCTTCGCGCCTCGTGAGGTCGTTGCGGAGAAAGACGCCCGAACGCTTTCGCGCGAGCTGCTCGCGATGGACGAAGAGCAGTTCCACTCGCGTTTCAAGGGTTCTCCGATGAAGCGCGCGAAGCGCCGCGGGCTCGCACGGAACGCTGCGGTAGTGCTGGGCAACATCGGCGGTTCGCGCGACGTCGACTTACTCGCCACTGCGCTCGAGGATCCCGAGCCGCTCGTTCGTGAACACGTGGCTTGGGCCCTCGGCAGGATCGGCTTACGCGGCGCGGCGGATCCTGGCTGATTCTGAATCTGCCGGTGTCTTCTCACTACGACCGGCAATCAGAGCGTCGAGCGAGTAGGAGCCGGCCCCTGCGATCACGAACAGGAGCGTGGATCCGAGGAGCGATAGCGGGAACTCGATTCCATTCGGGCTGAAGAAGCCCGCCTTCAGGTGCACGAGTAGAATCGCGACAACCATCGTGGAAGAGAGCCCGAGAGAGACGAGCCGGGTTAGCAGGCCGGCAACGAGTGCCAATCCTCCCAGGAACTCGAGCAGCGCTACGAAAGGACCCATCAGCGCCGGCATCGGAACTCCCATCTGGCCGAACGCTCCGGTAACACCGTCGAAGCCGTATACGAACAGCTTCTGGCCCCCGTGGGCGATGAAGATGACGCCTACGACGAGGCGAAGGATCATGAGGCCGATGTCGACCTGACGGGGGGTAGCTGCGCGAAAGAGAAACATGTCCACTCCTGATTGATAAGGTTGCTACGATAGCGTGTGTTATAACACGTATTGCAATAAAAAAAATCAGCTCGGGTTGCGCACCATTGTCAGCAGCTTGATCAGGTTCTTCACCTGCTGTTCGTTCAGATGTCCCAGCCGCCGCTGGTGCTCCTCCTCGACGATTTCGTCCAGGTCATCTACGAGACGGCGCCCCTGCCTGGTGATGCGGGTAGTCACCAGCCGACGGTCCCCGTCATCCCGCGACCGCGTCACGAGCCCCGCCTCCTCCATTCGATCGAGCAGCCGCGTCGCGTCCGGCATTCTGTTCAGTAGCCGCTCCCGAACCTCGTTCCGGCAAAGGCCGTCCGGCTCGGCGCCACGCAGGATGCGCAAAACGTTGTACTGAGTGCCCGTGATTCCGTACGGCTTGAGCAGCTGCTCGAATGCGTCGGCGAGCAGGTTGCTGGTTCGCACAATGTTCAGCTGTGCCTCATGCTGAAGGCTGGTGAACGGCTTCCGTTGCTTGAGCTCGGTGCGAAGATCGGGCGTCATAACACACAAATTAGGTGTTATGACACTGATTGTCAAGAGGGGCTTGGGGGTTTCGGGTTGGGGCTGAGGAGATCCAATTGGATCCCCCGTAATCGCCCGCGGGGCCCGACGCCCACCCTCAGTCTGGCGATCCGCTCCCGATTATCCTTATCGCGAGACACGCGGCGCCGAAT
>CAYMKQ010000076.1:0-9935 GCA_964391175.1 uncultured Gemmatimonadaceae bacterium | reverse complement strand
TAGGGAGGTGAGGGTGTCCTCGCAGGCGGCGTTCAGCGAGCGACCGAGGAGACGGGCGAGTGCCAGCGGAGCTGGCGCTCGCGTAGTTCGGCTCCGCCCGAGCGAGCGTCGCCGCCGAAGAGGACACCCTCGCCGACCCCTACAGAGATGCCAGAGCAGAACGCGCGGGCTATTCGTCGAGGATCGCGTCCGTGACGAACTACCCCTGACCGCTCCGCACCGCGCGGGCGATGCTGCGGCGGGGAACGGCCCCGCTCAGTTCCTGTAGATGTCCGGGAACTGCTTCTTGAGCGCCGCAATCTTCGGCGCGTCGTGGATCACGATGTAAGGCTGATTTGGGTGGTGCACCATGTAATCCTGATGGTAGTCCTCGGCCGTGTGGAACGCGCGAAGCTTCACGACTTGCGTGACGATCGGTCGCGAAAAGAACTTCGCGGCGGTGAGCTGCTGGATGTATCGCTCCACGATCTGCTGCTGCTGCGTGCTGTTGAAGAAGATGGCGGAACGGTATTGGGTGCCGCGGTCCGGTCCCTGTCTGTTCAGCTGCGTCGGGTCGTGCGCGACGGAAAAGAATATCCTGAGCAGCTGACCGTACGAGATCTGCGCGGGGTCGTAGATGACGCGCACGGTTTCAGCGTGGCCCGTGTCCCCGCTCGTCACCTGGTCGTATGAGGGCGACGCGACGCTGCCGCCGGAATAACCGGACACCGCCGACGTGACGCCCTTCACGTGCTCGAACACGGCTTCGATTCCCCAGAAGCACCCGCCCGCGAAGAACGCGGTGTCCTCCGCCGGGGCCAATGCCGCGGGCGTGTCGAGCAGCGGGGCCGGGAGCGGAGCGGACAGCGATGCGGAAGAGGCGCCACTCGTGAGCCTCGCCGCGAACAGAACGAGCGCGATGGGAATCATGACCAGTGTGACGAAAAGCTTCGGCAGCGAACGATTCATCGTGGCGGCTCTCGTTGGCGGGGGGGGGAGAAAGTGGGATACGTGTTAGACGAAAAACAGGCCGGAATGTTCCGCTCATTTGCGGGCGCTGAACGCCAGTCGCAGGCCAAGGCCGATTCTCTCGCTGTTCTCACGCTCCGACAGGTTCGCATCGCACCTCTGATCTGATGGAGCTGGCGATATAGCACGACTCGTGTGATTCATGGTGCATCGCGGTGAGCTGCTCCCGTGTCGGCGACGTCGCTCCGACAAATGACACCTCGGGGTGAAGCGTCACGGTGAGCACGGCGATCTTGCCCTTTTCATTCTTTCCCACCAGCCCAGTCGCCTCATCACGATAACCGTCGACCACGAACCCCCGTTTCGCGGCGATCGAGAGGAACCAGAGCATGTGGCAGCTCGCCACCGACGCCACGAACGCCTCCTCGGGGTCGACCGCGGCGGCAACGGACAGTGGCACGGGCACGACCTGGGGAGAAGAGGAGGCTGGAACTTCCACGCCGCCGTCGAATTGCCAGGTGTGTCCACGACTGTAGCGATTGTCGGTGAACGCCGCGTCTCCCCGCCGCCATGCGATCGTCGCCGTGTATTCGGCCATGCCCAACCTCCATGACGCTCGTCAGCGCGTCCGCTGCTGGCTGCCCGGACCGGGCGATGTTATAACAGGGGTGCGGCTCCGATCCACCCGGACCGTTCCGCACCCACCACCAGAGGAAGAGTATATGCCAAAGTACGTGATCGAGCGGGAGATCCCCAAGGTGGGCGACCTCAAGCCCGCGGACCTGAAGAGCATCGCGACCAAGTCCAACGGGGTTCTAGGTGAAATGAACCGCAGTGGAACCGACATCAAGTGGGAGCACAGCTACGTGACGGGGGACAAGATCTACTGCGTCTACGATGCGCCCGACGAAAACGCGGTGCGCCAGCATGCCGAGCGAGGAGGTTTCCCCGCCAACCGGATCGAGCGCGTCAGAGAAATCATCGACCCGACCACCGCGGATTGAACGCTAGCGCGCCTTCCGTGACCCGATCCACTGGCGGACATTCTCCACGAGAACCGTGAGCGGAACCGACCCGCTTCCGAGCACGACGTCGTGGAATGCTCGCACGTCGAACTTCGCGCCGAGCTCACGCTCGGCTTCCGTGCGCAGCTCGCGGATCTTCATCTGACCGGTCTTGTAGGCGATCGCCTGACCGGGCCACGCGATGTAACGGTCCACTTCGTTGGTGACGTTGGTCAGCGTGAGCGCACTGTTGTCGGCCAGATAGTCGATCGCCTGCTGCCGCGTCCATCCCTTCGAGTGTATGCCGGTATCGATCACCAGCCGGCACGCCCGCCACATGTCGTACGACAGGCGGCCGAACTCACTGTACGGATCCTTGTAGAAGCCGACCTCCTTGCCCAGTGACTCGGAGTAGAGCGCCCAGCCTTCCACGAACGCCGTCGCCCCGCTGAAGCGGCGGAAGATCGGCACATCGGTCAGCTCCTGCTGGAGAGCGATCTGAAGATGGTGACCGGGAACCGCCTCGTGACTTGCGAGCGCCTCGATCTCGTACAATGGCCGGCTCGGAAGATCGTAGACGTTTATCCAGTAGGTTCCGGCGCGCGTGCCATCGCCCGCCGGCCGGCCGTAGTACGCCGTCGTCGTACGAGGCGCGACATATTCGGGAATCACCTTGATCCCGTACGACATTCGCGGAAGCTTGCCGAAGAGTCGCGGCAGCTCGCCCTCCATGAGCTTCAGAAAGTACGCGTTCTTCTCGAGGAGCTCGCGCGGTGTCTTCGCGTAAAAGCGCGGATCGGTGCGCAGAAACTGGATGAAGCTCTTGTGATCGCCCGTCCATCCCGCTGCGCGCATGACCGAGTCCATCGCCGCGCGTATGCGGGCGACCTCGCGAAGCCCGGTCTCATGCACGCTCTCGGGAGTCGCATCATCGAGGGTGGTGTATGCACGCACGCGTTGAGCGTAGAACGCCTTCCCGTTCGGAAGGTGGCTGGCACCGAGCGTCCTCCGCGCGCCGGGACGGTATTCCTTCAGGATGAAGTCGAGAAAATCCCGGTAGCCGGCGACGACGCCGGTCATGATCGCATCCCGCCCCGCTGAGGTGAGAGCGGCGCGATCCGCGGCCGGAACGGTGGCGGGGAACTCCGCGAACGGCTTCCACAGCAGGCTCTTCGTGGGATCGGTGACAATGTGCGGAGTGATCGTACCCTCGATGCCGTCGAGGGAAACGACCGGCAGCGTCATCCCTCTGCGGAGCCCTTCGCGCATCAGCTCGATGTAGCCCGCCGTGTATTTCCGGAAGGCGGCGAGGCGCGCGATGTAGTTCCGATAATCCTCGGTGGTCCTAAGCGGCACACGCTGGTGCAGCTCCGGAAAGCCGGTGTGAAATCCCTCGCGGTTGGTGATTGGTATGAGGAACCCTCCGAGCTCCGAGGCCTCGATCGATTCCCTCAGTCCGCGCTCAGCAATTTCGCGATTGATCTGCTCGGCGCGCGACAGTGAATCGCGGAGGATTGCCCGCAACCGGGCGAGATATGTCCGCGCGGAGTCGGTGCGGCGCCGCTCAGCCGCCAATCCTACCTCGGGGAGTCGATCGTTGAAGCGGCGATCGCCCATGTCGGTCGCGAGGAGTGGCGATTCGCGCAGACTGTTTTCCCATCGCTCGTCGAAGAGCGTGCGCAGGCGGTCGGAGGCGGTCTGCGCCGGCGCCGCGGTGGCGAAGGTGATTATCAGGATTGCGGGAACGATTCGACCGAAAGGAACGAGGGCCATGGAACCTCCAAAGACTGTTACCCGTACGAGTCATGCGTCGGGTTTTGTACTCGCCTGGTGCTCTCGCCCGCGAGTGATCCGCGCGAAGATCGAGGGTGAGAAGAGACTGAGCGCAAGCCCGCCCAGCACCGCGGCCGGAAACACCGCCAGGAAAATGTTGAGCGCCCGGGTGCTGCGGCCGACGGGAACCGGGCCCGCCATCGCTACAATAAGGAGAAGTCCAGCCACTGCGCCAGCAAGAGCTCCGCGGAATCGGTGGGTGATCAGGCACCCGAGCGTGCCGAAGCGGGCTCAGATACCCACACTCCGCTTCGTCCTCGTGCGGATTGTCGCCGGGTAGCACTCGGCGAACGCCCACCCCCAGGCCTTCCGTCAGAGCATCGAGCCGTTCGTTGACTTGGGGTGCGGCGTCGCGCGATTGACCATCAATTACAGTCACCAGAGGTCTATTCCTTGTATGTGACCCGGTCCTGTTGGTGGCCTGGCGCGTGCTCTCCAGTCGTTACCGAAGATCTCTCCCCGAGCGCCGGCCGCGGGCTCGCGGAGATGGCGCCAACAATCAGACGCGGGTCATCAATCGCTCGCAGAGTGTCGGAGCTCGAGATGAGCTGATGGAGACGGGTGAGACACCCCTCGGTGAGCACGAACCGACACGCATCGTGGGCGAGCGCGATGACACCGAGGAAACCCGCCACGAGCGTCAGCGGTGCCGCACCGAGCGCGAACGCAGTGCCAGCGACCACCGCGGCCGAGACTCCTGACGTGAACAGCAGTCCGCCGCTGCGCCGGAAGGGACCGAACTGCGGCACGAATCGAAAGCGTCCCCCGCTATGGCGAATCCTCACGCTGGAGATCAGGGGAAGGCGAACGCAGATGTGATCACCGTGCGGCACCACTACGTAGTCGAGGTGCTCGAGCTCCGCGCGCAGTGTGACGAGGGCCGGGTCGAGAGACTCCACGATACTCTCCGGTACCGTCGTGTCGTGCCGTTACCCGCCGCTCACCGCGGCGAGAATCAGAATCGTGCTCCCGTCGGGAGCCGGCGTGCTCAGGCCATCGAGAAAACGGATGCTCTCGCCATTCACGAAGACATTCACATGCCTGCGAACCTCCCCGCGCTCGTCCATCACGCGATCCAGCGCTGACGGAGACCGTCGACCAAGCGCGGCAAGCGCTTCACCTACCGTCGCGCACGGCTCGTCGAACACGTGCGATGCCTTGTCGTCGGCGTACGAGCAGAGCGCTTTCGGGAGCTCGAGAGTGATCACGCTTCACCCGCTATCGCGGCCTTGACGCACACGACCGGTGGGAGTCCATCGGCGATTTCTTCCCACGTCGCGCCCTCGTCACGCGAGCCGAACAGCTTGCCGCTCCGCGTCCCGAAGTAGACCCCTGCCGGGTCGAATGAGTCAGCGGTGAGCGCATCGCGGAGGACGGTCTCGTACGCGCCTGACTGCGGCAGGCCCTCTCCGAGCGCCTCCCAGCTCGCTCCCGCGTCGGTCGTACGATAAACCCGGAGCTTCGCTTCCGGTGTGCAGCGGAACTGGTCGGATTCGAGCGGAACGATATACACGGTATCCGGATCGTGAGGATGCATCTGCATGGCGAATCCGAAATCTGACGGAACGCCGTTGGCGATATCCTGCCAGCTGTCGCCCCAGTCGTCGCTCCGGTACAATCCCCAGTGATTCTGGAGGAAGAGGCGCTCCGGACGCGTCGGATGGTGCACTACCTTGTGAACGCACTGTCCGAACTCGGGATACTTGTCGGGGAGAAATTCCGCGCGCACGCCGACGTTTCGCGCCCGCCAGGTGCGTCCCGCGTCGTCCGAGCGGTAAACGCCGGCGGCCGAGATGGCGATCAGCATGCGCCGCTTCTCTTCGGGATCCGGGATTATCGTGTGGAGACATAGTCCGCCGCCTCCCGGCTGCCACTGCGGCTGGTGCTCGTGCGTGAGTAGTCCCTTGTTGGGCTCCCAGCTCTCACCACCATCGCGGGACTCGAACAAGGCGGCAGGCTCGACGCCGCAGTAGACAACGTCGGGCTCCGCCGCGCGCCCGGGTGCGATTTGCCAGATCTGCGCGAGCGCGCGACCCGAGTCGGCGGGAAATCTCACGCTTTGACGTTCGGCCGCGCTCCAGGTGCGGCCATAGTCGTCGCTCGTGCGGAGCGTTGCTCCCCAGTGGGGGCTATTCGTCGCGGCGAACGTGCGACTGCGGCCGTTGCGTGTGTCGTGCAGCAGCGCGTAGACCGCCTCGCCGCGGAAGTGCGGTCCGTCGACCCTCCATTTCTTGCGCGCCTTGTCGGAGCGCAGCAGAAACGCGCCCTTCATCGTGCCAACGAGCAGGAGCACGTTCTGCTTATTCGCGGGTTTGCCGCGAGCCTTTTTCACCTTCCACCTCCGAGCCCGGCGATGAACGCCTCCAGCACGGCGGCAAACTCCCGTGGCTGCTCGATCGGGATTTCATGGTTGCTGTCCAGCAGCGCCAGACGCGCACCAGGCATGGATGCAACCCACCCGCGCAACGCCTCTGGCGAGAAGATCGGGTCGTGAATGCCTCCGACAACGAGGGTCGGCACACGCGTCGATCCGAGCTTATCGGCGAAGGAGGTATGCATAAGGATCTTGAGCGTCTCGTCTAAAGCAGCCGGCGCTGCTTTAGCGGCGTCCGCCCCGAACCTGTCGAGGACAGCCGGCTCGACCGGTTTAGTTAAGAACATGGCGGTGACTGCTTTTAGCCGCTCGGCATCCCCTGCACGGTCTACCCAGTCACGGCGCGTCTCTTCTGGAAACGGGACTGGCGATGCCGGGCAGCCTGCCACAAGCACCTGCCCGCGAACGCGCTTCGGTGCCACGACTGCCAAGTACTGGGCGAACCGGCCACTCATACTGAAGCCAACCACGACAATCTCGTCCGCCCGTGCGGCGTCAGCGACGGCGACCGCATCCTTTGCAAATCGCTCGTCGGTATAGCCGCTGTCGGGCTTGCCCGAGTCACCGTGCCCCCGCAAATCCATCGTCACGGCACGCAGCCCCTTCAGGTCCAGATGCGTGAGCGTCTGGTCGAAATAACCGCCCGAGCCGCTCCACCCGTGCATGAACAAAACTGTCAGCGGGCCTTCACCTCGCGCGTTGTACGAAATCCTGACGCCATCGTCCGCTTGAACAAAAGCCATCGGGGATTCCTCCGAAAATCAATAGGTGTAGCTGCCTAACGAAAATTCGGTTGAGCCGCGACCCGCAGGCACAACCGCACAAACTGCCAAGATGATGATGTGGGTTGTCGTCGGCTCCAACCGAGGGTTAGACGGCGGCGATTCTAGGCAGTCTGCCAGCCGGGATTTGTTACGTCACGCGGGTCGAAGTGGTTCTCTTGCTCAACTATTTTGCCGCTCTCATTTACGGACAAGCGATCGGCGACACGCAACGTCACGGATGGCTTAGCTGCGGTGATGGTGATCTCAGCCTCAGTAACGATGCCAGTCATTTGTTCGTTGATGTAGTGGTCGAGGATTTTTACTCGAAGGCCTTCCAGCGCTGGTTGTAACGGTTGCCACCACTTTTCCTGGAGAGCACGCTTGCCGACCAGCGGCTGGTTGACGCCGCCGGGTGCGAGAGGTGCCCGCAGCCGGACGTCTTCAGCATATGGAATTGACGCGAAGTCCTTCGTTTGCAGCGCCTGAAAATATGTTTCGGCTATTGATTCGAGTCGCTTCCGTCTTTCAGACTCATGTGCCCTGCTCATAATTTTAACCTCGTTCTTGAGACGAAATCGTAAACCATTGCTACCGACGGTCAGCCGCCATCTTGTATCTAGCACTTTCCAGAGTTTGCAGTCAGGGCACATCATCGAGGGGGCCACGATTCAGATACCTTCGATCTGAACCAGCTTCATGCGCCCAGACGCCCCGCTCTTGATTGAGACCGCGGACTTCCGGCACCCAAAGCGCTCCGCGACTAGAGCGACCAGCTCCTCATTCGCCTTGCCATCCACTGGCGGCGACTTCAGCTTCGCTTGCCAGAGGCCTCCATCGCTCAATTGTTCCAGCGAGCTTGTCCGGGCGTTCGGCTTGACCTTCACTTGGATTGTCTTCGTGTTACCCATGTTGCTGGATTCAAGTGTTACCTATGTTCCCGGCTGCTCAGCGTGGGCGGGCGAGCCGTTTCTGACCCTCTCTCTGGAACCAGCCCCCCGCCGCGCACTGTGGCGCCCAGCACGATTGCCGCGCTGATCAGCACAGCATTTTTAATGATGTACTGACCCTCCAGCGTTGGCGCGTAGGGTATCCGAGTGAACACCTCACTTGGGAACAGCACGAGCGGCATAAGTGTGCCGGCCATCTGAACCGCTAGTAAGAGAAGTGTGGCTCGCATGAAGATACCGAAGAGGAGTCCGAGACCAATCAGACACTCCCATCCTGCGAGCAACGGTACGGACACTCTTGCGGGCATGATACCGAAGCTCAGCGTCTCAATAGTCCGTGCCGCCAAATCGGACGCGGGGCTCAGGCCCGGAAAGAATTTGAGTGCCCCGAACCAGAGGAAGACGATGCCGAGGCTGATACGCAGCAACGGCAGCCCGTGTCGCGCCATCCAGTTCGTGATACTTGCGTCCACGACATCAAAGCGGGTAGTGATATCGTTCATTTCTGAATCGGTTGCCTCGATCCTTCCAGGGAAGTTTGACGGAAGCTCGTTAGTCTAGGGATGCTGAATGTCAGTGGTCCGCCTTGTATCTAGCTAACGCCTCAGTTCAGCTGCGGGCGACGGTGGACGGACGCCGCTGCCACCTTCCAGTCGCTGCCGATTCTACGGTATGTCAGCAGGTAGTATCCCGTAACTGAATCGATTCCGGCTGTAGTCGGCCAGCTAGTCACGTACCGCCCGTGCTCCACAGCGAGGTCACCGCACTGGCTAATCAGTACTCCCGTGGTTTCCCTGCGCGTGAACTCACCCGGCACGGGTGCCCGGCGTCGCTCGATCGACTGCCGACGCGCACCCCGCCCGACCGTCGGCACCGGTGTAAGGGTAGAGAAGAACCAGACATCATCTGTGTACTGAGCGATCTCCGTTTCGGCATCACGCACAGAAGCGTACTTCGCGCTCACCGCTCGCACCTCTCGCTCCATGGACACTCGATCGATATTGCAGGCCGCAGTTCGAGCGCCGGCGTGGAGGCATCCTGTGGTGGCCACGGCTAAGATGGCAATCATCAGCCGAGCGACGCGTGAGATCATTTGATGCCTCGGATTTGACGTCTGCAGTTGAGGATTCTCATTGCTGGCTAACGTTTAAGTAGGTTTCACGGCGTTCGCACTCGAGGATTCTCAGAATCCGAAGGTGCGCAAGGCGTGCCGGGCGCCACGCCACGCGATCGAAAGCTGCTGGCCAGTCCCTGCGGGGCGATCGACCAGACGAATCGCAGTGGGCTGTTGCCGGTATTCACGAAACCATGTCGGACGCCTTGCGGCACGTACATGGACAGCCCAGGGCGCACATCGGCGGTGTCTACGCCAATAAAGGCGCGACCCTGACCCTCAAGGAAATAGTTTACTTCGTCCACGTCACGGTGAGTTCCGGCGTTCGATCCACCCACCGCAATCTCGGCAGTACCCATTGCAATGCGCGTGGCGGCGGACGATGCCGAGTCCACCTTGAGTATGACAAAGAGGCCTGGCGAGGAACAGAAGATGAGCGCAGTTCCTCCCGACGGTTGGACGAATAACCCTCGCTGTCCATGCTCAGAATTTTGAGCCGGCTCGGCACTCACCACGCGCGGGGCAATGCCGGACGGCGATGAAGCGCAGGCACCGGAGAAGACAAGTGCGAAAACGATCATAGTATCGCGCATGAATAGCTCCTCAACGGTCGGCATCGGAATGTTGCGCGGGCGAATAACCTTGGTGAAGCTAACGCCTTAGTTCAGCTGCAATCACTGTACAACCATCGCGGCATAGCCGCATCCGAAAGTGCTTGGGATCTTGCATCACTTTCGTTGACACTCATGGTTTACGCCGTCCGCCGTTCAAAGGCAAGCGGCGACAGGTAGTCGAGGCTCGAGTGAAGGCGCGTCGCGTTGTAGTAGCGGATATAGGTACGCAGCGTGCGATGCAGCGCTCGACCGGTTGAAAACGTGACTCCGCGGGTGAGTTCGGCCTTAAGGGAGTGAAAGAACGACTCGGCGTGCGCATTGTCGCCGGGGCCCCGGA
>CAYMKQ010000075.1:0-10447 GCA_964391175.1 uncultured Gemmatimonadaceae bacterium | reverse complement strand
ACGAGATACCCATCGAAAGCGCTAGTCAGCGCTGGTGCGTTAGCGCGTCTGGGCCAGCGACGATTGGCGCTTGGCCGTAGCGGCGAGCGCGTTGACCATGTCCTCGAGCTTCGGCCCGCGGCCAGGCTCGGGCGCACCGATGGTCAGAGCGGTGTGGTAGTGCGACACGCCGTACGCAGCGCCCGACTTCCGCTCGACGGTGATTCCCCAGTTCTCGGGCTCGGTCGGGTCATCGCTCGCGATCCTGGCCGACGGCGCGCCGGGGAGGGCGTGCGATTCAACTTCCGCCAGAAAAGCCTTCCAGTCGGGAGCGCCCTTCAGCTTTGCTTCGCATACGGAGCTGATCCAGCGGTCCTCGCCATAGTGCGAATCGCGCTTCGAGATGGGGCCGCATTCGTAGCCGGCGCGCACGAAGTTGTCGACGCGGGTGTCCGCCGAGGATGGCGAGGTCTCGTAGTACTGGTCCCACCAGAGGAGTAGCCGGCCAGTCAAGGCCGTTCCGGATTGGCGGATGATGACCAGGTACTGCGGATTGCCGAATCCGGAGTACCAGATTCTGACTTCGCGCTCTCCTCTGCGGAGTTGAGCCTTCGAGAGGGGGGAGAGACCAACCGTTCGAGCGGCGGCGTCCTTTGTCTCGAAAATCGCCTCAACTAGCGTACCCGTGTCGCTCGAGGCGGTCGCAAAACCCTGAGCGGAAACATGTGTCGGGATTGCAAGCAAGAGCGAGGCGGCGACTGCGCTGAGGCGGCTCATGTGTAATGGACTGTTACGGGGGCCAAGGGTCACTGCTTCCGCCCGCTCAGGAGTCGCTTGACGCGTTAAGGCGTTGTTAACATGCCGCTTACGGCCGAGCGGCAGCGACGTGGAAAACTAGATTTGTGATGCGTGGGGTGTCACAGCGAGCTCAGCTGTCTCCCGAAGACCTGACAATAGTAGAGACCACCCGACGAGGATCTCGCGACCGCCAGCCCGGCCTCGACCACGTCCTGATTGAGGATGTTCTTTTTGTGGCCCGGTGAGGCCATCCAGCCATGCACTACGCTCTTCGCGTCCGGATGGCCGAGTGCAATGTTCTCCGCGATTCTTCCAAATGGATATCCAACGTACTGCGCGCGGCGCGAAAGCGTCGGGAGATCCGATTCCGGGAGAGTGTGCGCCAGCTTCCTGAGTCGCGCCATGTTCTGCGCCTGGATCTTCGCCGCCCGATCGAGCCTCTCGTTCCAGTCAAGTGCGCGCAATCCGTGACGCGCGCGCTCGGCGTTGATCAGCTCGAAGATGCGCGCTTCCATGGAAGCGTAACTGCCGCCGGTCTCTGGATGCGCGACCGGCCCTGGAGACGGGGCAGCCATCGGAATGGAGCACCCGACCAGCGATGTGGCGGCAACGCCAAGGACAATCTTCGCGAATCTCATAGGTGTTGCATCTGACGAGCGCCGCCGCCGTTCCGTTACGGAGGGACCTCGTTCAGTCAACCGCGAGCTATCGCGCGGTCACGCCGTTTGAGCGAAGGTCCGTAGGATGCTGAGGATGCGCGACGGATCCAGCTTCGCGCGGCTCGCGGTAACCACCCTCAGCCAGCGCGCGCTCTTGTATAGCTGCTCCGACAGCGACGGGAGATTGATCGTCCCGATCCACCCCTCGCCCGTGAGCCGCTCGACTCTCCCGTTGCGACGCAGCACCGGAATGTCGAGACCGAGCATTTCGGTCTTCACCGGATAGTCCAGCAGAATCTCGCCGGGCGCGAGCCCGAACTCCCGCGCGAGCACGTTCTCCGCTTCGGCGACACGCCTTCTGTCGATCGCGATCCACTCGACGGCGTCGGCGTCGAGCTCCGCCGCCGGCCACTCCGCCGCGCGCTTGTAGAGTTTGCGCTGCCTGAGCGCCACGAGCAGCGGAGTAGGCCAGGAACTCTCCAGTCGGTGCATGAGTCCCTCGTCGGTGTAGCGCGAAAGCGACTGAACGTCCACGACTCCGGCTTGCACCGCGTCTTCGACCAGCCGCTTGTACATCGCCGTAGCGCTTCGCACCGCGTGGTGCCAGTAGACGTTGCGGTACATCTGATATTTGGCGAATAGCAGCGACTCGAGCGCGGATAGCGCCTTCTCGCGCACCCCGATCGCCCGGCGTCCCGTTTTCGGGTCGTCGACGAGAACCATCGAGTTGGTGAGGCGGTCGACGTCGATCTCTCCGTAGGGAACGCCGCACATGAACGCGTCGCGCTTGAGGTACTCGATCTTGTCGAGATCGAGCGATCCGGAGATCAGCCCCTGCATCGGGCTCGCGCTGCGACCGGCGATGAGGGCGAAAACTCTTTCGGGCGCATCATCGCCGAGCCGGCTCGTGAGGAGAGAGGCGACGCTTCCCTGAGTGATCAGCGGGCGGGCGACCTCTTCGTGGTGAAGGGCGCCGATCTCCTCGAGCGCGTGTGAAAAGGGGTAGTGGCCGACGTCGTGAAGCAGCGCCGCGGAGCGAACTATCGCCTGCTCGTCCTCGCCGATCGACGCCGCGTCCCCCGTCTCACAGAGAAGAGCGAGCGTCCGGCGTGAGAGGTGGTGGGTTCCCAACGCGTGCTCGAACCGCGAATGGGTGGCACCGGGGTAGACGAGATACGTCCAGCCCAGCTGTCGGACGTAGCGCAGCCGCTGAAAGACATCGGTGTCGACCAGATCGAGGGTGAGCTCGTCGACCCGGATGTTGTTCCAGACGGGGTCGCGCAGAATCTCGAAGCGCACGCGCCCTGCGCGTCAGCCCTTCGGGGGGGGTCCGGCGTTCTTTATCGCCGGATCGACGTCGCCGAACTTCTCGAAGTTCTTCCTGAACATCTCGGCCAGCTTCCTCGCCTGCGCGTCGTAAGCAGCAGTGTCGGGCCACGTCCGGCGCGGATTGAGCACCTCGGAGGGCACGTTCCCTACCTCCGACGGAATCGCCAGTCCGAAGACCGGATCGGTCTCGGTCCTGGCCTCGTCGAGAGTTCCCGCCAGCGCGGCGCTAACCATCGCTCTGGTGTACGCCAGCTTCATGCGATTGCCGGTGCCGTACGCCCCGCCGCTCCATCCGGTGTTGATGAGCCAGACGTTCGACTTGTGCTCGTCGAGGAGCTTGCCGAGCATTCCCGCGTACCTGGTCGGATGCCAGACCAGGAAGACGGCGCCGAAGCAGGCGCTGAACGTAGCCTGCGGCTCCGTGACTCCCCGCTCGGTGCCCGCCACCTTGGCGGTATAGCCGGAGAGGAAGTAGTACATCGCCTGCTGCGGCGTCAGCCGGGCAATTGGCGGAAGAACGCCGAATGCATCCGCTGTCAGGAACACGACGTTGCGCGGATGTCCACCGCGCCCTCCCTTCACGTGATTCCTGATGTAGTGCAGCGGATACGACGCGCGCGTGTTCTCGGTGATCGACTGATCCGCGAATCTCACCTTCTTCGTCGCGGCCTCGAGTACGACATTCTCGAGCACGGTCCCGAACATCTGCGTCGTCCGATAGATGTCGGGCTCGTTCTCGGGCGAGAGGTTGATCACCTTGGCGTAGCAGCCGCCCTCGAAGTTGAAGATCCCGTCCTTCGACCATCCGTGCTCGTCGTCGCCGATGAGGCCGCGATCGGGATCGGCGGAAAGCGTGGTCTTTCCGGTTCCCGAGAGACCGAAAAAGAGCGCGGTCCCGCCATCCTTGCCGACGTTCGCCGAACAGTGCATCGAGAGAACGCCCTGTTTCGGGAGGATGTAGTTCATCACCGTGAACATCGACTTCTTGAGCTCGCCCGCGTAGCGCGTTCCGCCGATCAGAATCGTTCGCTCGGCGAGGTTGAGCACGATGAACGTTCCGCTGCGCGTGCCATGGCGCGCCGGCATCGCCTGGAACTCGGGCGCGTGGAGCACGGTGAAGTTCGGATCGAACGTCGGCAGGTCGCTGAGCTCGGGGCGGATGGACATGTTCCGCACGAACGCCATGTGCCACGCATTGGGCGAGACATAGCGTACGGAAAGGCGGTAGGCGGGATCAGCGCCGCAGTAGAGGTCTTCCACGAAGAGCTCGCGCGTCTCATTGAGATGCCGGCGGACGTCGGCGAGGAGCAGGTCGTACTTCTCGGTGGGAAAGGGCTGATTGACCTTACCCCAGTCGACATCACTCTCGGACGATTCCTCCCGCACCACGAACTTGTCGTTTGGCGAGCGGCCGGTGTGCGGCGACGTGACGGCGACGAACGGACCCATGTCCGCAAGCTCGCCCTCTCCACGGCGGATGGCGGCCTGAACGAGCTCGGGCGCCATCATATTCCAATGCACCTCGCCGCGCGGCGCGAGGCCCTGCTTCGCCAGTCCAACGCTGCTCTCGCGCGCGACGGAAGCGCGCTGTGGCTTCATCTCAGTTGCCATTACGTGACTTTCCCTCGTTGATCCGCTGCTGCGCGTCCATCACTGCGACGGCGGCCATGTTGACGATGTCCTGCACGTCGGCGCCCTGCTCCAGAACGTGTACGGGAAGATTCATACCCACCAGAATCGGTCCGATGCGGGTCGCGCCGCCGAGGTGGTGGAGGAGCTTGTAGGCGATGTTCCCGGCGCTCAGGTTGGGAAATATCAGCACGTTCGCGCGTTCCTTGAGGACGCTGAACGGATACGCGGACTTCAGTATATTCTCGTCCATCGCGGTATCCGCCTGCATCTCGCCGTCGACGATGAGCTCGGGATCCCGTTTCCGGAGAATCGCCACCGCTCTCGCCACCTTCTCAGCCTCGGGATGACGGACCGAGCCGAAGTTGGAGAAGGACAGCATCGCAATCCGCGGCGTGATGCCGAAAGTGCGAACGATCCTGCCCGCGGAGTACGCGATCTGCGCCAGCTGCTCCGAGGTCGGATCGATGTTCACGGTGGTGTCGCCGCAGAAGATGACGTGCTTCTCGAAGACCAGCATGTAGAGACCGCTCACGATCTCCGCCGTGGGATGCGGGCCGATCACCTGAAGCGCCGGGCGAATCGTCTCCGGGTAGTGCATCCCCACCCCGGACAGAAGCGCATCCGCGTCTCCGCACGCCACCATCACCGAGCCGAAGTAATTGCCGTTGAAGAGGAGCTGGTGCGCCTCGCCGTGGCTGAGTCCCTTTCGCTGGCGGCGCTTCCACAGATACTCGGCGTACGTGTCGTGCTTCTCGGAGGTGCCGGGATCCTCGACTACAATGTCGCGCAATGAGATCCGGTTCTCCTCGGCGATCCGGCTGATCGCGTCCTTCTGGCCGAGCAGAATCGGCGAGGCAATGCCTTCCTCGACGATCATCCGTGCCGCGCGGATGATGTTAGGCTCCTCGCCCTCCGGAAACACGATCCGCTTCGGATCGCGTACGGCGCGGTTGATGATCCCGCGCATGATTCCGCGCGCCCTCCCC
The DNA here is from genome assembly GCA_964391175.1 of uncultured Gemmatimonadaceae bacterium. GTDB lineage: Bacteria > Gemmatimonadota > Gemmatimonadetes > Gemmatimonadales > Gemmatimonadaceae > UBA4720. The sequence continues at coordinate 5,064 of CAYMKQ010000075.1, read as the reverse complement.
AGCCTTTCCTCGAGCCGCTCCCGATAGTGCTCCAGGTCGATCATCTCCTTGGCGACGCCACTCGCCACGGCCGCCCACGCTACCGCGGGCGCGACCCAGAGGAGAATGCGCGGGTCGAACGCAAAAGGGATCAGATAGTCGGGCCCGAACTTCACCGAGCGCAGGCCGTAGAGGCGAGAGACACTCTCGGGAACGTCTTCCTTCGCCAGCGCCGCCAGCGCGCGGGTAGCCGCCATCTTCATCGCTTCGTTGACTTCCGTCGCTCGCGCGTCGAGCGCGCCCCGGAAGATGAAGGGAAAGCCGAGTACGTTGTTGACCTGATTGGGGTAGTCGCTGCGACCGGTGGCGATGATCGCGTCCGGTCGCACGGCACGCACTTCGTCCGGCATGATCTCCGGCTCGGGGTTCGCGAGGGCGAATACGATCGGCTTCTTCGCCATCTTCGCGACCATCTCGCCCGTGACCACGCCCGCCACCGACAGACCGACGAACACGTCGGCACCGGCAAGAGCGTCGGCGAGCGTCCGAGCTTTTGTCTTGTTCGCGAATTTCGCCTTGTACGGATCCATCTCCCCGGGACGGCCCTCGTAAATGACGCCCCGACGGTCAGTGAGCAGAATGTTCTCACGCGGAACGCCGAGCCGCACGTAGTGCTCGGCCGTCGAGATCGCCGCGGCTCCGGCGCCCGAGAAAACCACCTTGATCTTCTCTATTTTCTTGCCGACGCAGTCGAGAGCGTTGAGCAGCGCCGCCCCGGAGATGATCGCCGTTCCGTGCTGGTCGTCGTGGAAGACGGGAATCTTCATCGTCCTCCGGAGCGTCTCCTCGATATAGAAGCAATCGGGGGCGCGGATGTCCTCCAGGTTTATTCCACCGACGGTCGGCTCGAGCAGCTGACAGAACCTGATGACGTCGTCCGGGAGCTCGGAGCCGACCTCCAGGTCGAACACATCCAGATCGGCGAACTGCTTGAAGAGGTTGCTCTTGCCCTCCATCACCGGCTTCGCGGCGAGCGCGCCGATGTTGCCGAGACCGAGAACCGCCGTTCCGTTCGTGACGACGGCGACGAGGTTTCCCTTCGCCGTGTACTTGTATGCGTCTTCCGGGTTGGTCTCGATCTCGAGGCAGGGGAGCGCTACGCCCGGCGAATACGCCAGTCCCAGATCGCGCTGGTTGTTGAGCGGCTTGGTTGGTACGACCGCGATCTTGCCGGGACGTCCGGTCGAGTGGTAGTCGAGTGCATCTTCACGCTTCATTGAACGTGGAAAAATGCCACCGACACCACGTAAGTGCCACCATCGCGGTAAGCAGTGTGCTGGCCTTCGGATGTGAACGCGGCTACACTTCACCGGTCATGACCTTCGATCGCCACTCCCGCGTTCTTCCATCGGCACTCTGGCGGCCGGTGATTTGTCTCCTGGTCGCGGCTCAGTTGTTTTTGGCCTTTGTCCCTTTGCTGGAAGGGCGATTCGACGCAGACGCCCGGTCGCATGTCGAGGCCACGGGCACGAGCGCGCACCATGTCCACAACCCCGCAGCCTGTGCTGCGTGCGCGGTGCGCGGCCTACAGGCGGCGGCAAACCACTCCGCCCAGCCTGCGATAGAATCGCGTGAGTCGGCACCTCCCGGACTTTCAGAGCGAGATGAGCATCTCGCCCTCCTGAGGGAGTCGAAGTCGAGGCCCCGAGCTCCGCCGTTCAGACAAGCGTAGCACCCTTTCTACGCAACTGCCTGCTCCAAAGAGGAGTGGTGCGCCCCATTCGCCGGGACGAGACGGTTTCGGCGGGTAGATGTCTGAAACCAACAAAAAGGATTCTCCAAAAATGAGAGGACGCTTCATCCTCTGCGCGCTCGGCATCGCTCTGCCGGCTTTCGCACAGGCCCAGGTCGCTCCACCGAAATCGAAGCAGGACTCTGTCGCGCGGGCCGACAGCATCGCGCGCGCAGATTCCATCGCGCTTGTGCAGCAACTGGAAAAAGAGCTTGGCCAATCGGCCGGCGACAGCGGGGCGGCGGCTGCGCCGGCGCCCCGGGCGCCAGGCGGATATATGAACATCGGCTTCGTCGCTCTGGTGGATGCCGGCTGGTCCACCGAGCCCGATGTCGGCTCGCTCGAACGCGGCGATCACGATCCCCAGGTGCGGGGTTTCACCATTCCCAACACGGAGCTCACGCTTGACGGAGCGGTGGACCCGTACTTCAAGGGGTTCAGCAGCATCGTCTTGAAGATTGCTCCAGACGGCGAAACTGGAGTCGAGCTGGAAGAGAGTTACGTCCTGACCACCTCGCTGCCGGCCAATCTCCAGCTCAAAGCCGGCCAGTTTTTCACTGAGTTCGGTCGTCAGAATCCGCAGCACCCGCACTCATGGTCTTTCGTTGACCAGCCGCTGGTGCTCAATCGAATGTTCGGACCCGATGGTCTCCGCAGCCAGGGGCTGCGCGTCTCATGGCTCTTGCCAACGCCGTTCTATACGGAGGCCTTGCTCAGCGTCGTCAACAGCGCGGGCGAAACGACGTCAAGCTTTCGATCGGAGGAGTCGCCGGAAATCCATGGTGGCGTAGCCAACGAGCGCACCGTGATGGGCCTCCAGGACATGCTGATCGTACCGCGCATTACCACATCATTTGATTTGACCGAGACTCAAACGCTGCTCCTCGGCGCCTCGGCGGCATTCGGCCCGAATAATTCCGGACCATCTGCCAGGACACAGGTGTACGGTGTTGATGCGTATTGGAAGTGGAAGCCCGCCGCGGCTCAGGCGGGTTTTCCGTTCCTGTCCATGCAGAGCGAGGCGATGTTCCGCCGGTATGACGCTGCGCAGCGCATCTCCGCAGACGACCCGACGATCACGTTGCCGAACGAGACGCTGAAGGATCGGGGAGCGTACGCCCAGGTCTTGTGGGGGATCAAGCCCCGCATCGTGGCGGGGCTGCGAGGTGAGTTCGCAAGAGGCGACGAGGCGGCATTCGTGTCAGAGCTGCGCCGCGATCGGTTGCGCCTTTCGCCGAACTTCACGTGGTATCCAACCGAGTTCTCGAAATTCCGGGTGCAATACAATTACGACGATCGCAAAGGAATCGGCTCCGATCACTCGCTCTGGTTCCAGTTCGAGTTCCTGCTCGGCGCGCACGCGTCACACAAATTCTAACAGTAGCAAACACAACAATGAAAAGACTGAATCTTTACAAAGTCGCCACTTTCGCGCTCGTCGCCCTGGCGGGCACGGGATCATCGGCTGCTGGGCAACTTCGCGTCGTTGCGACGACTCCCGATCTTGCATCGGTGGCCAGAGAGATCGGCGGAAATCTCGTCAATGTCAGGGCCCTGGCCAAACCGACCGAGGACCCGCATTACGTCGATGCGAAGCCAAGCCACATCGTGACGCTCAACCGCGCCAATGCGCTCATTGAAGGCGGCGCCGAGCTGGAGCTCGGATGGCTGCCACCGCTGCTGGAGAACTCGCGCAACGCCAAGATCTCCGCCGGCGCACCAGGCCGCGTCGTGGCTTCGGAGGCGGTCAAGATGCTCGAGATTCCCGTGAGCTTCGACCGCTCGAAGGGCGACGTTCACTCGCTGGGCAACCCACACTTTCTGATCGACCCCGTGAACGTCAAGATCATTGCCGCGCACATCGCCGAGCATTTCGCGCAGGTAGATCCGAAATCGGCCGCGATCTACAGAAGCAACCTGGCGAGGTTCAACACCAGGGTCGACGCGAAGCTGGCCGAGTGGCAGAAGCAGCTTGCGCCGTATCGCGGCGCGAAGATCGTAACCTACCACAAGGATTTCGTCTACCTCGCGAAGCGATTCAACCTGGAGGTCGTCGAAACCCTTGAGCCCAAGCCCGGCATCGCGCCCTCGCCCGCACATCTCGCGAAGGTCATTCGCACGATGAAGGCGGAAAATGCCCGCGTGATACTCGTCCAGCCCTACCAGAATCGTAGGACCGCCCAAACCGTCGCACGCCTGACAGGCGCGCTGGTGCTGGATGTTCCCCAGCAGCCCGGTGCGCGCCCCAACACGCCCTCATATTTCGACATGATGGACTACATGGTTACTACGCTTGCAACCGCGTTCCGGACAGTGAAATGAGCGTGGACCTCCAGGTAGTCTGGGAGGTCATGAAATGGCCCCTTGCGGCGTGCCTCCTGTTTCCGCCGCTGCTGGTCTATCTCGGCCTGCATGTGGTGAAGCGGGAGGTGATTTTCGTGGATCTCGCGCTTGCACAGGTGGCGACGTTGGGCACCTGCGTGGCCCTCCTGATGGGGTATCACTTCGATGACCGCGCAACCTTCTGGATTTCGCTCGGTGTGACGTTCATTGGGGCGGCGTTCTTCAGCTGGTCGCGGAGCACTGAGAAAGGCCCCGTGCCCCAGGAAGCGATCATCGGCATCACGTTCGTTGTAGCCGCGGCGGGAGTGATTCTGCTGCTCAGCCGGGTCGCTGGTGGCAAGGAGGAGCTCGAGCACCTGCTGACGGGCGATATTCTCAACGTGACGAAGGCCGAAATTGGCCAGCGACTACTGGTTTTCGCGGCGCTGGGGGCTTTCTATGCGGCTTTCCATAAGCGCTTTGTCCTCATCTCATCCGATCCGGACAAGGCCTTCGCCGACGGAATACGCGTGCGCCTGTGGGACTTCCTGTTCTACGCCGCGTTCGCGCTGGTAGTCGTGAGCTTCGTGCGCCTTGCCGGAGTGCTGCTGACCTTTGCGTATTTGATTGTGCCCGCGGTCTGCGGGACGATGCTGGCCCAGGAATGGATGAAGCGCCTGGCAATAGGATGGGGCATCGCCGCGGCAGCGAGCTTGCTCGGATTGTGGGCTTCCTATCAAATGGATCTGCCCACCGGAGCCGCCATTGTGTGCGCGTCTGGGCTGCTGCTGGCCATCGTGGGCGTTTTCGGAGCTGCGCGGGGCGGGCGTAGGATTTTGTCTATTGAGTGACAGGCACGTTGGGATGACGTAGTGTAGTGTCGCCAAAATCTCATTGGCTTTGTCGTAAAGAGGCAGTAACTGCAACCGCAACAGAAAGGCTGCCGGCTACCGGCTAAATGCTGACAGCGG
>CAYMKQ010000074.1:0-10738 GCA_964391175.1 uncultured Gemmatimonadaceae bacterium | reverse complement strand
TGTTGCAATTGCAGTTCTGAAACATGAAAGACACTTCTGCGACACTACACTAGCAACGGGAGGGTGGCGACTGCGGCGGCGGGATTTCTGCTTCACATGGAATCATCGCGCCGCACGGAGCCACTCCGCCGGATCCACCGCGGGGCCCCCGCGCCTGATCTCGAAGTGGACGTGAGCACCGAGCGCGGGGTCGCTCACTCCCACCGTGCCGAGCGCCTGGCCCTTCACGACGCGAGTGCCCTTGCGGACGTCGATCCTGTTGAGGGAGCCGTACACGGAATAATCTCCGCCGCCGTGCTCGAGAATGACGGTGTTCCCGTAGGTGCCCATCTGACCCGCGTATGCTACCTGACCCGCCGAGACCGATTTCACCGGCGTGCCGACGGCCGCGGTAATACCGATTCCATTCCACCGCGTCGTGGTGTTGTTCGGATTGACGAACCGGCCGAAGCGGTAGAGGAACGCCCCATCGACCGGCCATTCCAGGCGCCCGAGGTCGGTTGTTCTGATAGAGCTCGGCGCCAGCGTCACCGAGCCGCCGCGTCCGGTTGCGCGCCGTCTCTCCGCTTCGAAAGAGGCTATCACGCTGTTGAGTCGCGCCTCGCTCTTCTCCAGCTCGGCCAGCCGCGCCTTCGTCCGCTTCGCATCCTGTTGTACCCGAGCGAGATTCCGGGTCTGCTCGCGCTCGAGCTCCACGAGCCGTGCTGCCTCCCGCGCTTTGTCGGCGCGGTTCTCGACTACGCCGCTCTGAAGCCGCACCAGCTGTCCGTGCTGCGATTCGATCCGGTTGTGAAGCTCCTCGAGGCGATGGACCAGGCCTTTGTCCCTCAGCGCGAGCAGGTGGAGGTACTTGTAGCGGGCGACGAGCTCGCCCACCGATTGCGCGGAAAAGAGAACCTCGACCGAATAGAGCGGACCCCGCTTGTAGATCTCGACCAGCCGCCGCTGAAGCGTGGCGCGCTTCGTCGCCCGCTCCCCCTCCGCGCGATCGAGGTCGGCGGTGGTGTTTTCTACTTCGTCAGTTATCGCCACGAGCTGCTGGTCGAGCGATTTCACCATTCGGGCGGTCGCGTCGTGCTGACGATCCAGGAGGTTTACTTCGTCGGCCAGCTCGTGCGCGGTGTTCTGGAGCCCGCTCATCTTGCGCTCGAGCTCGTCGCGCTCCGCGCGGATTCTGAGCACTTCCTCTCGCTGCGCCCTCAGACGCGCCTCCGCGCTCTCGCTTTGCTGACCCCCGAGACTCGACACCAGCATCGCGCAGCACGCCAGCAGAGCGCAGGCGCGCATCAGATGCGACGTAAGTGTCTCCCGACCGAGACGAGACTTCCGAGCACGCCCATGAGGGCTCCCCCGATGATGCCGAGGAAGATCAGCTGACGATCGAAGAACACGGTGCGCAGGAAGTACTCGTTGACGGTTCGGTGAGCGATCCACGTGAACAGGAGGGCGAGCAGCCCGCCGAGGATCCCCTTGACAAGGCCGTCGACGAGGAAGGGAAGCCGGATGAACATGTCGGTGGCCCCGACGAGGCGCATGATCGAGATTTCCTTCGCCCGCGCGAGAACCGCCATGCGAATCGTGGCGCCGATGATGATGATCGCGACTGCGGCGAACGCCAGTCCGAGGGAGGTACCCGCGACGGTGGCAATGTTCCGGAGCCGATGGAGCTTCTCGACCCATTCCTCGCCGTAACGCACGTCGTCGATGAATGCGTACGTCCGGATGCGATCCGCCACCGACTTCACCGTAGCGGGGCTGCGAAGCCCGGAGCGCAGGTGCACCTCTATCGATGCGGGGAGAACGCCGGCCTCGAATACATCGGCGAACTCGCCCATCTCCCTCCTCGCCCGCTCGAGCGCGCGCTCCTCGGACACGTAGTCGACGCGCACGACCTCCGGGAATTCGCCGATGTCCTTCATCGCCGCCGCCACCGACTCGATCTCAGTCCCCTGAGTGATGAAGCCGCGCACCTCGACTCGCTCCTCCACCTGCTCGAGCGCCTGGCGGATGTTGATGGCCGCCAGGCCGAACAGCCCGAACGCGAACAGCGAGAACGCGATCGTGACGACACTGAGGACACTCAGGAGCGGCGCGCGGCGTGAGGCGGTGACCGCTTCGCGGGCGGCGAGCACCTAGGAGCTTTCTCCGTCGGCGCCGGGCAGCTCGGACGATTCGTCGGCCCGGAGATAGGCGCCGTGCGGCGCCGCCTGACGCGGCGTCTCGGCAGAGTCGAACACGAGCCGTCCGTGATTCAGCTCTATGGTCCGGTAGCTCGATCTCCGCACCAGATCCAGGTCGTGCGTGGCCATGATCACCGCCGTACCAGCGGCGTTGATGTCGCGCAGCAGCTGGAACACGCTACGTGTCGCGCGCTCATCGAGATTCCCCGTCGGCTCGTCGGCGATCAGGACGAAAGGATCGTTGATGAGGGCGCGCGCGATGGCGACGCGCTGCTGCTCGCCGCCGGAGAGCTCGCGCGGAAAGCTCGTCGCCTTCGACGAGAGGCCGACCTGCGTCAGCACGCGCGCGACTTTGGAGCGGATCGTCGCCTTGGGCGCGCCCGTGACCTCCAGGGCGAATCGCACGTTCGCCTCCGCCGTTCGATCTTCCAGCAGCCGGAAGTCCTGGAAGACAATGCCGATCCTGCGGCGCAGCCGGGATATCTCGCGGCCCCGCGCGTTCTTCGAGCTCACGCCGCTGATCCACACCTCGCCGCTGGTGGGCTTGTCATCCATGTAGAGCATCTTGAGGATGGTGGTCTTCCCCGACCCGCTGGGGCCGGTGAGGAATACGAACTCGCCCTTCTTCACGTGGAAGGTCACTTGCGAGAGCGCGACACCCGATCTCGGGTATTCCTTCACGACTTCATGCAGGCGGATCATGATCTACTGCGCGAGCGCCTGCTCTATGTCCGCGATCAGGTCTTCGGCGTTTTCAAGTCCGATGCTCATTCGCACGAAACCATCGGGGATCCCGATCTTCGCGCGCGCCTCGGGAGACATGTGCTCGTGCGAGCTGTAGCGCGGCTCGATGGCGAGCGAGTCCACGCCGCCTAGGCTGGCGGCGTGGGTGAAGAGTCCGAGCTTACGGAGAAACGTGAGCGCGGCCGGTCCACCCCCGACGAGCTCGATGGCGAGCATGCCACCGAATCCATCCATTGTGCTCTTCGCGATCTCGTGATCCGGGTGGTCAGGCAGGCCCGGGTAGTGAACCTTCGCGATCCCCGGGCGTCCCGAGCACCACTCGGCCACCCGCATCGCGTTTTCGTTCTGTCGCTTCACGCGCACGTCGAGTGTCTTCAGTCCGCGCTCAAGCAGCCAGCACGCGAATGGATCGGGCGCCTGTCCCCAGATCTCCATCTTGCGCCTGACCTCGTCGATGAACGGCTCGCTGCCGCAGACGACCCCGGCGAGGATGTCGTGATGCCCATTGAGGTACTTGGTCGCCGAATGAATCACGACATCGACGCCGTGCTCGATCGGCCGGAAGTTCACCGGGCTCGCGAGGGTGGAATCGATGACGAGCGCGAGTCCCTGCGACGATGTGAGCTGGCGAACCGAGTTCAGCTCGAGGACGCGGCAGGTTGGGTTGACCGGCGACTCGAGAAAGATCACGCGGGTGTTTTTCCTGAGAGCTTTCCGCCAGGCGCGAAGCTCCATCGGATCGACGAAGGACACTTCGATTCCCATCCCCGGCAGATCTTCGGTGAACAGTCTCCGGGTGCCGCCGTAGATCCAGGAGCTGGAGATCATGTGATCGCCCGGCCTGAGCAGCGCGAGCATCGAGCAGGCGGTGGCTCCCATCCCGCTCGAGAGCACGAGCGCGGCCTCGGCGCCTTCCAGCATTGCGAGCCGCTTCTGCACGCGCTCCGCGTTCGGCGTGTTGCCATAGCGGGTGTAGAGCAGGCCTTCGCTGGTGCCCATCTCCTGGACATAGTTCACCGACTGCACGAGGGGGGGTGCGACGCCCATCCCGGCGTCGGGACGCGTCGCGCCCCCATGAATCGCCGTTGTCGACAGGCCCAGTTTGCGCGTCTCCGCCACGAGCTCTCCTAGCCGAGGTTGCGTGTGCTGCGGGCGGCGTCGAAGTCGTGCTTCACGACGCGAACGGTCTCCGCGGGCGCGACGCCCAGAATGTCGCGCGCGACGACATTGCCGGGAGTCACTCCGTCATCCACCACGAGCACCGCCAGATCGTGACGCCGCTGGCCATAGACCCACACCAGCTCGCCGTCCTCGAGCAGCCGTTTCCGCGCGTCGCTCGGATGCAGACGCACCAGCGGTCCGCGCTCGTCGTCGCCCGACCGCGTCGCGATGAATTGCACGACGAAAAGCCACGGCTGAAATCCCTCCATCACGCATCCAGCCTTGTCGGTCCGATCGAGCTCGTCACGCTCCCGACCGCCGCATAGCCGTCTTCGTAGCGGATCACCAGACGTCTCCTCCACAGCATGTCCAGCATTCTCTCCGCCTCATCGGCCGACAGCCCGATCGCGTCCGCGACATCGGCGCACGCGCCGGCCCCGAGCTGGGAAATGATCTCCCACGCCTTCCGCTCCTCGACACCGATGATGCCGATGAGGCGCGACTCGCCGTTGGCGTGCTGAGTGACGAGCGCGAGCTTGTGGCGCTCCAGCACCGCCTCGATGGCATCCATGTGTGAGTCGCTGATGCCGCGGAACACGAAGTACACCTCGCGACGGGGCGCATCCACGCTCACGTATTGAAGAAGGAGCTTCGCCACGATCTCGTCGGCGCACGAGAAATCGAGGAGTCCGACGTGCGAGAAGTCGATCACGGTGAGCGCCCGGTCGCCAATGCGGTCGAGCTCCTGCTCGATTTCGCAGCGCACCGCGGCCCCAGTCGGTCTCGTCACGAGATTCGAGTAAAGCTCGCAGACGCTCTTCCGGAGCATGGAGCTGACGTCGATGTGGTTTATCACGTTACGCGCTCCGGGATGGTGATCTGAACCTGTGCCCCCGGAAAATATGAAAGATCCTCGACCAGTGGCTCGTCCTCATCCCAGTCCCCCTTGGGCAGCACCGCGATCCGCGCCGTCCCGCTTCGGATGGAGAGCTTCCCATCCCAGTTTCCGACGAACCGCCTCACGCCCGCAAGGCCCTGGCCACGCCCAGGGTCGCGGAAGCGGGAAGCGCCGCGGATCACGGTTTCCTCCAGGGCGAGACCGTCATCCCACCTTTCCTTCTTGTGAAAGCCCGGCGCCGACTCGAGCGATTGCCGGAAGCCGATTCCCGGATCGCATACCGCGATCACCACGACCTTTCGCCCTCCCAGACGAACCCGCCAGGTATACGTCTGCACCGCCACCCAGCCGCCGCGACCCGCGTGCTCGACGATATTCTGGCAGACCTCCGACAGCGCCATCGTGAATCGCATCGTGATCTTCGCGTCGAGATTCAGGTTCTTCACCAGCGCTTCCTGGGCGCGCTGCTGGATCTTGTCCACCACTCCGTGCACGTCGTCGCTCTTGGAGATCGACGTTACTTCGAGCAGCACGCTCGTCTCCGCCGCCTTGGTGCGTGTGACCCGTCCCTGGAGCTCGTACAGCTCGGCCGCGTGCTTGAAGAAATCCATCCGCGACCAGTAGGTGCTGACATTCTCCGCCTCCGGAACATACAGTATCGGGCGCTCGGCTCTGGACTGCGCCAGCGCGAGCAGCGCCGTGAGACCATAGGGTGAGGCCCAGCGCGCGTGCCTCGTGTCGACGATGATCTTCTCGTCCAGTGGAAGAGGGGCCACCTGATCCAGCACCTGCTCGAAGGACTTGTCTTCGAGCGAATGTGGGACGTTGATGATTGTCGTCACTTGATGCTGAGCTCTCCGCGCAGGTAGTCGGCGAGACCGGTAGCGCCGCGATGGTCCACGTTCCGGGCAGCTGCGTCCAGAGCGCGGTCGATTGCCGAGTCTAACTTATCACCCGCGAGCAACCTGGAGAAATAGGTTGCGCCCCAGACATCGCCGCATCCCGTCGGATCTCCCGGACCACCATGCCGCGGAGTTTTCGCCGGGATCAGCGCGGTCCGGATAGCTCCCGGAGGTTCGCCCAGGGTTCCGCGCTTGAGATCCGGGAGTCCATCGAATCCCGGCGCCGCGAAGTAGACGACACCGCGGCTTCCGAGAGTGACGGTGAGAGAGTTGACGCCGGCGGCGAGAGCGATCGCGGCGAGTCCCATCGCATCCGAAGCCATCATCGTCATCTCTTCTTCGTTCACCTGGATGAGGTCGAAGCAGCGGCACCAGGCGGCGGGATTGGCGAGCGGCTGGGGAGTTCGCATCCCATCCGGCTGCAACGCCAGAAGCAGCGAATGCAGATCGCAGTAGATCGGCCCGCGAAAATGCTGGCGAATGAGCTGCGCGGTCTCGAGATCGAGCTCGAAGCCGCTGATCAGATTGATGTAGAGCGCGTCGAGGTCGGCGAGGAGTGGCTTGAGACCCATCCAGCTCCAGCCGGGAACACCACCGGTGAGTCGCTCGCACCTCCGCTCCGCGCTCTGATAGTGGAGCGCGACGCGATTGTTGGGGTGCTGAACCTCGATCGGCGACGCCCCGGGCGCAATGCGGTCCAGACCGGCGACAAAATGGCGCGCCGAGTGCGCGAGGTCGCTTCCCACCTTTAGAACCGGGACGAGCTCCCACTCGTTCGAGAGCGCGGCATCGAATGCCCCGAGCGCGTAGGTGATGCCCCCCCACTCCTCGACCGGCGCGTCTCGGGGATCCCTGCCGTGAATTACGTCCCAGACGAATGTGCCGATCACTCCGACGCGGCGCTTGGTCGCCATCAGAGCTCGCCGAGCGTTTTCATCTTGAAGGTCGCGACCGCGCCGACAACGCCGGCCGACAAGGGTAGCGCGCCGGGTACGATGCGGCACGCCTCTACCGCCGGCTTGAACGCACGGCGTCGCACTTCCGCACGGAGCGGCTTGAACAGCGCGTCGCCTGCCTGCGTGACTCCTCCGGCGAGCACGACCACGTCGGGATTGAAGATGTTCAGAAGATTCGACACGCCGGCACCGAGCAAGCACGCGGTCTCGCGCACGACTTCGCGCGCGACGGCATCCCCGCGCTTCGACGCTTCGTACACGATCTGCGCCGTGAGGCGCTTGAGGTCGCCGCCCACCATTGCGGCGAGGACCGACTCTCCCTCATCGCCGCGCAGCGCTTCGCGCGCGCGCTCGGCGATGGCAGGACCGGAGGCGTAGGCCTCGAGACATCCATAGTTCCCGCATTTGCAGCGGCGCCCGGTGAAATCGATGGTCGTGTGTCCGATCTCTCCGGCGACATCCGAGGCGCCGTGATAGAGCTTGCCGTCGAGGATGATGCCTCCGCCGATGCCGGTTCCCAGCGTCATGCCGATGACATTCCGTCCCCCGACAGCGGCGCCGCGCCAGAATTCCCCAAGCGTCGCGCAATTCGCATCGTTGTCGAGGGTGGCTTCGAGATTCACGCGCTTCGAGATCTCGTCGCGAAGCGGAAAGTTCTTCCAGCCAAGATTCGGCGTCACGATCACGATCCCTTTCTCGCGATCGAGCGGGCCCGGCGATCCGATGCCGACGCCGAGGAAGTCAGATCGCTTGGCACCGGTCTCGGCGATCGTCTGAGCGATGACGTCCTCGATCATTCCAACGATTCGCTCGACTACCGAGTTGGCTCCGCCATCCGGGAGCGTCTGCGTGGTGCGCATTGCGATCTCGCGGCTCCCGTCGAGCGGCATCGCGCCGGCTACGATGTTCGTGCCGCCGAGATCGACTCCGACTATGTATCGCTCCTTGACGCTCATACCGGCACCGGCGGGTGGAGCACTTCTGCCAGCAAGCTCGAGATGTGCTCCGTCGTCAGCTCTCGCATGCATCGCCAGTGCCCGAGCGGACAGCGCTCCGGACCGTGTCGATGGCAGGGACGACAGCCGAGTGCCTGGTGGCCGGCGACCGCACTCCGCTCCGCCAGCGGTCCGAAGCCGAACTCAGGCACGGTGGGGCCAAAAATCGTCAGCGTAGGCGTCCCCATTGCCGACGCCAGGTGCTGCGGCGCCGAGTCGTTGGTCACTATCGCCTGCGCGCGTCCGATCAGCTCGGCGGACCCGAGCAGCGAGAGGCGGCCGACCGAATTGATGACAGCCCGCTCTCCTACGGCGGAAGAGATCTCCGACGCCGTCCGAGCGTCAGCATGCGATCCGACGATCGCGATCCTGAAATCATCCGCCAGCTTTCTTGCCAGCTCGACGTAATAGGGCCACCGTTTGGTGCCCCAAGCGCTGCCCGGCGCCAGAGCGACGAATGGTGCATCGCCGTTACCGTTCCGCCTGAGAAGCGAGTCGACGACGCGACGATCTTCATCCGAAGGGTAGAGGCGGGGCCGGATCTGATCCGGACTGGGGGGGTCGGCGCAATCCACCATCGCCAGCGACCAGAGCCGTTCCGCGTGGTGCCGGTCGGGACGGTACCTCGCTAGGGTGGTGTAGAGAACCCGGCCCGTCGAGCTGGCGAAACCGATTCGCTCCTTCGCGCCCGTCATGATTCCGAGCAGGCCGCTGCGGAAGGATCCCTGGGCCAGATAAGCCGCGTCGTATGGTCGCCTGCTGCGAATCCCCTTGATGGTCTGCCATAGACCACTCGCCGATCCGTAGGTGTTGCGCTTGTCGTAACGGATGATCGTCCGGAGATGGGGATTGTTGGCGACGACGGTCGCGCCCTGGGGCGTTACGAGCGCGTCCACCGGTCCGCGCTTCGCCAGCTCCGCGATGAGTGGCGTCGTGAGGATCACGTCGCCGAGAAAGCTCGTCTGGATAACGAGCGATCCGCTCACTCAGTCTCCACTGAGCCGACCTGCATACCTTCTAATCCACCTGGAGGACGGCAAGAAACGCTTCCTGCGGTATTTCGACTGAGCCGACTTGCTTCATTCTCTTCTTTCCCTCTTTCTGCTTCTCGAGGAGCTTGCGCTTGCGCGAGATATCGCCGCCATAGCATTTCGCGAGCACGTCTTTACGCAATGCCTTGACGCTCGTACGCGCGATGATCTTCGATCCGATCGCCGCCTGAATCGCGACCTCGAAAAGCTGGCGCGGGATCAGATCCTTCAGCTTGTCGGCGATTTTCCGTCCCCATTCATAGGCCTTGTCCTCGTGAATGATGACGCTGAAGGCATCAACCGGGTCGCCGTTGATCAGCATGTCCAGCTTTACCAGCTCGCTCCGCCGGTACTCGAGCATGTCGTAGTCGAGTGAGGCGTATCCACGGCTTACGGTCTTCAGCTTGTCGAAGAAATCGAGGATGATCTCGCCCAGGGGAAATTCCCAGTCGAGCTCGACGCGCTGTGTGTCGAGGTACGTCATGTTTCTGTAGACGCCGCGCCGGTCGGTTCCGAGCGTCATGATCGCCCCGATGTACTCCGCGGGAACCATGATGCGCGCCTTTACGTACGGCTCCTCGATGTGATCCACCACGGAGCTCGGCGGCATCAGCGACGGATTCTCGATCAGCTTCATCTCGCCGTCGGTCATGTAGACCTTGTACTCGACGCTCGGGACAGTCGTGACGAGCTCGAGGTCAAACTCGCGGGTGAGTCGCTCCTGCACGATCTCCATGTGCAAGAGACCGAGAAACCCCGCGCGAAATCCGAATCCGAGCGCGGTGGAAGTCTCGGGCTCGTAGTTGAGCGAGGCATCGTTCAGCTTGAGCTTCTCGAGCGCGTCGCGAAGCGTTTCATATTGCTGAGTGTCCGTTGGATAGAGGCCGGCAAAAACGAAGGAGCGCACAGCCTGATAGCCTGGAAGCGCCTCGGTTGCGTGTCTGTCCGAGTCGAAGATCGTGTCGCCGGCGCGGGTCTCGCTCACGGATCTCACGCTCGCGACGACGTACCCGACTTCGCCGGGCCCGAGCCGGTCGGTCGGTACCTGGCGCAGCTGGTTGTAGCCGACTTCATCCACCTCGTACACCGACTCACTGGCGCCGAAGGTGATGTGCGTTCCCTTCGTGATGACGCCGTCGACGACGCGAACGCTCGGAATGGCTCCGCGATACTTGTCGTAGTATGAGTCGTAGATGAGAGCGCGAAGAGGCGCGTTCTCGTCTCCCACCGGCGGCGGGACCTTGCGCACGATCTCCTCGAGGAGCTCGGGGATCCCGATCCCCTCCTTCGCGCTGACGAGGAGAATCCCGTCCGGATCGACACCCAGCAGGTCGTGAACCTCCTGCTTTCGCCGCTCCGGCTCGGCGCTGGGCAGATCGATCTTGTTGAGAATGGGAATGATCTCGAGTCCCGCATCCATCGCCAGGAAGAGATTCGAGAGCGTCTGCGCCTGAATGCCCTGCGACGCATCGACGACGAGGATCGCGCCCTCGCACGCGGCGAGTGAGCGCGAGACCTCGTACGTGAAATCCACGTGTCCCGGCGTATCGATCAGATTGAGCTCGTACTCCTGGCCATCACGGGCGGCGTAGGACATCCGCACCGCGTTGAGCTTGATCGTGATTCCACGCTCCCGCTCGAGATCGAGCGTGTCCAGCACCTGAGCCTTCATCTCGCGCTTCTGGAGCATCCCGGTGGCCTCGATCAGCCTGTCGGCGAGAGTCGATTTACCGTGGTCTATATGTGCGACGATGCAGAAGTTGCGAATGTGCTCGAGCTTCAAATGGGATCTCTGGTTTCTTTCGCGGGGAGCAGCAGGAGGAACGACGAAATATAACCGTCCGAGGCTCGCACTCTTCTCCGCCGAACAA
>CAYMKQ010000073.1:0-10861 GCA_964391175.1 uncultured Gemmatimonadaceae bacterium | reverse complement strand
GTTACAGCCTCTTTACGACAAAGCCAATGAGATTTTGGCGACACTACACTAGCGCCGATTGACAGCTCCCGCTCCAGCGCAGTCGAGATCCATGCGGTCGCTACGGCCGCTGGGGCTCATCGTAGGCTTCTACGTTCTGTGCTTCCTCGCGCTCGGCGCCTTGCAGGTATTCGGAGAGGCGACGCTCGGGAAGGGTGCATTCGAATCGCAGGGCATCATTCAGTGGCTGTCGCTCGCCAGCGTGCTCATCGCGACGTACGTGATGCTGCGCCGCGTCGAAAAGCTTCCATGGAGCACCGTTGCGCTGGATAAATCCGCTGCATCTCCCCGCGCGCTCCTCACGGGCGCGGCATTCGGCGCGCTGCCCATCGCGATAGCGAGTCTGCTCCTCATTGCCGTCCAGCAGCTCCGGATCGAGCCGGCTCCCGATGGCAGCTGGTGGGCAGCTACGGGGGCGGCGACATGGGTTCTGCTCCCCGCTGGTTTCTTCGAAGAGCTGTTCATGCGGGGTTACGCTTTCTCCGTGCTGAGACGCGCCGCGGGATGGAAACTGGCGCTGATCGTGACGAGCGTGATCTTCGGACTGCTCCACGGGTGGAACCCTGGCGCGGACGCCGAGTCGATTCTCGCGGTGATCGTGGCGGGATTCCTTCTGGGAGCGATTTTTCTCGCCACCCGGAGCCTGTATGCGGCGGGTGCCGCGCATTTTGCGTGGAACTGGACGATGGCCGGCGCGCTTCACACGCCTGTGAGCGGGCTTCCGCTTCCGGCGCCGGATTACCGGGTCGTCGACGCCGGTCCTGACTGGCTTACCGGAGGGCCGTGGGGTCCGGAGGGCGGGCTCGCCGCGGTCGCCGCAATGTTCGCCGTTCTCTTTTACCTGTATGGGCGCCACCTGCGGCGCATGGAGTCGCGCGCATGACCGACCGCATTGCGGTTGTTGGAGCAGGTCAGATGGGCAGCGGAATAGCGCACGTTTTCGCGCAGGCCGGCTTTCCGGTGACGATGATCGACATCTCGCAGGAGGCGCTGGAGAAGGGACGCATTACGATCGCGAAGAATCTCGAGCGTCAGGTGAAGAAGGAGATTCTTGGCCCTGAAGAGCCGGAGAGGATTCTTTCGCGCGTCGGTCTCAATCAGGACCTGGGGGCCGTAGCGGAGGCGTCACTCGTCGTCGAAGCGGCGAGCGAGGACGCCGCGCTCAAGTTCAAGATCTTCACCGACCTCGACCGGCTCACCAAGCCGGAGGCGATCCTCGCTTCCAACACCAGCTCAATTTCCATCACCGAGATCGCGCGCAGGACGTCGCGCCCGGAGAACGTCGTCGGGATGCACTTCATGAATCCGGTGCCGGTGATGAAGCTCGTGGAGATCATTCGCGGTCTCGCCACCTCCGATGAAACGACGAAACGCGTCACGGATCTCAGCAAGGCGCTGGGGAAGACGCCGGTCGAGGTCAACGACTATCCGGGCTTCGTCTCGAATCGTGTGCTGATGCCGATGATCAACGAGGCCGTGTACTGCCTCATGGAGGGCGTCGGAGAAGCGGAGGCGATCGACCAGGTAATGACGCTGGGGATGAATCACCCGATGGGGCCGCTCGCCCTGGCGGATCTCATCGGCCTCGACACCTGCGTCGCGATCCTCGAGGTGCTCCGCGACGGACTCGGCGATCCAAAGTATCGGCCTTGTCCGCTGCTCAGGAAATACGTCGCCGCCGGCTGGCTCGGACGCAAGAGCGGCCGCGGCTTCTATACATATAAGTAAGCGCCGACGTGTCCTGGGCACTTCACCCGCTCACCGAAGAGCAGTCGGAAGTTCAGAAGCTCGCGCGCGAATTCGCGCTAGCCGAGATCGCGCCGCACTCGGCCGAGTGGGATGAGAAGGCGTACTTCGAGCCGTCTCTGGTTGGAAAGCTCGGACAGCTGGGATTCCTCGGCATGCTCCTGCCCGAGCAGTACGAGGGTCTCGGAGTAGACACGGGCACGTACCTCATAGCGCTGGAGGAGATCGCGGCCACCGACGCATCGGTCGCGGCATTGATGAGCGTTCACAACTCGCTCTCCACGCAGATGATCCTCCGTTATGGAAGCGATGCGCAGAAGGACCGCTTCCTCAAACCGATGGCGCGTGGAGAGCTGCTCGGTGCCTTCGCCCTTTCAGAGCCGGAGGCGGGCTCGGATGCATCCGCCTTGACCACTCAGGCCGTGAAGGACGGAGACGCCTGGGTGCTCAACGGGACAAAGAGCTGGGTGACGAATGGAAATACCGCTGGCGTGATCATCGCGATGGCGCGGACCGACACGAGCGGCGCTCGCCGCGGCGGACGAGGCATTGGGGCTTTCATCATCACCCCGGACCTGCAGGGCTTCAAAGTCGGCAAGAAGGAAGACAAGATGGGTCTCCGTGCGTCACCGACGGTACAGCTCAACTTCGACAACATGCGCGTACCGGCCGCGAATCTTCTCGGCGACGAGACGCAGGGCTTCGTCTACGCGATGCAGTCGCTCGACAACGGCCGCCTGGGAATCGCCGCCCAGGCAATCGGCATCGCGCGGGCCGCTCTCGAGCACTCGGTCACGTACGCCGGCGAGCGCAAGCAGTTCGGGAAGGCGATCAAGGAATTCGAGGCCATTCAGTTCAAGCTCGCAGACATGGCGATGCGCATCGCGGGGTCTCGCGCGCTCCTGCACGCGGCGGCCGCCGCAAAGGACCGGGGACAGAGCGTGCGGCAATTCAGCTCCATGGCGAAGCTGATGGCGAGCGAGACCGCGATGTGGGTCACGACGCAGGCCATTCAGATCTTCGGCGGCTACGGCTACGTGAAAGATTATCCGGTAGAACGCCTGTTCCGAGACGCGAAAGTCACCGAGATTTATGAAGGCACTTCGGAGATCCAGAGAATCGTGATCGCCAGAGCGCTTTACGGCCAATCATAGAACCGATTATCAGACAGTCATGAAACTTTTCGATACGCTGGCTTCGATGGGCCACGAGGAAGTCGTTCTGTGCAGCGACCCGTCGTGCGGGTATCGGGGAATTCTCGCCGTTCACAGCACCAGGCTCGGACCGGCGCTGGGAGGCACGAGGTTCTGGCCGTACGCGACCGATGAGGAAGCGATAACGGATGCGCTTCGGCTGTCGCGCGGGATGACGTACAAGAACGCCGTCGCCGGTCTTCATCTGGGCGGCGGAAAGTCGATCATCATCGGCGACAACAAGACGAAAGACAGGGAGAACATCTTTCGCGCTCATGGGCGCTTCGTCGAGAGTCTCGGCGGTCGCTACATCACCGCCGAGGATGTCGGCACCAGCACGGAAGACATGGATTACGTGCACATGGAGACGGGTCACGTCGCCGGGCTGGCCGGGAAGTCCGGAGATCCGTCGCCAGTCACCGCGCACGGAGTATTCCGTGCCGTGCAGGCGTCGGCCAATCGCTGCTGGGGCTCCGACAGCCTCGAGGGAAAGACGGTCTCGATCCAGGGATGCGGCAATGTCGGGCGGCACCTCGCAGAGGAGCTGCACGAAGCCGGCGCCACGCTGATCGTCTCGGACATCGATCCGGCGAAGGCGGCAAGAGTAGCGCAGATGACGGGCGCAAGGATCGTCGAAGGCGACGCCATCTACTCCGTGGATGCGGACATCTTCTCGCCCTGTGCGCTGGGCGGGATCATCAACGATCAGACGATTCCGAAACTGAAGGTCAAGGTAGTCGCAGGTGGCGCGAACAATCAGCTGCTGGAAGAGCGGCACGGTGATGCGCTGGAGGCGCGCGGTATCCTCTACGCGCCGGATTACGTCGCCAACGCCGGCGGTGTCATCAACGTCTACGGCGAGGTGGAGGGGTGGGATGCCCAGCGAGCGCTCGACAAAGCGGACGATATCTACGACACGGTGCTGCGGGTGTTCGACATCGCAGAATCGGATAAAATTCCGACTTATGAAGCGGCGGATAGACTGGCTGAGCAGCGGTTGGCGGAGACGCGCTGATGATGACTTGCACAACGCAACCATGTTGAGCGAAGTGAGCAGTCGCTCCGCGGGGCCAAACGATGAGTAAAACTCCTGAGCTGATCCCGATCGCATCCGACCACGCCGGCTTCGAAATGAAGGAGCGGCTCGTATCGGAGCTGAAGAAGATGGGGTTCGAGCCCCAGGATCTGGGCGCCAGAGATGCGACTACCCCCGACGACTATCCCGACTATGCGCACCCCGTCGCGAAGGAGGTTGCCGAGGGAGATGTGAAGCGGGGGATTCTCCTTTGTGGTAGCGGTATCGGCATGGACATCGTCGCGAACCGCTATCGCGGCGTTCGCGCGGCGCTCGCCTGGGAGCCGGAGATCGCGGCCATGTCGAGAAAACACAACGATTCGAACGTGCTGGTGCTGCCAGCCAAATTCATGTCGAACGAGAAGGGCGTCGAGACGATGAAGGCCTGGCTCGCTGCCGAGTTCGAAGGCGGGCGGCACGAGCGCCGTGTGAAGAAGATCGAGCCAAAGGATATCTGATGCAGCAGACCCAATCAGCGCCGGCGAAGAGCGCCGGAAAGAACGCGATGCCTCTCGGAAGGCTGGCGGAGTCGGACCCGGAGATCGCGCGTCTCATCGATCAGGAAGTCGACCGGCAGCGAAGCGGTCTCGAGCTGATCGCCAGCGAGAACTTCGTCTCGCCAGCGGTGCTCGAGGCGATGGGAACTCCGCTCACGAACAAGTACGCGGAGGGATTGCCCGGGAAGCGGTATTACGGCGGCTGCGAGTTCGTCGACCTGGTCGAGCAGTGCGCGATCGACAGGGTGAAGCAGCTCTTCTCCGCGGATCACGCCAACGTCCAGCCACACTCCGGGGCGCAGGCGAACGCCGCGGTCTATCTCGCGTTTCTCAAGCCCGGCGACATCGTCCTCGGCCTCGATCTCTCGCAGGGCGGGCACCTCACGCACGGTTCGCCCGTCAACTTCTCGGGCCTTCTGTATCACGCGATCCATTACGGCGTCGGGGAAGACGGGCGAATCGACTACGCGGAGATGCAGAGGATCGCGCGGGAGAAGCGGCCGAAGATGATCGTGGCCGGCGCGAGCGCCTACGCCCGCATCATCGACTTCGAGCCGTTCGCGGAAGTCGCGCGCGAGATCGGGGCGAAGTTCGTGGTGGACATGGCGCACTTTGCCGGACTGGTCGCCACCGGCTTCCATCCTTCACCGATCCCACACGCCGACGCGGTGACGAGCACCACGCACAAGACTCTTCGCGGACCACGGGGCGGCCTGATACTCTGCACGGGCGAGCACGCCAAGACGATCGACAAGGCGGTGTTTCCCGGAACGCAGGGCGGCCCGCTCGAGCACGTGATTGCCGCCAAGGCCGTGGCGTTCAAGGAGGCGCTGGATCCGTCCTTCAAGGAGTATTGCGGACAGATCGTTCGCAACGCCCAGGCTCTGGCGGGCGCGCTCATGGAGCGAGGATTCGACATCGTCTCCGGCGGAACCGACAATCATCTCATGCTGGTGGACCTTCGCAACAGGAACGTGACCGGAAAGGTCGCGGAAAAGGCGCTCGATGCCGCCGGGATCACCGTCAACAAGAATACGGTGCCGAAGGAGACCCAGTCCCCATTCGTCACGAGCGGAATCCGCATTGGGACGCCGGCTGTGACCACGCGCGGGATGAAGGAACCGGAGATGCAGCAGATAGCGCGGCTGATCGATCGCGTGATAGCCAGCGCTGGTGACGCCGGGGTAGCGAAATCCGTCAAGGAGGAGGTGCTCGACTTGACGAATCGTTTCCCGCTCTACAAATCCTTCCCTTCAATGGCAGAATCCCGATAGCAATGGCAGAGCTCGCATTTCGCGAAGGCATCATGGACCGGATTCGCATCCGCGAACCCAGGTTCGACGAGCAGGCGTATCTGTTCGTCCTCTCCGCGCTGGAGATGTGCCAGGCGCAGCTTGCGGTGCGCCGCCACATCAGCGGGATCGAGCTCGCGCACGCGTGCCGGAGCCTCGCGCTCGAGCGGTACGGAGTGATGGCGCGCGTCGTCCTCGAGCGCTGGGGCATCTCCGCGACGGCCGACATCGGCGACATCGTGTTTACACTCGTCGACCTCGGGTTCCTTCTCAGCCAGCCGCAGGACACCCGCGACGAATTCGTCGACGTATTCGACTTCGACAGAGCATTCGAGCGCGACTACCCCTGGAACTGCGCCCAGCAGGCCTAGCACCCACTTTTCCTCCCCCCTCCCCCCCAGGCAATGCCCGTAAGGGTGGTCGGCGCGAAAGAGTCAGCGGAGCGCGATCGGGCAACCATAGACAGCGGAACTCCATCGCGGGTCCTGATGCAACGCGCCGGGAAAGCGGCAGCCGATGAGATCTCGCGTCGTTTCGCCGATCGGCTGCACGCGGGCGCGGTCGTGTTCGTCGGTCCGGGCAACAACGGTGGAGATGGCTGGGTCGTCGCCGGCCGCCTCGTGCGTGCCGGCGTTGATGTGAGAGTCGTCGAGGCGGCGGCCGCGAAGACTCCCGATGCGGTTGGCGAGCGCGCGGCCGCGCTCGACTCGATCAAGCTCGTTGACGCCGACCCGGAAGCAGGCGTGGCGGTCGACGCGCTTCTCGGCACCGGCTTCGAGGGCGAGCCGCGCGGCCGGATTGCCGCGTCGATCGCTCAGATAAATCGAATGCATCTGTCGGGCGTGCCCGTCGCGGCACTCGACATCCCGAGTGGCCTCAATTCTACGACTGGCCAACATTCCCAATGCGTCACTGCGGATGTCACGCTCAGCTTCGGCGCAATCAAGCGCGGATCTCTTCTCGCTCGCGATCGCTGCGGTGAGATAGTCGTCCTCGACATCGGTTTGGATGACTCTCATGCGACGACGGGCTCCGAATCAGGAGCACCTTCCTGGGAGCTACCAGTTCTCATCGATCGGGAGTGGGTCAATTCGCACCTACCGCCTCTGCGCTACGACGCGCACAAGGGAGAGCGGAAGCATCTGGCGATCGTCGGAGGCGGGAAGGGGATGCCGGGCGCGGTCGTGCTCGCCGCGCGCTCGGCCCTCAGGAGCGGGATCGGGCTCCTGCGCGCCGTCGTCGCGCCAGAAAATGTCGCCGCTGTTCTGAGCGCGGCTCCGTCGGCGCTCATCTCTGCCTGGCCGACCAAGGCGAAGGCGCTTTCCGCCGAGGTTTCGGATTGGGCCGACGCAATCGTCATCGGCCCGGGGCTCGGACGATCCAGTGCGACACGGAAACTGGTCGGGCGGGTTCTCGCGGATAACAGATGCCCGGTGGTCCTCGACGCCGATGCGCTCAACGTTTTCGAGGGTGATACTCGCGGCCTAAAGGCGTTGCTCGGCGGACGTCCTGCACTGATCACCCCACACGTCGCGGAATTCGCGCGACTCATGGGAACGAATGTGCAGACCGTTCTCGACGCCCGGTTCGACATCGGGAGCGAGCTCGCCGCCATGCTATCCGCGACGGTCCTGCTCAAGGGAGCTCCGACGGTGATCTTCGGGCCCGCGGGCGAGCGATTGGTGAGCGCGCGCGGTACGGCCGCTTTGGGCACCGGAGGAAGCGGCGACATCCTCGCGGGAATCGCGGGAACCCTGCTCGCGCAGACCGGCGATGCTCTCACCGCCGCATACTGCGCGGCATGGATTCACGGCCGCGCCGCCGAGTTGTGCGGGTACGTGCGCGGAACGACGCTCGAGGATGTCATCTATGCCCTGCCGAGGGCGTGGAACGAGAACGACGAACAGCTCACGCCTCCCGTCCTCGCGAGGCTGCCCGCGGTCCCACAATGAACGAAAAACATTCACCGCGCGCACATCATCACATCGATCTCGGCCCCGGGAACGAGTTCGATCTCGTTCGCATCCTGCTTTCGGAATGGGGCCAGTCGGCGAAAGGCATCGGCGACGACGCCGCCGTCCTCCAGGTTCCGCGCGGAGAAAAGCTGGTCGTGACGACCGACACATCGGTCGAAGGCGTCCACTTCCGGCGGGACTGGCTGAATCACTTCGAGATAGGGTATCGTGCGACGGCGGCGGGCCTGAGCGATCTCGCCGCCATGGCAGTCCGGCCGCTGGGGGTGGTAATCGCCCTCACGCTTCCGGAAGCGGACCGCGGCGAAGCGCGCGCCCTGGCGACCGGCATCCGGGAAGGCGCCTCGGCGGGCATGTGTCCGATCGTAGGCGGCGATCTGACCGCGGGAAAGACGCTCTCCCTTACAATTACCGCCATGGGCAGCGTAAAGAATCCGATTTCACGCGCCGGGGCAAAGGTGGGGCAGCGCGTCTACGTCACTGGAGCTCTCGGCGGACCGGCGGCCGCCGTGCGCGCCTGGAAAGCCGGGAAGGAGCCGAGTGAGCGGGACCGCGCACGATTCGCGCATCCCATTCCGAGAATTGAAGCGGCTCTCGCTCTCGCGGAGCGAGGCGCTTCATCGGCGATCGACATCTCCGATGGGTTGATGGGCGATCTCGCCCACATCGCGGCGGCGAGCAAGGTTCGAATCGAAGTCGACCTGGAGCGCATTCCGCGTGTGGAAGGAGTATCCGCTTTGGAGGCAGCGAGCGCGGGAGAAGAATACGAGATTGCCGTTACCGGACCGGCCATCGACGTTTCGTCTTTTTCGGCCGAGCTCGGGCTCGAACTCACGGAGATAGGCCGGGTTGTTGCCGGATCGCCAGGCGTCGAGTTGCTGGAGGACGGCAAGCGAGTCGCGACGCCGTCGGGCTTCGATCACTTCAGGCGCAAATGATCTCTCTTTTCCGCACCGCGCTTACAATTCTTACCGTGATCGTGGTGACGACCGTTCTCGGCGCCATCGTCATCTCGGCCGCGCTGCTTGGCTTGGAGGACAAGCCAGGAGGAATATTCGACAACATCCCGCGCTGGTGGTCGGCTTCGGTCCTCTGGGCAGCCGGAATACGCGTCCATGTTCACGGGATGGAAAACTCCGGTGGAGGCGAGTCCCGGATCTTCGCATCGAATCACGTGAGCTGGTTCGATGTTCCGGCGCTCTCCCTGGTTCTCCCGCACAACAAGTTCGTCGCGAAGGCGGAGCTCTTCAAAGTTCCGGTGTTCGGCCGAGCGATGCGCGCGGCCGGGATGATCGAGATGCAGCGCGACAACAGAAAGGCTGCATTCGGCGCGTACGATGTCGCCGCTGAGCGCATTCGCGCCGGAAGCTCGGTGGTCGTCTTTCCTGAGGGGACGCGCGGTCACGCGTACCCGCTTCGTGCGTTCAAGAAAGGACCGTTCGTGCTGGCGATCGCCGCCGGCGTTCCGATCGTCCCCGTGATTCTGCATGGAACGATCGAGATCAACAGGAAGGGATCGCTCCGGATACACCCGGGAACGATTCATATACATTTGCTCGAGCCGGCGAGCACATCGGGGGTCGACTACGATCATCGCGCGGTGTTGATGACGACCGTTCGGACCCGGATGGCGGATGCGTTGCGCGAGCTCTATGGTGTGCACCCGCTGCCTCCGCCCGCCTCCCGCCCCGCTACGACGGCCGATCTACTTTCGCCGGACACCGAGCCGACGGAAACGGCATAGAGAATCACGACGAAACTACTGAGAGCGAATGTCTACCATAGCTGAGATAAGGGCACGTGAGATTCTTGACAGTCGCGGAAATCCGACCGTCGAGGCCGATGTCACGCTCGACAGCGGGGCATTCGGACGCGCCGCGGTGCCGAGCGGCGCCTCGACGGGCGAGCATGAGGCGCTGGAGCTGAGGGATGGAGACGCCGAGCGCTATCTCGGCAAGGGCGTCGAGCAGGCGGTGCAGAGCGTGGAAGAGCGGATTGGTCCCGTCTTGAGCGGCATGCCCGCGGCCGATCAGATGGCGATCGACCGGGCGATGATCGAGCTCGACGGAACCGCCAACAAGGGGAAGCTTGGAGCGAACGCCATTCTTGCGGTGTCAATGGCGACGGCGCGCGCGGCAGCGATGGACGTGGGACTTCCGCTCTACCGGTACCTGGGCGGACCAATGGCCCGCACGATGCCGGTGCCGATGATGAACATCCTGAATGGGGGCGCGCACGCGACGAATACCGTCGACTTCCAGGAGTACATGATCGTGCCCGTCGGCGCGACCAGCTTCCGTGAAGCGCTCCGGATGGGCACGGAGGTGTTTCACGCGCTGAAGAAAGTGCTCGTGAAGAGAAAGCTGTCGACGGGAGTTGGCGACGAGGGAGGGTTCGCGCCGGATCTCAAGAACGACGAGGAAGCGCTGCGCGTCGTAGTGGAGGCAATCGAGGCGGCGGGATACGCTCCGGGTCGCGAGATCGCGCTCGCGCTCGACCCCGCGGCGTCGGAGCTGTACAAGAACGGCAGCTACACCTTCAAGAAGAGTGGAGCGGGAACCCTCGACGCCGCGGGCATGATCGATCTCTACAGGAAGTGGCTGGACGAGTATCCGATCGTTTCCATCGAGGACGGTCTGGCGGAGAACGACTGGGAAGGGTGGGCGCAGCTCACCGCCGCGCTGGGCGACCGTGTGCAGCTCGTAGGCGACGACCTGTTCGTCACGAACACGGAGCGGCTCGCCCGCGGAATCGAGTCGGACATCGCGAACTCAATCCTCATCAAGCTGAATCAGATCGGTACGCTCACCGAAACACTCGAGTGCATCGAGATGGCGCGCGCGAACGGATATCAGTCGATCATCTCACACCGGTCGGGTGAGACCGAGGACACGTTCATCGCCGATCTCGCGGTGGCGACCGGCGCGGGGCAGATCAAGACCGGCTCCGCCAGCCGCACGGACAGGGTCGCCAAGTACAATCAGCTTCTTCGCATCGAGGAACAGCTGGGGGCGGTGGCCGAGTATCCGGGGGGGGCGATCTACGG
>CAYMKQ010000072.1:0-10906 GCA_964391175.1 uncultured Gemmatimonadaceae bacterium | reverse complement strand
CACGATCTTTTTCACTCTGTCCATGACCGCCGTCGCGCCCTTTGCGTCGCCCTGTCTCGCCAGCGCCTCGGCGAGAATCGCACCGGTGAAAGCGTAGGTATATGGAATTCCAAAGGACGGACGATCGATCCAGTCGCCTTCGCGAATGAGAGCTTCAGGCGCGCGATAGACATCGTTCCAGAGCGCGCGCGTGCGATCGACGTCCAGGTACAATCCGGAGATGTGGGGAATCGACGGCGACTCGGTGATGGGACTATCGACGATCTTCTGCACGAAACCCTGCGAGAGCAGATACCGCTCGAGGCCCAATCCCTGTCCGCCACCAGTCGAAACGTAGATCGGTCGCTCAGGCATGGCATCCTTGATCAGGCGCAGCAGCAGGAGCTGATCGCGAACGAGGTAGCCGGGAGGAATCGTCAGAGTGATGTTGCCCTGGCGAAATAGCTGCGGCTGCGTGATCTGGATGTACTCGGGAACCGCATCCGCCTCGGCGAACGTCATCTTCAGAGGGGGACCTGATGGTTTTTTCCACTCTTTCCCCCGGAACATCGCCGGACCCTTCGCCGCGTCGTACGTCTCGACCGGCCGCCGGATCATCTGCCGAACGAACCAATCGGTGTCGAGATAGGTGCTCACCGCGACGGTGACATCCCTTCTCACCTCTTCCACCTCTTGCGCGTACCAGAGCGGGAAGGTGTCGTTGTCGCCGTTGGTGATGACGATCGCGTACGGCTCGAGTGAGTTGAGATAGTCGCGCGCCCACTGGGCCGTGAAATGATGATTCGCCCGCGACGCGAACCTCCAGTTCGCGATGAGAGGCACGAGCGCGATCGCGAGGATCGGAGCCGCGAGCAGGAATCCCCTGCGCGAGGGCCAGCTAAGGACCGGAGACTGCTTGCGCACAGCGGGCCGTTCCTCGGACCGCTCCTCGCCACCGATGACGTGCGCGAGCTGCTCCCAGAGGAAGCTCAACCCGATCGCCGCCCACACGCCCCAGGCGGAATAGCTCCAGATGAAGAAGTAGTCGCGGTCGCGCACTTCACGCGCGACGTCGCGGAGTCCCGGAGCCTGCGACCATCCGTACTTGAAGTTCAGATAGTAGATGAGCGCCAGAGTCATCGTGAACATCAGCGGACCGAAATACAAGAACGTCTTCCGGTCCCGCGACCAGTGCACGTAGCCACCCAACAAACCCAGCGAGAGGAACAGAACCGCCAGCATGAACTGAAGCGCGGGGGCGGTCTCACGCGCATCTCGCAGCCACTGCCACTTGAAGTAGTGCCACCACATCCCGACCTGCGCGGTGTATGGAGCGTGCCGCTCTATCTTCTCGCCGTACTGCTCGCGGTTGATGTTGGCCATCAGCCGCTTGTAGGTGAGCGGATCGAAGGTGCAGCCCGCGTTGAGCTCGGTGGTGCAGGCGGTCGGGGCGCCTTCGTTGATCGCGGGGAAGTATGCCGCGCGCACCGGCTCGTAGATGAAGGGAGTGAGTCCCAGCACGAGCGCGCCAAAGGCCGCGAGCAGAAGCTTCCACCGGAGCAGGGTGCGCCAGCGAACGGCGAGAATCGCAACGCCCGCCGCGGGAAGAGGGAGAAAGCCGGCGGGGTGGTTCGAATAACCGAGGCCGAGAAGGAACGCGACCAGAATCAGAATGCGGTCGGCGCGCGGCGAATCCGGATCATCCATCCACTGGAGGATGAGCCACGAGACGATGGCGAAGAAAAGGAGGGAGACCGTGTACACCTTCTCGTTCACCACCGACTGGTTCCAGACGGTGAACGCGGTGGCTCCGATCAATGTCGCGAGACCCGCTACGGTGAGCCGCTGCCAGCGATCGGCGATCCAGCGCGATACGATCCGCTCCGTCACCAGGAACCAGAACCCGGCCGCGCCAGCGCTCGAGATCGCCGCGAGAATGTTGACGCGCGCCGCAAATGAGACGGGGATTGGGAGCGACGCGAAGGCTTTCCCGAGCAGCATGAAGAACGGATTGCCCGGCGGATGTGGAAGGCCGAGCACCTTCACCGCCGCCATGTACTCTCCCGTATCCCACATCGCGACTGAAGGCGCGAGCGTGAGCAGATAGAGGAGGAAAACGAGCGCCCCCGCTATCGCGGCGGGGATGTACGAAGGCTTGTAGCTATAGCCGTTCCGGCTGGAGTTGGAGAGCGTCGTTGCCATTTATGGGATGAAGGGCTGGTGTCGGGTGGATGAATTTTAGCCACTCGACACGCCTTCTGCGTATACTCGCATCCAATCTCAGCGAGTTGTCGATGCGCGCTCCGCCTCGCTGCGCCACCAACGGTCGAGTGAGCCTGGATCGGAATTCGCGAGCCCGAGCTGCGCAGGCAGCGCGGCCAAAATGGTGTCTGCGTTGCCCTTTAA
The DNA here is from genome assembly GCA_964391175.1 of uncultured Gemmatimonadaceae bacterium. Taxonomy (GTDB): domain Bacteria; phylum Gemmatimonadota; class Gemmatimonadetes; order Gemmatimonadales; family Gemmatimonadaceae; genus UBA4720. The sequence continues at coordinate 8,521 of CAYMKQ010000072.1, read as the reverse complement.
GAGGGCCAGAGTGCGTAGTCCGCCGATTCCTGAGCGCCGATAGACTGCGCCGACCAGGAGTGCGCCAGTCGCGCGATGAGCATCTGACCATGCCCGAGCTCCCGCGTCCTGGTAATCGTCGCGTAGGAAATGCGCAAGCGTAAGTGAGGGACGCGCGTCCTGATACTGGCGAAGGATTGCATACATCTGCACCGGCGTCCGGCCCTGCGAGCCACCGAGCCAGGTGGCTACGCCTTCGCCAAAGAGGCCGTTGTTGCTCGGGAATGTGGGCCCGAGGACCGCGTGGACAAGCTCGTGCAGATATGCTTCGCCGATCGATGGGTCACCAGCAAGCACTATGTTGAACGGTAGCGCACTCCCACCGCGCCCAGGACCCGCCCGCGGGAAAAAGTCAAAGCCAATTACGCGTTCTGCTTCGTCCATTGTGGCCGTCACGTACACATCGAGGTGCCGTGGTGCGGGCACTCCGAAGAGCTTGGCTACCGAGTCAACAAACCTTGTTGCACGGGCGATCCTGTCAGTGTTGGGTTGCTGGCCTGGTGCGTACCAGAATGTCATCCGTCCCTGCGAACGCCGCTCCCAGTGGGACGTCAGTCGAGGAAGGGCGCCCGCCAGCTTGAAACCGAAGGACGCTCCGGATTCCCGGACGGCGTAGAGTCGCTGCAACGCCAGAGGGGTGATCCGACGCCGCGTACTGTCGGCACCCGCATACAGCACCTTGACGGTGTACACGTTGTCGCCAGGTCCGTCGGACGTGATACCTACTATTGTTGCGGGGAAGCCCTGATATGCCTGTATCGTCAGGTCGCCAACGCGACGATCGAACTCAGTCGCCGTGCTCCACAGTCCCCGGCTGCGCGCGGACGAATCGGGCCGGGCGAGATATGACCGGACGAGGCCTACTATGTCGCGCACGTCGGTGACGGTCGTGTCGATGCCCCAGCTGAGGCTCACTGCCGATGGCGGCTGTTGCGCGTGAGCCGGGGAGGTCATAGCTGGGGCACTCAAGAACACGGCCCCCAACAACACTCGTCGAGCTGCTTGCGCTCTCCCGTATCTTCCACGACGCATGGCACTCCACCCCAGGCGGTCTTCTTTGAAGGCTGCATTTCGAGTCATCCTTCTGAGATCTACGTCATCCGTCTTGCGACGTGTAGTCGCACGCCCAAACTTCCTTCCGGCCGATGCGCGCGGCAAAAGGCGAATGACGACATTTTTCCGGTACAGATCCATCACTACCAGCAGCTAGGCTTATGTGCCCCCAAGAAATATCCTCCCAGAACACTGACGCGCCGAGCATGCTCTATTACGGCGACAATCTCGACATTCTTCGCCGGTATGTCGCGGATGAGAGCGTCGATCTCATCTACCTGGACCCGCCCTTCAACAGCGCCCGGAACTTCAACGTTCTCTTCGCGGAGCAGGATGGAACCCGCGCTGCCGCTCAGATCAAGGTCTTCGAGGATACTTGGCGGTGGGATGCGGCCGCCGCCGCCGCATACGAGGAAATCGTCGAGCAAGGCGGCAAGCCGTCACAGATGCTTCAGGCATTCCGGCTCTTTCTCGGCGACAACGACATGCTCGCGTACCTGTCGATGATGGCACCGCGTCTTGTCGAGTTGCGGCGCGTGCTCAAGAGGACCGGCTCGATCTATCTGCACTGTGACCCAACAGCGAGTCACTATCTCAAATTGCTAATGGATGCCGTGTTCGGCCCTGACAAGTTTCGGACGGAGATTATCTGGAAGCGAAGCAGCGCGCACAGTGATACCAAGCAAGGGCGAAAGCAGCACGGCCGGATTCACGACGTCTTGCTGTTCTACGCGAACGGCGATGATTGGATATGGAATCCGGTGTATACGCCGTACGATGAACAGTACGTGGAGGACTTCTACAAGTACGTAGAAGAAGGAACCGGCAGGAGCTATCGGCTTGGCGATCTGACCGGACCAGGAGGAGCGGCAAAAGGAAACCCGCAATACGAGGTTTTGGGAGTAACACGCTACTGGCGTTACTCGAAGGAGAAGATGGGTGAATTGATAAAGAAAGGTAGAGTCGTTCAGACAAAGCCCGACGGGGTGCCTGCGTACAAACGATACCTAGACGAAATGCCCGGCGTTCCACTCCAAGATCTGTGGATGGATATACGACCGATTAGTTCCCAAAGTGCGGAGCGATTGGGATACCCCACCCAAAAGCCAGAAGCATTGCTGGAGCGGATAATCGCTTCCAGCAGTAATGAAGGCGACCTTGTGCTCGACCCCTTCTGCGGGTGCGGAACAACCATTGCCGCCGCTCAAAAACTAAATCGTCGCTGGATCGGAATCGACATAACACACCTTGCGATCAATCTGATTCGCACGCGACTGCGCGATTCCTACGGTGACAGCGCGAAGTTCGAGGTGATCGGCGAGCCGACAACAGTGGAGGATGCCGAAGAGCTGGCCAGAACGGACCAGTATCAATTCCAGTGGTGGGCGCTGGGCCTGGTCGGTGCGCGGCCGGTCGAGCAGAAGAAAGGCGCAGACAAGGGAATTGACGGGCGGTTGTATTTCCACGAGGAAGGGGAAAAGGGGAAGCAGACCAGACAGGCAATCTTCTCCGTCAAAGCAGGGCATGTGACGTCGAGTCATGTGCGCGATCTGGTCGGGGTGCTCACGAGAGAAAGGGCGGAACTTGGAGTGCTGATCTCGTTTGAGGAGCCGACGCGCGACATGCGGAAAGAGGCCGCGTCTGCCGGCTTCTACGAATCGCCGTGGGGAAAGCACTCGAGGGTGCAATTGTTCACCGTGGGCGAACTTTTGGAAGGCAAATCCGTGGACATGCCGCGGACGGCGGGAACGAATCGGACGTTCAAAAAGGCGCCGAAGGCGAAGCAGGTGAGAGAAGTGCACCCGGAACTATTCAGCACAGGGTAGCCGGCCGGTCGGTAATGGGTCATTTGAACCCACTACCCGCCGGTCTGACTTTTTGCGGTCTCCGATCGCCCTGCGCCCCTTGCCTTCGGGGTTTATTCGGTATAATCTGAGGCATGGGGTACGTCGAGCTCAGGGCCCATACCGCGTTCTCCTTCGGAGATGGAGGCACGTCTCCGGAGTCGCTCGTCACCCGTGCGGCGGCGCTCGGATATGGCGCCATCGGAATCACCGATACCGCGGACCTCGGCGGGATCGTGCGATTCGGACTCGAGGCCCGGCGACAGAATGTGCGGCCGATTGTGGGCGCCGAGCTGAACGTCGATGGATGTCCCGCCGCTTTTCTCGCGCGCACGAGAGCGGGATATCAGAATCTCGCCGCGCTGGTCACCAGATCTCGGGTCGGGGATCTCTCGACCTGGAAGAAGGGAGACGGAAAAAAGACGCGCGGCCGTCCACGCATTTCCTGGCTTGAGCTAGCGGAGCGGAGTGAAGGACTACAGGCGCTCACCGGTCCGGCATCCGGACCGATAGCATCGAGTCTGCGCTCGGGTGATTACAGAGCGGCCGAGCGCACACTCTCCCTGTGGCGGGATGTGTTTGGCGAGCGGCTGGCGGTCGAGGTGCAGCTGCACCACACCAGCGGCTCGGAGGCGGCGCTCGCCACCGCGCTGATCGAGCTGGCAGATCGTAACCGGATACCCTGGGTGATCTGTCACGAGCCGCGCTACACCGACAACGAGAGCCGCCTCGTTCACGATGTGCTCACCGCTCTGCGCTACGATACGACCATCGACGACGCGCTCGCGCGCGGACTGCTCCACCCGAATGGCGAATGGCGTCTCAACTCGCCGGAGGAGATGGCAGAGCGGTGGAAAGGCCGCGAGGCTGGACTCGCCGAGAGCGAGCGAATTGCGGCGGAGTGCGATTTCAGTCTGGAGTGGGTGAAGCCGCCGCTTCCGGACTTCCCCGTTCCTCGGGAAGGGGGGCACACAGACGACTCCTTTCTGCGCGAGAAAGTTTTCGAGGGCGCGCGCGAGCGCTGGGGAGGGGGGGAAATCGGCGACAAGGAGACCGCGCAGCTGGAGCACGAGCTCAGGGTCATCGGGAAACTCGGCTTCGCCGGATTCTTTCTCGTGATGTGGGATGCGGTGCGCTTCGCCAGGGAGAAGGGAATTCTCTGTCAGGGGCGAGGCAGCGCCGCCAATTCCGCGGTGGCGTACTGTCTCTGCATCACCGCGGTAGACCCCGTGCGGCACGGGCTTCTGTTCGAGCGCTTTCTCTCCGAGATCCGCGTCGATGGACAGACCGAGGCCCCCGACATCGACGTCGACATCGAGCACGACAGGCGCGAGGAAGTGCTCGACTACGTGTATGACAAGTACAATCGGGCCAAGGCGGCAATCACGTGCATCGTGCAGACCTACCGCGGTCCCAATGCGCTGCGCGACTCGATGCGCGCGTTCGGCTATCCGATCGAGATCGCCACCGCGCTCTCCAAGCGAATCCACTGGAGCGATCCCATCGAGGGCGCAAAGCACGTCGAAGAGATTCTGGCGCCCAAGTTCGGACTGGATCTGGACAACGCGCGGGGCAGGGCATTTCTCGCCGCGATGGCCGCGTTCGAGGGAGTGCCGAGGCTGCGCGCGACTCACGTCGGCGGATTCGTGCTATCGTCCGCTCCGGTTGGCGACTACATGCCGGTCGAGCACACAACGATGGGCCGCACCATTCTCCAGTTCGACAAGGATGATCTCGATGCCGTGGGCGTTCCCAAATTTGATTTCCTCGGACTCGGTGCGCTCTCGCTGGTGAGACGCTCCTTCGACATGATCGAGGCGCGCACGGGGACGAGGCCGGAGATGTACAGGCTCCCTCCCGACGATCCCAAGACGTACGATCTGATCGCGCGTGGAGAAACGATCGGCACCTTCCAGATCGAGAGCCGCGCGCAGATCGCGTCGGTGCTGCACACGAAGCCGGACAGACTCTACGACATCGTCGTGCAGGTGGCGCTGATACGCCCGGGGCCCATCCAGGCGCGCTTCGTACATCCCTACACTAAGCGGCGGCGCGGACTGGAGGAGGTGACCTACGCGCATCCGGATCTCGAGCCGATTCTGAAAAGGACGCAGGGCATTCCGATCTTTCAGGAGCAGGCGATGGCGATCGCGATGAAGCTGGGTGGCTACAGCGCGGCGCAGGCCGACGAGCTGCGGCGCACGATGGGGCACATTCGAAAGGTCGAGCGTCTCATGCGGGTTCTCGAGCAGCTGAGGGCGCGCATGGTCGAGAGAGGGGTGGATGAGGCCGTCGCGGCGCAGATCGCGGAGGACCTGAGGAGCTTCGCCAACTATGGCTTCCCCGAGTCGCACGCGTGGAGCTTCGCGCTCATCGCATACGCCACGGGTTATCTGAAGGCGCACTATCCGGCGGAGTTCTACGCGGGCCTGCTCAACTCATGGCCGATGGGATTCTATCCTCCCTCGACCTTGATCCATGACGCGAGACGGCACGGATTGAAGGTGCTTCCGCCCTGCATGCGCGATGGGGATTGGGAGTGCACCGTCGCGCCGACCGAGGATCCGGAGAGACCGGCGCTCCGCATCGGGTGGCGCCACATCCGCGGACTGGGAGAGAAATCTCTCGAAGCGTTGAAGAAGGCGAGAGGGTGGGATCGCTTCACATCCATCGACGATGTAGTGCAGCGCGCCCGGCTCGTGCGCGCCGATGCGCTGCAACTTGCACGCGCCGGCGCGTTCGCGTGTTGGGAGCCGGACCGCCGGCGCGCAGCGTGGGTCGCGATGCGCGCGGTGGGGGACAGTCTGCCGCTGGCCCCCGCGCGGCAGACCTCCTACGACCCTCGTCCTCTCAGCCGCGACGAGCTCATCTTCCTCGACTATTTCTCGGTCGGAGTGAGCGTCAGCGGCCATCCGATGGAGCACATGCGCGAGAAGCTGCGCGCGGCGGGCGCGCTGGACTCGAAGGAGCTGGAGCGGCTCGACGGCGGAGAGTCGATCGTCACGGCGGGACTCGTCACCATCCGCCAGCAGCCGCAGAGCGCCAAGGGGACGATCTTCCTGTTGATGGAAGACGAATTCGGTTTCATCAACGTGATCGTCTCCAGGAAGCTGGCCGAGAAATACTCTGAGGTCGTGAGGTTCTCGACCTTCGTGGTGGTGCAGGGAAGGTTCGAGCGCGATGGGGGAGTGCGGAACGTCATCGGCCAGAGGTTCAGAGAGCTGGAGGTCGCGCGTCTCACTCACGCCGCTCGCAGCTTCCATTGAGCAGGCGCGCCTCTGGGCTCGCCTCTGCAACTTCTGGATCTCTGCCGGTGCGTCGGGATGGGATTCTGCTTCGGCGGCTATGCGCTTACACGCTGCGAGCCTCGCCCTGGGAGCAGCTAAGCGCAACGTCGGGCGAGTCTCTTGCTACGCGCAACGCCGCCTGCGCAGAACCCCATCCCGACTCCGCTGCGAGTCCAGCGTCGAAGCGAGCATCCGTGCGGCGCCTCTCTCGTCGACGACTGTGGGTGTTGCCACTCACACGCCCGTGGTGCCCTGTTCTCCGGCCGATGTCTGCCCGCCGGCGCGCCACCCTCCCGGCAAGCTGACGCACCCGCTGTTCTTGAGACTGTACGGGAGGTGAGGGTGTTCTCGCAGGCCGCTTTCCAAAGCGAGCGACCAAGGAGACCAGCGACCTCCCCGCGGAGCGGGCGGTCGCGCTTTGGGCTCCGCCGGAGCGAGCGTAGCGGCCGAAGAGGACACCCTCACCGACCCATACAGTAATCCGAGACGAAGCGCGTGCTTTCAGCTTGCAGCTTGGAGATGCGCGACGTTATCGTAGGCAAATGGCGGCCAGAGCAAACAACACTCGCACGTTCGCGAGCGACAACTGGGCGGGAGTTCATCCGGAGGTTCTCGCGGCGCTGGCCGAGGCCAACCACGGTCACGTTTCTTCCTATGGGCGCGATCAATACACTCGCGACGCCGTGTCACGGATCGCGGCCGAGTTCGGTGACGCGGAGATCTTTCTCGTATTCAGCGGAACCGCGGCGAACGTGCTGTGCCTCCAAAGCATGGTTCGCCCGCATCAGGCCGTCATCTGCGCCGATACCGCGCACATTCACACCTCGGAGTGCGGCGCTCCCGAGAAGCAGATCGGCTGCAAGCTGCTGGCGATATCCGCTCCGCACGGAAAGATCACGGTCGCCGGGATCGAGGGGCATCTGCACGACATCGGGAACGAGCATCACGTGCAGCCGCGCGCCATCTCCATCACGCAGGCGACGGAGTATGGCACCGTCTACACGGAGCGCGAGATCAGAGCGATCGCCGACTTTGCGCACTCCAACGCTCTTCTCCTGCACATGGACGGCGCGCGCGTGTTCAACGCCGCCGCCGGCCTCGGCGTGCCGCTGAGCGCGATAACGAAGGATGCGGGTGTCGACGCGCTGTCGCTCGGTGGGACGAAGAACGGACTGATCGCGGCGGAGGCCGCCGTCTTCTTCAACGAGCGGCTCGCCGATGACTTCGAGTTCCGCCGCATGCAGGGCATGCAGCTGGCCTCCAAGATGCGGTTCATCGCGGTGCAGTTCTCGGCGCTGCTCACCAATGGTCTGTGGATGAGAAGCGCGTCGCACGCCAACCGGATGGCGAGATTGCTCGGCGAGGAGCTGTCCGGAATCCAGGGTGTCCGGCTGACGCAGGCGGTGGAGGCGAACGCGGTGTTCGTGACTCTTCCGCGGGAGATCGTCGCCGGCCTGCAGGAGAGCTGCTACTTCCACGTCTGGGATGAATTGACATCGGAGGCGCGGCTAATCACATCTTTCGACACGACCGAGGACGACATCGCGGATTTCACCGCGCTCGTACGCGAGGCGGTCGGGTCAGGGGAGGCGAAGAGACAGTGGATCTGAAGAATGCGTCAGTGCTCGTTACCGGGGGAAGCTGCGGGATCGGATTCGAGACCGCCCGGCTGCTGCGAGATCGCGGAGCTCGGGTCGCGATCTGCGCGCGGCACGAGGAGCCTCTCGTCGAGGCAGCGGAACAGCTCGGGGCGGTTCCCATCGTCGCCGATGTCAGCAAGGAGGACGACGTCGTCCGCATGGTCCAGCAGGTGATCAAGGAATTCGAGGATTACAACGTCCTCGTCAACAACGCGGGGTTTGGCGCCTTTGCGCCGCTGACCGAGCTGACTGCTGAGGAGGTTCTCCGCGTCTGGCAGACGAACGTGCTGGGAGCGATGCTGGTGGCTCGCGAATCGGCCCGTCATTTCATCGGGCGCAGCTACGGCAACATCGTGAACATCTCATCGACCGCGGGACAGCGCGGGTTCGCGAACGGAACCGCCTACTGCTCCAGCAAGTTCGCCGTCGGCGCAATGACCGAGTGCTGGAGGGCGGAGCTGAGGCAGCACAATATCCGCGTCATGCAGGTGAATCCAAGCGAGGTTCAGACGAGTTTCGGCGCCGAGGAGTCGTCGCATGTCAAGGCGGAGAACTCGACGAAGCTTCAGGCGACCGACATCGGGCAGTTGATCGTGAGCATGCTGGAGATCGAGGATCGCGGCTTCATCACCGACAGCACGATGTGGGCGACTAACCC
>CAYMKQ010000071.1:5643-11156 GCA_964391175.1 uncultured Gemmatimonadaceae bacterium | reverse complement strand
CTAGAACATGATCCCGAATGTGATCGGAACCCACGACCTCGATCCACCATCGCCCTGCACGTGGTTGTAACGTGCCTCGACGAACGTGTCGAATCCGCTGAGGCCCATGGAGAGTCCTGCGCCGACGTTGAACCCGAAGTCGCTGTCGGATCCGCTGGCGCCCGAGGCCTTGAAATTGTACCAGCCGGCGCCACCGATGAGATATGGGGAGACCGTCACCATCGGCATCTTGTAAACGAGGTTTCCCGTGACGCTCACAATGCGGGCGTCGCCGCTGGCGCCCTTGAATCCGAACTGGCTAAACGCGCCGTCGATACGGATACCGAGCGGAAAAGCCGCCGGATTGAGACCGAGCGTGACTGTGCCGTTGAAGCCGGTGCTTACAATATCGGCAAAGTCACCCGTTGGAATCGCGGCTCCGGCCGCGATTCCAAACTGCAGCGGCTTCACGACCGTTGATATCTGAGCGCGAGCCTCGAACGGGAGTGACACCAGCGCCACACCCGCGAGGGCTGCTACGAGAAGAGAACGCTTCACAACATCTCCTGGTTGAAGTACGCACCCAATCCGACGAGCTAGTTCCCTTGAGCGGTAACGAGTTGCGTCAGCGCGCTCTTCTCCTCCGGACCGGCCGCCTGGGCGCGACGGGCTTGTTCTTCACGATGTATGCCGAATCGATCCGTGCCAGTTTACGCTCACGCGCGGAGTCGAGAGCGACCCGGCACGAATCCCGAAGACCCGCCAGAGCCGGCGTCTTCACACTGCCGAGCGCGGCAACCGCATCGTCGTGGTAGGTGGTGATGAGCGCCGTGGTCGACTCGAGGAACGGTATGCTACACACATCCTGAGCGGAGACTTTTTTCCCGAGAAGTGAGAGGACGGCATCGGGAGCGCGCGGCAGCGCCGATGCGAGCGCAATTTTCAGTGTCGCTTCCGCCGCCGACGAGGCGGGTGTGAGATTTCGGGCGACTTCCAGCCAAAGGCTGTCGCCGGTTGCAATCCCGTCCATCACCGACCGTCCAAAGCTCTGATCGGCGTCGATGCGCTTCGCGACCCGCGACGCTCCGCCGAGCTTCATCTCCGAAAGCACCAGCTCGGGTGTTCCGAGCGGCGTCACCGTGCTCTCCCTGCACCCGCCCGAGGCGAGCACCGCGATGAGCATGGTCATGTTCCGGAGCAACTTTTCGCTCGCTAGCGGTCGGTCCCCGCCGGGAGCGTGTGACGGGCAGCATCGCGCTGCTCCGACAGGAGGCGCGTTGTGAAGCGCTGCCCCTCCGAGATGCGCTCGACCTCGAGAGCGATTGCATCGACCGCCTGAGTGAGCTGTGCAAGCTGTCCCGTGACCTCGTTCGGTATCTGTGCCGGGCCCGACTTGCGATCGATGCGTCTGGCGAACGCGCGCGCAATTGGTAGACCGATGATGATGGCGGCGTCCCGAGCCGCGATCGGGCTCGCAATTACTTGATGTCCCATCCAGTCTCCTGTGCCTCGGCGGCGGTGCGACCTGGTCTCGATGGAATCTACGCTGTGCGCGCGCAGCGTATGAGTGCAATCCCCTATTGCGAAATCCGGTCCGTGCCTTAGTGTGGATGTGACGTAGCGCCATCTGTTTCCAGTCGTTCAGTAAGGAAGCCGATCACCCCAACGTCCACAAACCGGAAAGTGACAGGCCCAGTACCGAGCAGCGTCGATCTCGAGCGCTTTTCCACCGCGTTGCGCGTCTCGCGGGACCGGGCGAACGCGCTCTCGAGCGGCACCACCAGCGAGCATGCGCAGGATCTCCAGGGCCAGCTCCTGTCCGCTCTCGAAGAGCTGAGCGTAGCCGAGGAAGAGCTCCGCGCCAAGAACGATGCGCTCGCCGAAGCTCACCGGCGTCTCGAGCTCGAGCGGCACCGTTATCGTACGCTGTTCGACTTCGCGCCCGATCCATATCTCGTCACCGACGAGAACGGGCTGATCGAGGAAGCGAACGCGGCGGCCGCCGAGCTGCTCGGGGTTCCGGCGAAATCGCTGGTCGACAAACCCGCCGCGACATTCATCGATCGGCACGCGCGGGGGGAGTTCCGCGCGCATCTGGCGGGCGTGGCGCGAAGCGGACGCCTCGAGCACTGGGGCTTGGAGCTGAGGCCGCGCGATGGTCGCATCCTGCCTGTCGAAGTGACTGTCACTCCTCTCGAGGCGCGTCCCGGGGGGAGGCGAGCGCTGTGCTGGATGGTTCGCGATGTGAGCGGGCGTCGTCAGACCGAAGCGAGCATGCAGGCCCTGAACAGGGTCCTCAACGCGCGGGTCGCACAGCGGACGCGCGAGCTCGAGCTCGCGCTTGAAGGTGAGCAGTCCGCGCGTCGCGAGGCGGAAGCGGCCAACCGCATCAAATCGGAGCTCTTCGCTCGACTCAGCCACGAGTTCCGCACGCCTCTGCACGCCGTCTCGGGCTATCTCGAGATTCTTCAGCAGAACATCCACGGCGGGCTCACCGAGGAACAACGCCGCGATGTCGACCGCATCCATCAGGCGCAGGAACATCTCCTCGCGCTGGTGAACATGATCCTTGACTTCGCGAAGCTCGAGGGCGGCCCGATCGACGTGAGTCTCGCCGACATTCCCGTCGAAGAGACACTTTGCTCGGCCGAGGCGCTCGTCGCTCCGCAGTTCGCGAAGAAGGGAATCGCCTACACGCGCCGCGCGGGCGATCCCGGTGTCACAGCATACGCGGACCGCGAAAAGGTGCAGCAGATCGTCGTGAATCTTCTTGCCAACGCCATGAAGTTCACCGAGCCGGGCGGATCGGTCGATATCGAATGGAGGGCGGAAGACGACGCACTGTTCATCCGGATCCGCGACACCGGGTGCGGAATCCCCAAGGACAGGATCGAACAGATATTCGAGCCCTTCGTCCAGCTGCACGCCCCAGGCTCGCTTCCCACTGGCGGCACCGGCCTCGGTCTTCCCATCAGCCGGGACCTTGCGCGAGCGATGGGCGGCGACGTCCGCGCCACGAGCACTCTCGGAGTTGGATCGGTGTTCACCGTGTCGCTCCCGCTGCGGAAGCGCCGCGGCGCCAACAAGCTTTCAGCGGAATTGACGGCCGGTTAGTTTTCGGAGTGCGTCCCGCATCCCGGAGATGACATTGGAGCAATCGACCGCCGCGCTCTACGACCTCGTAGAGGATCCGTCCGTCTTCATTCGGCAGGACTGGAACGCCTACACGCCCGACGACCACGACGTGTGGGGCCTGCTCTATGAGCGCCGCATGAAGGAGCTTCGCAAGAACGGAAGCAAGATCTTTCTCAAGGGCGCGGATATCATCGGACTCAAGCGGGAGACCGTCCCTGATCTCGCCGAAGTAAACCGCCGGCTCGCTCCACCGACTGGCTGGGAGGCGATTCCAGTCTCCGGCTTCATTCCGGCGAAGAGCTTCTTCCAGTGTCTCTCGCTCAGAAAGTTTCCGACGACGGTGACGATCCGGAAGCGCGAGCAGCTCGACTACCTGCCGGAGCCCGACATTTTCCACGATGTCTTCGGCCACGTCCCGCTGCACGCCGATCCGGGGTTCGCGGATTTTCTACAGCATTACGGGCAGGTCGCCGCCGCCGCCGAGAACGAAGAGGACACCACCCGTATGGCCCGGCTCTTCTGGTTCACCGTGGAGTTCGGCCTGATCCGCGAAGACGGCCAGATCAAGGTGTACGGAAGCGGGCTCATCTCATCGCAGGGGGACGCCGCCAACGCGCTCGGCCCCAAGTGCGACCGCCGGCCATTCTCGCTCGACGCGGTGTTCAATCAGCACTTCGAGATCGACCACTTCCAGGACGTCCTCTTCGTGACGGAGTCCTTCGATCAGCTTTTCAAGGCAGTCGAGGAAGCGGGGCGGAGGATCGGGACGATACCCCGGTGAGCGGGTCGAACACTGCGAGCTGACAAGAACGAGCCAGGATTCCTTTCTAGGAGTTGGTCGCGCGAACGCGGTCAATGATTCGAGTGGTGGTGCATTGCTTGCGTCTGTTCAGGGACAGTGGCTATACCCCTCCTCATGCCGCTTGAATCCTCCCGAGCGGCGAGGCCCTTTTCCGCCCGCCGGGTGTACCAGTGACGACCCCCATTCGTCCTTCATGTATGACCACTCACTTGTTCGAGCTTGCCCGCGGATGTGGCGGGAGCGAGAATGTCGGACCCGCGATCTGCTCCCTCACCGTGGCAAGAGGAAGTATGCGACGTCGCTCTCTCTCGGCGCTCCTGGTGTGCGCTCCATTCGTCTACGCGTGCTCGGACTCGTCCGCGCCACCCGGCCCGGTAGGTCCGCTCGCGCTGGTGTCGATTCAAAGCGGCATTCCGCAGAGCGCGCTGGCGGGCACCGCTCTTCTCACGCCGATCGTGATCGTCCCGCAGGATCAGGCCGGGCGCACGGTCGTCAACCAGACCGCGACGTTCACGATAGTTGCCGGCGGCGGCTTTCTCTCCAGCAACACAGGGCAGACAAACCCTGACGGGACCATCACGGCTCCGACCTGGACCTTAGGCAAGAGCGACGTCCCGCAGGAGATGAGGGTCGATATCGACGGGAAGACTACGATCGTGAGGGCGTCGGTTCAGACCGCGTATGTCCTCGCCGTACGGTTTTTCGGAGCGCCCATATCGAACAATGACCAGGCTTTCTTCACCAGCGCCGCCGCGCGCATCAGGGCGATCATCGTCGGCGCGCTCCCTCTCGTGAACGTGGATGGCGCCGACGTCTCGGGCTGCACCGGTACCACCACTCCGCCACTCACCGGCACCATCAATGGACTCGTGATTTACGCGTCGGTCGACTCGATCGACGGCCGCGGAAAGGTCCTCGCCCAAGCCGGTCCCTGTTACGTCCGGACGCTCCCAAACGGGCAGCCCGACTGGCGCACCGTCATCGGCGTCATGAAATTCGACTCCGCTGACATCCGGGATCTCGTGGCACGCGGTAATTTCCAGGAAGTGATCACTCACGAGATGATGCACGTGGTCGGGCTTGGTACGTTCTGGGATTCGTCAACGAAAAATCTCATCATCAATTCCGGGACTCCCGCTGCCGCCTATAGTGGTCCGGGCGGTATCGCCGGCTGCCAGGCCATCGGAGGCACGGCGACCTGCGCTTCATCCGTCCCGGTCGAGAATTGCCGCGACTTACCCTTAACGGTTGAGTGCGGAGAGGGCCAGTTGGAGGCTCACTGGAAGGAGAGCACGTTCGGGAGAGAGCTCATGACCCCGTACCTGAATAGTGGGACGAATCCACTGAGCGTCATGAGCGTCCGCTCTTTCGAGGACTTGAATTACACGGTGAACACGGCCGCCGCCGATGCGTACACGATCTTTGTCGGCAGCTTCAGCGCGGCCACTGGCATGTCTTCATCTCCGACACGTTCCCGCAATTGGGAGCGTCCTCTTCCGGTAGCGCCCAGGTCGCTTCCAACGGTGGGTGCCAATTCGAGCAGCGGAAGATGAGGAAGTTTCATCCATCGAGTGCGCTCGTCTTGACGGCGCTCGTC
>CAYMKQ010000071.1:0-5543 GCA_964391175.1 uncultured Gemmatimonadaceae bacterium | reverse complement strand
GCGCTCGTCTTGACGGCGCTCGTCGTTTCGGCGCTCGCGATCGGCTGCCGGCCAGCGGCGCAGTCGAATGCGGACACTGTGTCCGCGGCATCTTCGTCCTCGACGCAGCCGAATGTCGTTGATGGGGCTCGGGACAGCGCGTCGGCGGCAGACGGGCCTGGCGGCGGCGGATCCGTCAATCCAGCCAATGCAAAGAAACCGACTAATCGGGCCACCACAGCAAGCAAATCCTCGGGCAGCTCGAAGGCTCAGAGCAAGGCACCCGCCGAGCGAGATACAACTATCATTGGATGGGATAGCGTCATTCGCTTCCCGCTTCGCACCCTGCCGACAGCCACCTCGACCCCGACGCGAGAGTAGCTCCAGCGGCTGGCGTCCCGACGTTTGGCGCTGACGGCTGGCAGCTCTAAAGCTTCCCGCTGGCAAGCTCGTTCAGTTGCAGTTGCAGTTCGTCACGTGTCCCTCAGCGCCGCGATCGGAGTCTCCCTGAATACGTCGCGACCCGCGAGCAGTCCGATGAGGAGAGTGAGACCGACGATCACAGCCGCGATCGCGGTGACGGGCGCGAGCGCCGGAGCGAACGGCGTCTTGAAGATGTAACGCACCACCGCCCATCCTCCGGCGAGCGACAGCAGCATTCCCGTCAGTCCTCCAAGGACGCCCAGCAGCGAGTACTCGGCGAGGAGAATGCGCGCGATCTGCCCACGGGTGGCGCCCAGGGTCTTGAGAAGCACGCCTTCCCGTACGCGTGCGCGTCGCGTAGCGGACACCGCGCTGAAAAGGACGGGGATCGCGACGGCGAAGCTGAAGAGCGCCATGAAGCGGATCGCCAGCGACGCCCTGCCGACGATGCGATCAACCGTCCGCTTGATCGATGTGAGATCGAGACTCGAGACGTTCGGGAACCGGTTCACTACGGCTCGCTGGAGAAGCGCGACCGCCGCGGGCTCGCGAACGTTGGCCAGGAGCACGAACTGCTTCGGCGCCCCCTCGAGAACGGGTGGCGCGAAGACTACGAAGAAGTTCGGCTCGAACCGCGTCCACGTAACGTTCCTGAGGCTCGTAACGCGGGTAGGAATCTCCACCCCCTGCACGTTCCAGGTGATGTTGTCGCCGAGCTTGACGTTCAGCTCTTCCGCGATGCCGTCCTCCAATGAGATCTCGCCGGTGTCGGCGGGCGTGCGGATCGCTTCGGCGCCGAACCAGTTTCCGCTCGTCACGATCTCGCTCGCTGCCGGCTTGTCCCGATAGGTGGACCGGAACTCCCGTCGCAGCGCCCACCGGGCGCGCCCCGGCTCGCCGCGCGCGACCGGCTGCATGTCGCCGACGCTCTTGCCGTTGATGGCCGCGATCCGCATGGTGACCACGGGTGCGAGCTGGATTACGCCGTGTCCTCCCCGCCGGACAATGGAATCCACTCCGGCCGCCTGGTCCTGCTGCACGTCGAAGAACACGACGTTGCCTATCGACGACGCCTGCGCGATAGCGAACTGTCGCAGCACGTTCTTCTGCACGAGATAAAGCGTGCTGACCAGGAAGGCGCCAAACCCGAGAGCGAGCGTCACGGCGCGCGTCTGATTGCCCGGCCGATAAAGATTCGCGACGCCCTGACGCACGACATAAGGCCAGCCGCTTCTCAGCCCTCGGCGCGCGGCCCACGAGAGTAAGCCCGCGCTCACACTAAGGGCGAGGATCGCGAGTCCGGTCGCGGCGCTCATCCAGAGCGCCTGCTCCGGCGTTTGGGCTCGCAACAGCGCAATAGCGACCACTGTCGAGACCAACGCCAGATTCACCAGAAGCCTCGGGGAATCCGTCCACCGCATGCGCAGAACGTCCGCGTCGGTGTCACGACGGAGAGTCTGCAGGGGCGAGACGTTCCTGAGAGCGAGGAGCGGACGCAGTGCGAAGATGAGCGCGATCCACCCGCCGACCGCGAGGCCCGTCAGCACAGCTTCCGGCACCAGCGTCACCTCGACGTCGACTGGCAGGAAGTCAGTGAGTACGCGCGGGAGAAGGAACTGCACCGCCACGCCGAGGGCCGCTCCAGCGGCGGCTCCCGCGAGCCCCATCGCCGCCGCCTGCGTGACGTAAATCGCCAGCACCTGTCCGCTCGACGCTCCCAGACAGCGTAGCACGGCAACCGTGTCGATCTTCCTCGCGACGAATGCGCCAACGCCGCTTGCCACGCCGATCCCCCCGAGCAAAAGCGCGACGAGTCCGACGATCCCGATGAAATTGGAGAGATTTTCGATCGCGTCCGAAGTCCTCATTTCCGTCTGTGTAACCGTGCGCACCCTTACCTGCGCGTCCTGGAAGCGCTTGCGCAGCGGCTTGATGAACTTGTCGGGATCGGTGCGCGGAGGAAGCTTCGCAACGACGCTCCGGTCGGCCGTGCTCCCGAAGACGAGCAGCTGGGTCTCCGCCACGTACTTGGCGGGGATGTAAATGCGTGGGCCGAAGACTTCAGCGATCCCCGCGGCTCCGGGCGCGTCCTTGATGGTGGCGATGATCGTGAACGTTCCGAAGCCAAGCCTGAGCGTATCGCCAACCCGCGCATTGAGGGTCGTGAGGAGCGAGGGGTCCACGATCGCATTCGCGCCCTGATGCAGCCTCTGCCAGCTGCCCGCGGGCTCCGTCACGATGTTCCCGTAGAAGGGATAGTTGTCAGTGACTCCGCGAACCTGGGCGAAGCGCGTGCCCGCCGTTCGCGGAACGACCGCCATCGAAGGAAAGGTCGTCACTCTCGCGAAGGAGATCCCGTGGCGTGAGAGTGAGTCGAGCAGCGAATCGATGGCAGGTGTAAGCGGCTTCGATGAGTTGAAGGCGACATCCCCACCCATGAGCGCGCGAGACTGCTCCTTCACTGACTGGATGATGTTCGTCGAGAAGGAGTCGATCGCCACGAGCGCGGCGACGCCGAGCGAGATCGACGACATGTAGAGCAGGAGCCGGCGTCGGGCGGTCCGGCTCTCCCGCCACGCGAGACTCCAGATGCTGCGCGAGAGGCCGATCACGCCGCGGATCCCGCCCGGGGGGGGGCGCCGGTGTCTTCCACGATCGCTCCATCGAGCAGTCTGATCGTCCGCGATGCGCGGGAGGCGAGCGAGGAGTCGTGGGTGACCAGAACGATCGTCGAGCCTCCGTCGCTGTTGAGCGACTGTAGCAGCTCGAAGATCCGCCCGCCGGTGGTGTTGTCGAGATTCCCCGTTGGCTCGTCGGCGAAGAGGATCTTGGGCGAGTTCGCGAACGCGCGCGCGATGGCGACGCGTTGCTGCTCTCCGCCCGAGAGCTGGGCGGGGAAGTGGTGGCCTCTGCCGGTGAGTCCGACGCGGGCGATGAGATCGCGGGCGCGCTCCGTCGCGCCCGGCGTTCCCCTCAGCTCGAGCGGGACCTGGACGTTCTCGAGCGCGGTGAGCGTAGGAATCAACTGGAAGCTCTGGAACACGAAGCCGACTTTCTCGCCCCGCAGTCGCGCGCGCTCGTTCTCGGTTAGCTTGCCGAGGTCGGATTCGTCGAGGAGCACAGTTCCGCGCGTCGGTGTATCAAGTCCGGCGAGGAGTCCGAGCAGAGTGGTCTTCCCGCTGCCGGAGGGTCCGACGATTGCGACGAAGGCACCCTGCGGAATCGTGAACGTCACGTCGCGCAGGACGGCGATCTTCTGATCGCCACTCTGGTATTCTTTCGTTACTTCACGGGCAATGAGCATGAACGGGGGGAGGCGGACGTTGTGTGGATAGCGCCGGAGTGGGAGAGGGCTCGATGAGTGCAGCGGGGGGGAGCAATGCGACACGCGCCCGCGCCATCGCGCTGTGCCTGATCGCGGGCGTCGCCGGCACTGCCGGCTGCGGGTCTGACCGGAATATCAAATCTGAATCGATGACGAGTGAGGCGAAGGATAACATGACGGCCGTGAAAGGAGATTCGCGGAGCACGGTACCGTTATCCTCATCAGTACGGAAGCCGGTGGTGCTTTTCTTCGGAACGAGCCTGACGGCGGGATACGGTCTGGAACCCGAGCAGGCCTTCCCATCGCTGGTCGAGAAAAAGGCGGACTCGGCCGGACTTCCCATCAGGGCGGTAAACGCGGGCCTTTCGGGAGAAACTACCGCCGGTGCAGCGCGACGCATTGACTGGGTGCTGAGAACGCCAGCCGATGTCATCGTGATCGAGGTCGGCGCGAACGACGCGCTTCGTGGTCTCGCTCCCGATGCCGCAAAGTCCAATCTGGAGAGCCTCATCGCCTCGGTGAGGAGGAAGCAGCCCCGGGCAAGGATCGTCCTCGTTCAGATGGAGGCGCCCCCCAACTTCGGCGCCGCGTACACGCGGAGCTTTCGCTCCATCTACGCCGATGTCGCCAAGCGGGAGAATCTGACCCTGCTACCGTTCCTCCTGAACGGAGTCGCGGGAATTCCCCGCTTCAATCAACCGGACGGGATCCATCCAAACCTTGCCGGCGAGCGAATCGTGGCCGACAACGTCTGGCGCGCTCTGGAGCCCGTTATCTCTCAGCTTGACCGAGCTGGCGGAAGCGGCTAAGTTTCGAGGCTGTTTACGTTTACGCTACGTGTTGACCCCTCTTTTCAGTCTGGAATAACCGCACATGGCAATGCCTGCCACCCAAATCCGGCGCGGAATGGTCCTCGTGTTCCAGGGTGATCCCTGCCGGGTAGTAGAGTTCCGCCATCACACGCCGGGAAACCTGCGGGCGATGGTGCAGGCGAAGCTGAGGAATCTTCGCACCGGCAACAACTTCGAGCACCGTTTCCGCGCCGCGGACACCATCGAGAAGGCGTCGATGGAGACGCACGACCTGGAGTTCATGTATCAGGGCGGCAACACGTACCACTTCATGAACACCGAGAACTACGATCAGCTCGAGATCGAGGAGGAGGTGCTGGGCGACAACGCGCAGTGGATGCAGTCGGGGATGAAGATCCAGGCGGAGTACTACAACGGAAAGGTGATCGGCATCCAGCTGCCGAACTCGCTCGTCCTCGGCGTAGTGGATACGGCACCGGTGATGAAGACCGCGACCAAGACCGCGTCGACCAAGCCCGCGCGGCTGGAGAATGGCGTCACGGTCAACGTGCCTGAGTTCGTGAACACGGGCGAGAAGGTGCGCGTGAATCCGAACACCGGCGAGTACATGGATCGCGCGAAGTAACTCCCGTGCGCGGTTCGTAGTTTGTACCGCGAGGAGAGAGGTGGGTATCCTCTTCGGCCGCTACACTCGCTCGGGCGGAGCCCAAAGCGCTCCTTCGCGCTCCGCGCTCCGGAGCTGGTCTCCTTGGTCGCTCGTTTTGCAAAGCGGCCTGCGAGGACACCCGTCTCTCTCCGCCCCGTACGATCTTGAACTGCGCACTGTAGTGTGCGCGCGAACGCTGAGCTCGCGCGATGTAGTTGGCGCGCGATGGCAGCCGCTCGGCAGAGCAAACGCGAAGGCAGAGAAATCAACGCGCTACTGCTCGACCTCGTACTGAAAGTGAGAGAGGGAAGTCGGAGGAGGTCCTGCGTAAGCGAGTTTCAGCGAGCGACAAGGAGAC
>CAYMKQ010000070.1:0-11769 GCA_964391175.1 uncultured Gemmatimonadaceae bacterium | reverse complement strand
TCAAGCTTCCGTACACGATGGTCAGGAACTGCTCCGGCTTCAGGAAGCCGTTCCCCCATTGCGCGTCGAGATCGGCCAGCGGTCTCGCGTCGACGACCTGCTTGAGCGTTCTCCGCTGCGCCACCAGTCTGCCGATGCGCTGGCGAACCGTGCCCATCATGTCACGATACCGCACGAAATCCGCGCGCGTCGCGAGCGGCCCGTGTCCGGGGATGAAGCGCGTCCCGGCGTTGGTCATCGCCAACGCCTGATTGGCGGCTGCTATCATGCCAGGCAACGAGCCGCCAGTCGACACATCTATGAACGGGTACATTCCGTTGAAGAAAGTGTCACCCATGTGAACGACGTTCGCTTTGCGGAAGAAGATAATGGCATCGCCGTCGGTGTGGGCGTTCCGCACATGGAAAGTGTGAAGCGTGTCGTCGTTCACATAGAAGCTGATCGTGTCGGAGAACGTGATCACGGGTAGCGCGGCGGGCGGCGAAGCGGGACTCCGCATCCGCATGTTGAAAGCTTCGACAAACTGCTCCTTGCTCATCCGCCGCCTCACGTTCTCGTGGGCGAATATGATCGCGCCCGATCCGGCCATCGCTTCGTTGCCGCCGGTGTGATCGCCATGCCAGTGCGTGTTCACGACAAAGCGCACGGGCTTCGGTGTGACCGTAGCTACGGCGGCCTTGATCTTCGCCGTCATCGGCGCGTATTGATCGTCGATGATGAAGGCGTCGTCCTTGCCCACCGAGAGTCCGATGTTTCCGCCCATGCCTTCGAGCATGTAAACGCCAGGCGCGACGGGCACGACCTTGACCGTCACTTGCGCTGCATCCTGCGGATCCTGGGCTCTCGCGGACGATCCCAGGAGCAGAGCCAAGCCAATCGTCAGAAGGCGCCCGGTCGGGCGCGCGAGGGAGATAGCGGAAGACATCGATGCCTCGTGCGTGAGAATAGGGCTCTTCAAAGAAATTAGCTGAGTCTTGGAGGGAAGGAAAACTACAACTGCAACTGAACGAGTGGTGAGCTGCCAGCTTTGAAGCTATCCGCTATTAGTTTCACTGCGTCGGGACGTCACCCGCGAGGGATGGGGGCACAGGCAACGCAGTTCCTCTCCCGCGACCAGTAACGTCCCGACGTTTTGCAGCTACGAGCCATGCGCTCATCAGCTGGAAGCTGACAACTCGTTCAGTTGCGGTTAGGCCAGAGAGACCGCCCTGTTTCCGGCTGCCCTTAACGCCGCCGGTACCGCCTCGTCTACCATATGAGCCGCCCGCATTCCCGCGCGCGGCGCATACCAAGTTGTGGAGGTATTGAATGTCGACAGCTCGAACCCTGGCGCTCGGCGCCTTGATACTCGTTGGTGCAGGGGCGGTTTCAGAGGCCCAGGTCTCCCCGACCCCGCAGACTCGGTCCGACACCGGATCCTATCGTCGCGGCCCTGGTCCAGAAGGACGTCCCGGTCGTGGCGCCCGGAAAGCTCGCGGTGGAAATCGCGGCGGTCGCGACTTCGGCCTGGCCCGTGATCTCAATCTGACCGAGACGCAGAGAACTCAAGTCAGGGCGATCCATCAGAAGTACCAGCCCCAGCACCAGGCGCTTCGTGAGCGCGCCCGGCCCTTTCACGCCGCGGCCAACACGGCGCGTCAGAACTGGGACAGCGCCGGTTTCCGTACCAACATGGAGCGGGCACGGCAGGTGATGCAGGGTGGACAGGCGATCCACAATCAGCAGATCGCGGAGGTCCGCGCCATTCTCACCACTGACCAGCGAGTCAAGTTCGATGCTCGTCAGCAGCAGATGACCGAGCGTCGCGCGAAAGCGGACGCGAAGTGGGGCGAAAAGGGGTCGGGACGCAAAGGCCTCCGCCCTGGCGGACCAGTTACTCCCAGCGTCAGGAAGTAAGCAGCAAGATTCGCGGAAATCCGAGAGCCTCCGGCGCTGAAAAGTGCCGGAGGCTCTTTGCATCGGTCGATCGCCCGAACACTATCCCCACGTTGTCGCGAAAACTAACTTTGCACACGAGAGAGTTCGCTCAACGAGGATATCTGATTAATGGCTTCTGAAGTCGTTCCGCTCACCCGCCGCCGCTTCGGGCAGACGATGCGCCGCGACGCCTGGTGGGTCCAGCCGCTCGTCGTTTTCCTGATTCTCAGCAGCTTCGTGGTCTACGCCACCTGGGCCGTGCTTCAGAACAGTCATTACGAGCTTGGCAATTACCTTTCGCCGTTCTACTCGCCGCTTCTCCTCGCTGATTCCCCGCACGCCTGGATCAGAGGGGGCAGACCTGACTGGCTTCCGGCTTTTCTTCCGTTCTCCCCGGCGCTTCTGATTCTCCCGTTTCCCCTCGGATTCCGTTTCACCTGCTACTACTACAGGGGAGCGTACTACAAGGCATTCTGGGCGGATCCGCCCAGCTGCACCGTCGGCGAGCCACGCGGCGGGTATCGCGGAGAGCACTCTCTTCCCCTCGTGATACAGAACGTCCACCGCTACTTCATGTACGCGGCGCTGGTTTTTCTCGTGATCCTCAGCAGCGATGCGTACAAGGCGATGTGGTTCACGGATCCCGCAACCGGAAGCTCGCGATTCGGCATCGGAGTCGGCTCGCTCGTGCTCGTCGTCAACGTGATTCTGCTCGGCGGATACACGCTCGGCTGTCATTCGCTGCGACATCTCGTGGGGGGATACCTCGACCGTCTGTCCCGCGCGCCGGTACGGAAGAAGACCTACGATTGCGTGAGCTGCCTCAACCGCGGGCACATGCGCTGGGCGTGGCTCAGCCTCTTCTGGGTCGCTTTCGCCGACCTGTACATCAGACTCTGCTCGATGGGTATCTGGCACGACGTGAGGCTCTTCTAGGTGGCGGAGTTCCAGACGCACGAGCACGACGTGCTCGTGATCGGCGCGGGTGGCGCCGGATTGCGCGCGGCGATCGAGGCCGCGCACGCGGGAGTTTCGGTGGGCCTGATCTGCAAGTCCCTTCTCGGCAAGGCGCACACGGTGATGGCGGAGGGTGGAGTCGCGGCGGCGCTGGCCAACGTGGATGATCGCGACAACTGGCGGGTGCACTTCGCCGACACGATGCGTGGCGGACAGTATCTCAATAACTGGCGCATGGCCGAGCTCCATGCGAAGGAAGCTCCTGACCGCGTGCGCGAGCTCGAAGCGTGGGGCGCGGTGTTCGACCGGACTCCCGACGGCCGCATCCTTCAGCGCAATTTCGGCGGCCACAAGTATCCTCGACTGGCGCACACGGGTGATCGTACCGGCCTGGAGATGATCAGAACGCTCCAGGATTACGCCGTCCACCAGCCGATCGACGTGCACATGGAGTGCACGATCGTATCGCTCCTCAAGGATGGAAACAGGGTCGCGGGCGCTCTGGGCTACGATCGCGAGCGGGGTCGCTTCAAGCTCTTCGCGGCGAAGGCGGTGGTGCTCGCCACGGGCGGAATCGGGCGCGCCTACAACGTGACGAGCAACAGCTGGGAATACACGGGTGACGGCCAATCCCTCGCGTTCAACGCGGGAGCGGCGCTCCAGGACATGGAGTTCGTGCAGTTCCACCCGACGGGAATGGTGTGGCCGCCCAGCGTGCGCGGCATTCTCGTTACGGAGGCCGTGCGAGGCGAGGGCGGAATCCTGGTGAACAAGGAAGGCCGTCGTTTCATGTTCGACGACATTCCGGACAACTATAAGCACCAGACCGCCGACAACGAAGAAGAGGGATGGCGCTATGTGCAGGGCGACAAGAGCGCGCGCCGTCCCCCCGAGCTGCTCACGCGCGATCACGTCTCGCGGGCGATCGTGCGCGAGGTTCGCGAGGGAAGGGGAAGCCCGCACGGCGGCGTCTTCCTCGACATCTCGTGGCTCAAGGAGAAGCTTCCCGGCGCCGAGGATCATATCAAGAAGAAGCTCCCCAGCATGTACCACCAGTTCAAGCAGCTCGCGGACATCGACATTACGAAGGAGCCGATGGAGGTGGGACCGACGACGCACTATATGATGGGCGGAGTGCGCGTCGACGGAGACACGCAGATGTCCACCGTCCCGGGCCTGTTTGCCGCCGGCGAGGTCGCGGCCGGGCTGCACGGGGCGAATCGCCTCGGCGGAAATTCACTGTCCGATCTGCTGGTGTTCGGCCAGCGCGCGGGAAAATTCGCCGCGGAGCTCGCGGCGAGGCAGTCGTCACCGAAAGTGAATGCCGCGGAGGCCGATGCCATGACGCGTGCCGCGCTCGAGCCGTTCGGCCGCGATCCGTCGAGCGCCGAGAATCCCTATCAGGTGCAGCACGATCTCCAGACGATGATGCAGGAGCTGGTGGGAATCGTGCGCAGGGAGGACGAGATGCGGCGCGCACTCGAAGGGCTCGCGGCTCTCCGCGAGCGCGCGCGCAGGGTCGCGGTGACGGGTAACCGTGAATACAATCCGGGGTGGCACACGGCGCTCGATCTTCCCAACCTGCTCACGGTGTCCGAGGCCATCGCGCGTTCGGCGCTCGAGCGGAAAGAGAGCAGGGGCGGACACTTCCGTGACGACTTTCCGGACAAGGATCCGGTCTATGCGGGGTTCAACATCCTGGTGCGCCGCGGGCCGGGGGGCGAAATGCAGGTATCCCGCGAGCCTCTTGTCGAGGTGCGCGAGGACCTGAAGCTGATCATCGAGGAGAACAAGCAATGACGGCACCACAGACCACCGCGAGGTTCCGGGTCTGGCGGGGCGCGGGCGCTGGTGGACAGCTCCAGGACTACACGACCGCCGTCTCGGAGGGGATGGTCGTTCTCGACGCCATACATCAGATACAGTCGGAGAGCGCAAACGATCTCGCCGTCCGCTGGAACTGCAAGGCGGGCAAGTGCGGGTCCTGCTCCGCCGAGATCAACGGCGCGCCACGACTGATGTGCATGACGCGTCTCAGCGAGCTCGATCTGAGCCAGCCCGTCACCGTCGAGCCGATGCGCGCCTTCCCTCTGGTGCGCGATCTGGTTACCGATGTCGGCTCGAGCTTCCGCGCCAAGAAGCGAATAAGAAAATTTACTCCTCGAGCGCCCGATGCTTCTGACGGAACGTGGAGGATGGATCAGGCCGACGCCGACCGCGTCCAGGAATTCAGGAAGTGCATCGAGTGCTTTCTCTGCCAGGACGTCTGCCATGTCCTGCGCGACCACCATCTCCACGAACAGTTTGTGGGCCCCAGACTCCTCGTCCATGTCGCGCAGCTCGAGATGCACCCTCTCGACGTGCTCGACCGCACGACCGAGCTCAAGGAGAGTCACGGCATCGGCTACTGCAACATCACCAAGTGCTGCACGAAAGTCTGCCCGGAGAACATCATCATCACCGACAACGCGATCATCCCGCTCAAGGAGCGCGTCGTCGACCGCCACTACGATCCGCTTGGGAAACTCGTCCGGCTCCTGAGGGGTAAGAAATCGGAGGAGACGGTGGGAGCCGCGGGGGCCGCCCTCGAAGACTGATGCGAACTCTGATGCCACTCTTGAAAACGTGCCCGTCGATCATCTTGCTCGCCGCGCTCTTCACGGCGCAGCCAATCGTGGCGCAGCAGACTCCCCGCGCGGCGAAGCCGGCGACGGGAAAGACCGGAAAGGCGTCGATTGCGGGAGTCGTCATCGACAGCCTCAATGCCGGGTATCTGGCCGGCGCCGATGTCGTCGTGGAGGGAGCGAGAGCCACTCTTCGGACCGACTCCCTTGGCCGGTTCGAGCTCGACAGCCTCGCACCTGGAACCTATCAGGTCGGAATCTTCCACCCGCTGCTCGACACTCTGGGGATTTCTCTTGCGACGCGTCCGTTCCACGTAGGACCGGACAGCTTGAGCTTCGTGAGGCTCGCCGTTCCATCGGTCGCGACGATCATCAGCCGGTCCTGCGCCGTGCGTCCCCGGTCGCAGGGGACATCGGCAGTGATCGGTCAGGTCAACGATCCCGAGACGCTCCAGCCTGTGCCCGGCGCCGACGTTTCCATCGCCTGGGTACAGATCGAGGTCTCGAAGGAGATCGGAATTCGTCAGAGTCCGCGCGTAGTGCGTGACACCACTGACGATCTCGGCAGGTTCAGCCTGTGCGGGCTGCCCAACGCGATGGAGGCGACGCTCCAGGCGCGACGCGGAGCATCGCTGACCGCCGAAGTCCCCATTACGCTCGGCGAGGCTCCGACAGAGCTGTTCGCGCGTACGCTTCTGCTCTCGCGAGCGGATTCGGGAGCAAAGGTCGGGAATGCGGCTGTCTCGGGACGCGTCGTCCTGGAAGGGAGTTTGGCGTTGGGAGGAAGTCGCGTCGAGCTGGCCGGGACCGACATCGTCGTGACCACGAACGAGAAGGGAGAATTCTCGATGAGGAATCTCCCATCCGGCACACACCTGCTCGTCGCACGCCACCTCGGCTTCGCGGCCGACGCGGTGCCTGTCGATCTGACGGCGCGTGAGGCCAAGCGCGTGACGATCAGGCTGCCCAAGCACGTGAACATCATGAATCCGGTGCTCGTCACCGCGCGCCGGGTGGCTGCGCTGGACAGGGTGGGCTTCAGTCGGAGACAACGGTCCGGCGCCGGTCACTACATCGGCCCCGAGCAGATTGAGCGGATGCATCCGACCTATCTCACCGACATTCTGCGCCAGGTGCCAGGCCTCCGAGTCAACTACACGCCGCAGGGCGAGGTGGTGACCAGCAGCCGGGGAGTGAGTAGCATCATGGGAGGTTCCGGCTGCGTCCAGTACTTCGTGGACGACATGCCCTGGATGTCGGCGATGCCGGGGGACATCAACATGTTCGTGAGTGGGCGCGAGGTAGTAGGGGTCGAGGTGTACCAGGGGTCGGGAGTGCCCGCGCAGTATTCGCGTGGCGGGATGGGAAATTGCGCGACGATCGTTCTCTGGACGCGGATGCGTATACGGGATTGACGAGCCGGGCCGAATCACCCGAGCGACAACAACAACGGAGGCGAAGATGCGGGTCACGAGACGATTTCTGATGCTGAGGCTCATTCCGATGGTCGCGCTCTTAGCCGCGTGCTCCTCCGCGCTGCTGAAGCATCCGGTGGCCGCCGCGACGGCGACGTTATCCGATGTGAATGGAACGACCGTCGGCACGGCGCAGGTCTGGCAGGAGGCGGGTGGACTGGTCCATGTGGATGTGACGGCCTCTTCCCTCGCCCAGGGAGCGCACGGAATTCACTTCCACGCTGTCGGACGATGCGACGGAGGCGCGACCGCGTTCTCGACCGCCGGTGCGCACTACAATCCGCTCAACATGCAGCACGGATTGCAGAACTCCGCCGGCCCGCACGCCGGTGATGCGCCCAATCTGGTCGCGGGCGCGGACGGCCGCGGCAGTATTGCCTTCACCAGCGATCGCGTGACGCTGACGGCGGGGTCGATATCGCTGTTCGATTCCGATGGGACTGCCATCGTGATCCATGCCGCGCCCGACGATCAGGCTTCACAGCCGTCGGGAAACAGTGGCGCGCGGGTGGCCTGCGGAGTGGTGCAGTCGGTGCGTTAACGCCGAGTATTACCGCGAGAGCGCGTGAGTACGGCCGCGACCCCTCTTCTGCTCGTATAGCGCCGAATCCGCCTGGGCGAGAAGGTCCGCCAGCACCGCCCCTTCCGCTCTCGAGCGCGTAGCGCCGACGCTCAGCGAGAGCTTGTAACCCTGCTCCGTCTCCCGGTTGTGCGTGTCGACGCGGGATTTGATGCGGCTGCAAATGAGCTCCGCCGTCTGAT
This sequence comes from uncultured Gemmatimonadaceae bacterium, assembly GCA_964391175.1. GTDB lineage: Bacteria > Gemmatimonadota > Gemmatimonadetes > Gemmatimonadales > Gemmatimonadaceae > UBA4720. The sequence continues at coordinate 4,034 of CAYMKQ010000070.1, read as the reverse complement.
CCGAGTCGACGGTGAGGAGCGCGACGAATTCGTCGCCGCCCAGCCGCGCCACGATGTCCGCCTCACGAAATGACTCGCTCAGCACGCGCGCCGTGTCGATGAGCGCGCGGTCACCGGCAAGATGGCCCCAGGTGTCGTTGATGTCCTTGAGGCGATCGACGTCGATGAAGATCATCAACACGTCCCGCTCCATGCGCATCGCCAGCTTGAGAGCCTGCTCGGAGAGCGTGACGAATGCTCTGCGATTCGGAAGATCGGTGAGCTCGTCCACCAGGAGCAGCGCGCGCAGCTCTTCTTCCGCGCGCTTCCGGGCGGAGATGTCGTGGTACATCGCGTACACCTTGCCCGGCTCATCGCCGACGCGGAACGGCGTCGACGCGATCGCCACCCATACCGTCTGCCCATCCTTGCGGCGACGAAGTGATTCCGCTCTCACGTTCTCCCCCGCGGCGACCTTGGCGGTGAGTGCGGCTCCCTCCTCCACCAGCTCTTTCGGCACGATGAGATCGTTGATGCTCTTTCCGACCGCCTCTTCGTCGGTGAAACCGAACAGCCTGGTGAACTCACCGTTGATGCGAAAGATGCGATCGCTCTCGTCGAGGATGGCGATCGCTTCCGGGGCGCTCTCGAACAGCGCGGCGAAGTAGACGTTCTGGGTATGGAGCGCTTCGTAGAGCGTCTTCCGGTCGGTGATGTCGATGGCGATGCCGACCGTTCCCGAGATGCGCCCGTCGGCGCCACGCAGCGGCTCGACCCGCGTCTCGAATGATCGCCCTTTCCACTCGGTCTCGTACCGCACGAGCTCGCCTTGCAGCGCGCGCAGATGCGCGGCGAGCGGAGTGAAGCCCGGATCGCGCGTCTTGAGAACTTCGTAGAGCGTCATTCCGACCTGTTCGTTCGCGCTCGCCCCGATCAGGTTGAGCCCCGCTCCCTGTGAGAAGGTGACATTGAGCTGGGCGTCGGTGGACCACAGGTTCACCGGCACCGACTCGAGCATGAAGCTGAGTCGCTTCTCGGTATCGGACCCGTTGAGGCGCCATCTCCCGCCCGTGGCGGTCGCCGGCGAGCGGAACCCCCTCAACAGACGCTGGATGAGGCTGGCGAGGGGCATGAAGTGTCGGGTCACCGCGGAAGGAGAGGGCAAGTTGCCTCTCATTTTCTCACCATTTCCCCCGGCGCGCAATGTTTATTATTCCCGATTGCGCCCCCCCCGGGCGACCGTGAACCCGTCGGTTAGCGGCGGCTGCGCCTGTACGTGACCTTGTAGATGGTGCCCCCGGCATCGTCCGAGATGTAGAGCGATCCGTCGGGAGCCTGCGCCAGGCCGACCGGCCGGTGAATTCCCGGCCCCGTCGTAACTCGGGCCGGACCCGACGGGGCGGGGAGAAAGCCATCCGCGAAGGTGGCGAATGACCCGGTTGGCCGGTTCGCGCGGAACGGCGCGAAGACGACGCGGAATCCCTGCTGGGGCAGCGGCGCCCGGTTCCAGGAGCCGTGAAAAGCGATGAACGCTCCACCCCGATACTGCGACGGGAAGGTGCTCGACGTGTAGAACAGCATTCCGTTCGGAGCCCAGTGAGCGGGGAACGCCATCAACGCCTGGCTCTTGCTCGAGCACTGGCCGATGTTACGGCCGTCCCCTCCATATTCGGGCGCCAGCACGAGCGACTGGCTACTCACGGCGTGGTAGCAGTAGGGCCAGCCGTAGTCCCCTCCACGATCGATGCGGACCATTACCTCCCCTGGATTCTCCGCGTTCTCCTCGGCGGTGAAGAGATTGGGCCAGTTCTCGTGGAGCTGATCGCGGCCGTGGACGGTCGCGTACAGGTATCCATCGAACGGATTGCGGGTGAGAGCCACCGCGTTTCGAATGCCAGTCGCGAAGCGACGGCCGTCGCTCGTCCGCTGGTGCAGTCTGTTCGCATCGAATTCCCAAATCCCCGCTCGCGTCTCGAGCTCCGTGCACGGATCGTGACCTGGAGATTCGCGCTGGCGATTCTGCTGCTGGCACGAGTTGCTCCCGGATCCGATGTTCACGTAGAGCGTGCGTCCCTGAAGAACGAAGTTTTGCGAATGGTGTCCGTTCATCGGCAGATCGGTGACGATGGTGTCAGCCTTGCCGGCGGAAGTGAGTGATCCCGAGGGGACGCTATAGCGCACGATCGAGTTTCCGGCGGTCGCGTACAGCCAGTTCCCCTGGAGCGCGATCCCTGTTCCGCCGCCCACGCCGAAACGCCGCTGCATGTCGGCGACCCCGTCCCGGTCGGTGTCGCGTAGCGCGAGGATTCCTCCGCTAGCTGAGCCGCCGGCAGCCGCGGCCGCTCTGCTCCCCTGCATGTTGACGAAGACATCGCCGTTTGGCGCGACGACCATGTGACGCGCCCCGGACGCTCCGTCCGCGAACACAGTCGCGCAGAACCGCGCCGGAATCTTCAGGCCGGCGGTGCCGCAGCCTGGAGGCCGAAGTCCTTCGGAACCGCGGTCGACTTGTGCTTGGGCAGGAATCGCGAGCACACAGCCGAGAAGCAGAGAGCACAGAGGCGTTGTCTTCATCATCGTACAGTCACTCGGAGAGGGGAATTCGCAGCGAAAGGCCTCGTAGGGCAACAGGAAAACGCGGGCCGGCAATTCGCCAACCCGCGTTTTCACATCCCGATCAACCGCTCGGTCATCGCGGCGATCAGCTTTCTACCTGGTGCCGCAAGCGAGGACGACGCGCGCCTGGTCGCCGGGCATGTAAATGGCGAGCGCGCTGGCCTTCTGCGTCGCTGATTTCGTTCCGATCACTTCACCGAGCACCTTGATGCCGGTCTTCGCCTGCTCGACCGGGTTTACGATCACCGCGTTGGCACCGACCTTGGCCGCGCCGTTTCGGATCTGAGTCTGGAGCTGATTGTCCGTGGTCCAGACGGAGCTGCCCTCGGCTTCGATCCAGGCAAGCTCGTAATAGTCGTACGGCACTTCGGACCGGCTGTTGTAGACGGCTATTGCCGTCGCGCACGTCGGCGCCCGGTTGACGGATGGATTGAGGTCCGTCGTCGTCGTCCTGACGCCGCAAGCCGAGCCCACGGCCAGCGTGCACGCGAGCGCGATTCCCTTGAAAGTGTTTGTTCCGATCATAGCGAACTCCCTGCGATTTCCTGGGTGAGTAGCCCCCTCGTCGGTCGTCGGGGCGCACTGGCATGTCTTGTTTGCAAGGGTAGGGCCGCTGGGTGTCACAAACGTGTGGCCAAACGAAACGGGCCGGCCCCGTGGGACCGACCGTTCGTGCTTCGTCGGCTTCAGTGGCCCCGGTGATGGCTGCCTGGGCGTATCATACGAGACCATGACTGAAATCGGAGAATAGAATGAATCAGACGTTGAGCATTGACCAGGAATTGTCGGTGAACGAAGCGATGAAGCGGTATCCCGCGACGATGGAGATATTCAACCGGTTCGGCATAGATACGTGCTGCGGCGGCAACGCCTCGGTGACCGAAGCTGCGCGACGCGATGGCGTGGACCTCGACTCGTTGCTCGAGGCGATTCGCGATGCGGTGGGTCCGCAGTGAAGGCGTATGACCTGCTGGCCGAAGCCGCGCGCGCCGTCTCCGCCCGTGCCGATCGGCCTGCCACGGCGGTCGTGCATGACTCTGCCGACGCGCGGCTGGTAATCTTCCGAATAGAGCCGGGGCAGACGGTCGCGCCGCACACGAATCCCTCGACGGTGATGTTGTCGGTCATCGCCGGAAGCGGCAACGTGTCCGGTGCGGAAGGGGAGCGGTCGGTCCGCGCCGGGCAAATCGTCACCTGCGATCCGGGCGAGCTGCACGGAATGCGCGCCGGGGACGAGCAACTGGTCATTCTCGCGACGATCGCGCCGAGGCCGGGCACTGCACGGTAGATCCGCGATGTAGGGATTTCCCTCATGCCGTCGCGGGCGTTCCCCGAGCGAACTTCCAGCAATCTCCGACAGGTAATCCATCGGCTCCGAAGCATTCTTCTCTCCGTACTGATCACCCGGTCTTTCGGAGGTTCGAAATGCTTTCCCGCAA